>JAFGGC010000005.1 GCA_016930715.1 Endomicrobiales bacterium
AAATGGCAGGGGTGGGATTTCTTCTCCCCCGCTCCGCTGAAGCTTCGCTCCGCCGAAGCCCGCCGCCCTCACTGCCGCCCTTCGCTCACGCTCGGGCTCATCCTCCTGACCGTCGGCGCTCGGGTCGGCTTCAAATCCCATCCGCTCTTTCCAATTATTGCTTTTTCACTGTTCCCAGTTGTTAGCTTTCTTTTCCAAAAGAAAAAATGGCAGGGGTGGGATTTGAACCCACGGCCAACGGCTTATGAGTCCGCTGCTCTACCACTGAGCTACCCTGCCATTTACGGCTAAAAAGTTGCTGGTTGCAAGTTACAAGGTAAAAGTTAGACGCCAACCGATCCGACTTAACTTGTAACTGGCACCTTGTACCCTTTACCAGAAGCTACTATTTCATCGAAAGAACGGTACGGATAATGCTTCTCCTCGAAACTATGCCGAGAAGCCGGCCGTTCTCTATTATCGGAACACGCCGTATCTGTTTTTCGCCCATTACCAAAGCTATCTTGTCAAGGCTGGTATCCGGAGGGAAGCTGGTAACGTGCGTGCTCATCGCTTCCCCTACCTTTGTCTCCTTCAGAGTCCCTGAAAAAATAAAATTCAGCAGGTCTTTTTCCGAAATCATTCCGACAACCGCGCCGTCCTTGTCGCAGACGGGCATCCCGCTGATCTTGTTGTTGACCAGCCTTGAAATGCATTCTTCAAGACCTATCTCCGGAGTGATCGTGACAACTTCCCTTGTCATGACTTCTCTTGCTGTTAGCATATTTACCTCCCCAACAACTAGGGACAGCGCCTATTTTTCATATCAATAAATCTGACAGGAACCTGCGAATCATACAGCACATTCATCTTGCCAAGCATTCATTCGGTACTTCCATAAAACCTGAAAAATAGGCGCTGTCCCTCTTTACAATTCAACGAATTCAACTTCTTTTTCCGGCAGTCTGAGCGTGGCCACGGTGCTTTCTCCGGTAAGCCATGCCCCGCACTCTCCCGGATTCAACACCAGGGTCCTGCCAACCCGTTTTTCGATTTTTTTGTGCGTATGACCGAAAACGATTATATCATATTTCTGGCTGTCGACAAGCTCGTCCAGGTTGCCGGGCTCGTGCATCATTAGTATTCTCTGGCCTTCCGCTTCCGTTTCAAAAGGACCGGTATGAATTTCGCCTAATTCCGCTATTTTTTCTTTCCAGACCCTTTTCTCGCCGTCGTTGTTGCCGAAAACCGCGATGAGTTTCGTTTTAAGGCCTTTAAGCTCCTTGGCGCAGAAAGGCGAGATGATATCTCCCGCATGCAGTACCAGATCGACACCTGTTTTGTTAAAGAACTCGACCGCTTTTGCTATCCGCGGCACGTTGTCATGGCTGTCGGACATTATACCGATTAACATATTAGCGTATAGCACATAGCGTTTAGCGGATAGATAAGTCAAAAACAGCAAATCATTATTTTCAGGAGATAACTATCCGCTATACGCTAAACGCTATTTAATCCACAGCCTCTATTTTCTTGATCTCCGGCACTTCTTGTTTCAATATCCTAGAAACGCCATGCTGAAGCGTCATCGCTGCCATCGGGCAGGAACCGCAGGCGCCTTTGAGCCTTAGCTTGACCGTGCCGTCCTCCGTCACGTCCACGAGCTCAACGTCACCGCCGTCCGCCTGCAGGTGCGGTCTTACTTTTTCAAGAGCTTTCTCGACTTTTTCTTTCATGTTCTGACTCCAATCAAGGCCGATGCCACACGGCCGGTTTTACTTGAGTATCTCTTTCGCCTTCTTGACCATTTCCCGCGCGTCAAACGGTTTGTCCACGAAATGCTTTACCTGCCCGAACTTTTCGAAAAGCTGGCGCGACGCCGGAAGCGCGGTCATTACAACGATAGGTATCTTGCTGGTTTCCTCTTTTTCCGACAACTGAAGCACCAGCGAATACCCGTCAAGGCCCGGCATCATAACGTCCAGGAACACGAGGTCGGGCTTCTCTTCCCTGATCATTACGGGCACGCGCGACCCCACGCTGGTCGTCACTATTTTGAAGTCCTGCCCGTGGAACGCCGCCTTGATGAATTCTATTATTTCGTCTTCGTCGTCAGCTATCAGGATTTTTCTTGACACTATGTTTCTCCAGAACTTTTTTAATGTCCGGCGGGATTTTGACTAACTTCATGCCGCGGTTCACGAGCGGATGCTTCGTGAACCCGGTCGCGAGCAGTTTGTCCCTCAGTTTTATTTTGTACGAGAATTCGACGCTTGCCGGGCCGACCCCGGAAACATCCGTAAAAACGCTTATAACGTCGTCATACCTTGCCGGCGACACGTACTTGCACCGGGATTCAACCACCGGAAAAAAAACTCCCTTCTTTTCAATATCGGAATATGCTATCCCGTGGTCCCTGAGCCATTCCGTCCTGCCGCGCTCAAAATACACCAAGTAGTTCGCGTAATAAACCATACCCATCTGGTCCGTGTCGGCGTATGAAACTCTGATCTTGAGCTCGCGCATAATGGAATGTTTACTCTTACTGGAACCCCGTTAGTCCCGCCAAAGCGGGATCATACCTCTTGCATACCTGCCTTCGCTGAACGCGGTCTCCAATTACCGCGGCTATTCGCCGTATTGAAACCGCAGCTTCGGCGGGTTATCCGCAGACTACGTATAATGTGATATCCGCAGTAGTATCTGACACATTCATACATAGACAAAACCGTGGTGTTCTGCTTAGCTGCGGATAAAAACAAAAAACCGTATCAAAATATACGGTGTATTGATTATAAGATATTTGTCCTTATTAGTCAATCCCGTTAGAAATAAACGCATCGTTTCAGGTCCGTTAGTTCACGATTTATCCGCTCAGACGCATCGGCAATTCCATTGAAAAAACAGAATATTGCGCTCCCCCGCCGGGGAAATGCCCGTCCGCCGGTGGTTCGGTGGCAGAGCTTTAACGGGATTACCCCCTCGGTCCGGGAATTAGCATTTAACTTAATTTTGAATGCCTGGAATCGTCCGTTGACAAAAAGTGGTTTTTGATGTATAATCCTATTAGTATTTTACTCTTATTTTCAATATAAAATGAAAATATTTCGCATAGCACTTCTGGCCTGCGTTTTAATCACCTGCCCTGCAAAGGTTTTTTCGTCCAGCGACCAATTCCTTGACACCTGCCTTCAGATCGCCCAGGCCCGCGATAAAAAACTCGCGGTCGCTGACGAGCAGCTCGGCCTCGCCCAGAGAAGGGTATTCCGCGCCGGGAGGATGTTCTTCCCCTACATTATGGCACAGAGAAGGTTCACAAGAGGCAAGACGGTATTCAAAAGCGCCCAGAACGAACAGGTTTACGAATCCGAAGAAATCGGGCTAAGGGCGTCCCAGCCCGTTTTCATGGGCGGGCGCCTTACCTCAACCTACAGGTACGAGAAACTGATGGAAGAGGCGGCGCGCTACAATTACACCAAAATAAAAGAGGACCTTTTCTACAATATCAAGCTGAGCTATTACGAATACCTTTCCCTCAAGATGGAGTTCTTCGCGCTCTCAAGAGCGTTCAGCGACATAGAGTACCTGGCCAAAAAAGTTCTGGTCGAATACAACGCCAAGGCCATATCCGAACTTGACCTCGTTGAGGCCCAGAACTTCAGGGACAAGGTCGAAAACCTATACCGGGCGAGCGAAAGGAACCTGAGACTTGCCGAAAAAAAGCTTTCCGCCCTTGTCAACGTGGATTCCCTCGACGACGTTCCCGTGCCGGTGCCGCAGGGGCTCAACGAGGACATCCCCGAGATATCATTTTCTTTGAGCGAGTGCCTGGGCTTCGTTCCCATCAACAGCGTCGATTTGAAACTCAACCAGCTGCAGATAAAAATGGCAGGAGAAAAAAGAAAAGCCGCCCGTTCAAAAACGATACCAAAAATCTCCGTTGACGGCTTCTACGGAAAGAGCGGCGAGGCGTTCGTCACCGAACCCCTGACGCTTGCCACCGCCTGGAGCATAATGGGAAGACTGCAGTGGACGCTCTGGGGCAATTCATTCGAGGCGGCCAACTCCCAGGAGAAGATGAACCCGAACGAAATCGTGGAGCCGACGGCGCGCACCGACACTAATTCGCTCGATTTCAAGCTGGCTATCCTCGACGACGTGGATTACTTCATAGAAACAAGGGAAAGCAGGATCGGCTACCAGCAGGCGCAGTCCGAATACGACGACATGTTCAAGAAAATAACAATATCTTTCGAAAAATCGTACAATGAATACGTCAATTCTCTCAAGAACGAACGCACGCTCAAAAACGAAATCGCCCTCAAGCAGCGTAAGCTCGCGCTTTTGAAAAAACGCAACGAGCTCTTCGAGGTGCCGACGGTGCAGGTTATGGAAGAAGCCTGGAAGTACGCTGAAACCATTTCGGCGTTCGCGAGAGCATTGAACGCGAATTACGCTTCGGTGTCCGAGATGGAACGGCTCGTTCTGATACCGCTTAGATAGAGGAATATGCCGGATATGGCGGCCTGTCCGCCGAAGGTGTAGTGGCCGAAGGTGTAGTGGCCGAAGGTCCAGCGACTGGCGACATAAGGAGGATTCTTTTGGATTTCAGAGAACTTTACGTGAATCTTCGTGAAAAATTCAATGAGGTTATCTACCCCTTGAAGGACAGGTACTTCGGCGGAGAGGAAGGACCTGAAAAGGAAAAGATGAAGAAGATAATTGTTATTGCCGGCGGAATCCTCGCCCTCATCATACTTTTCTTCCTGGTCAAAACAATATTCTTCGGCGGCAAGAAGGAAAGAGTGGAAACGCCGGACCTCGTGCAGGTCAGGGTAAAAAGGGTCAAAACGGAGGATTTCACGGATACCTACTCCGTAATGGGAACGATAAAGGGCACCATTGAGAACGAACTGCGTTTCGAGATAGACGGGGTGATACAGAGGTATTATCAAAGGGAAGGAGTCCGGGTCAAGAAGGGCACGCCCCTCATGGCCCTGGACCCCAAGGACGCGCAAACAAAAGCCGATTACGCCAGAAGCAAATACACGAGCGAAAAATCCATCTATTATTCCGCGTCCCAGAGGCTTAAAGTTTACGAGGAAATGTACAAGATGAAGGCCCTTTCGGAAAGCAAGATACAGGAAGCGCGGTTCGAAACGCAGTCCGCCGAAGCCAGGATGAAGGCCGCGCGCTCGGAACTCCAGCTTGCCGAATCGAACCTCTCAAAAGCAAAGATCTACGCCCCGTCGGACGGGATGCTGGCGGAGATCATCATTAAAACCGGCGATTACGTGACGCCTCAGGACGTAGTGGCAAAATTTGTCACCGGCGGAGACACCAACTTCGAAGTCGACGTGCCCGAGAAAGACGTGAACAAGCTCAAGACCGGAATGAAAGTGAAAATAAACTGCGATTCCTACCCGAACAAGAATTTCGAAGGCGCGGTATCCGAGATCGCCCCCATGGTCAAGGAACGGACAAGGACCACGACCGTGAAGATCGGCGTGCCGAACCCCGAGGGTCTTCTCCGTTCGGGAATGTTCGGAAGGGGGTCGGTGCTTCTCGTCGAGCTCAAGAACGTCAAGGTCGTGCCCAACGACAGCATAATAAACCTCGGAGAAAACACGACCCTTCTTCCCGTGGTCAAGCCCGACCCCAAGAACCCCGACGAAGGGACCATAGAGATGCGGCACGTCAAGACCGGCATCAAGACGTCTCATCAGACCATAATAAGCGAAGGCCTTTTCGAGGGAGAATACATCGTGGTAGAAACCCAGGGCCAATTGAACGACGGCATCCGCGTGAAGTTCCAGGAAATAGTGGCCGACAAACCGGAAACGCCCGGCATAGGGCAGTAAGAGGGACAGCGCCTATTTATTAAGCTTTATCAATTCGCAATTTCAAATATAGCATTCTAAAGTAAACCATGCTTTAACTATCAATTACCTGACCCATAATAAATAGGCGCTGTCCCCATTTAAAATGCTCACCCTAGGAATCAGAAGACCCATCACGACCCTGATGCTAGTCCTTGGCATCATGCTTTTTTCCGCGGTCAGTTTTTTCAGAATACCCGTCGAGCTGTACCCGGCCATGGAGTCCGGAGAAATAAGCGTCATAACACGCCTCAGGGGCGGCATCGCCGCGAGCGAAGTCGAGAAATACGTTACGCGCCCGCTGGAAGAGGCGTTCTCCGAGTTGAACGGCCTTAAGGAAATACTTTCCGCGTCAAGAGAATCGGAATCCGTCGTCGTTATGCGCTTCCACCACGGCGTAGACACCGACTTCATGGTCATCGACATCCGCGAGAAGCTTGCCACCGTAAAGCACATGCTCCCGAAGGAAGTCGAAAAACCGATAATCGCCAAGTTCCAGCAGTCCGACGCGCCCATAGTAATAATATCGCTTTCATCGCACAGGTACAACGCCGAACAGCTAAGAGAACTCGCCGAAGACAAGATAAAAGAAAAGATGATGAGGATAGCCGGTGTCGCAAACGTTGAAATAGGAGGCGGCAGGGAACGTAAATTCTTCATCGAGATAGACAATTCGAAGCTGACGGCTTACAGGCTTTCCATACTCTCCGTCGTCGAACGCATAAACCTCTCGAACATCTCTATTTCCGCCGGGGAACTCGAGCAGACCGGGGACAAATACATAATCAGGGCGACCGGAGAATACAACAACATAAAGGAAATCGAGAACACTGGCATCGCCATAACTCCGGCGGGTTCTGTCATCAGGATAAAGGACGTGGCAAAGGTCAGGGACTCGTATTTCGAGCCCACCTCGTTCGCAAGGCTCAATATCCAACCGGTGGTTTCACTCTACATACAGAAGGAAACGACCGCCAACACGATAACCGTCGCGGACGAAATCGTCAAACAGGTCGAAGTCACGAGAGAAACCCTCGGATCCGACGTCACCGTGACGGTAGTCAAGAACGATGCCGAATACATCAAAAAGGCCATCTACGCGTTGAATGAAGCGCTCGCCGTAGGCGGCTTCCTTCTGGCCTCCATACTTTTTCTGTTCATGCGGAACATCCGGAGCATCCTGATAGTCATCACTACGCTCCCGTTAAGCCTGCTTTTATCGATAATGATGGTCTACTTTTCCAGGCTCTCGTTCAACGTCATGACCCTTTCTGGGCTTGCCATGGGCATCGCCAACGTCATGGACAACGCGATAGTCGTGATGGAAAACATTTCCTACCATTATTCGAGAAAAACCTTTTCCGACAAGATAACAATGATAGTCGAAGGGACGAGGGAACTTGTGCTCCCGATAATGGCCTCCACTCTCACGACGATAATCGTGTTCCTGCCTCTCGTGTTCCTCGACCCGGAGATCCGCCAGCTCTACATCCCCTTCGCTCTGACCATAACCTTCGCGCTGATAGCGTCCGTCATAAGCACGCTTGTTTTCATCCCCCCTCAGCTTTACAGGTGGCAGAAAAAGTTTGACCTCGATTTCCAACCCTGGTACCTGAAGGTCCGGAGCAAATACAGGAACATGCTTAAATTTTCCTTCAAGCACCAGGCATTCGTCTGGGGGTTCGTGCTGGTTCTCTTCGTGCTTTCGGTCTTCATTTTAAGCAAGCGTGATTCCGAGTTCATGGATCCAGGAGATATAAACACATTCAGAGTGGGCGTACAGTTCCCTCCCGCCACGAGGATCGAGCATTCCAACGAGATAGTCAAGAAGATCGAAAAGGCGCTCCTGTCTTACCCCTCGGTCTTGAGGGTGTCCTCGAAAGTCGAGAAACTACACACGTTCCTTGAAGTAAAAGTCGAAAAGGACGCGGACCGGTTCAAGACCACATTCCGAAAGCGGCTGAACGAGTTCTCGCCGGCGTTCGTTTACTTCCAGGAGGCGCAAACGGCAGGCGCGAAGGAAATGTTCGTAGACTTCTACGGCTATGACTACGAAGTGCTCAAACAGCTCGCTTTCGCCGCGTCGGGCAGGCTCTCCCAGGTCAAAGGACTTACTGACATCAAGATAAGGATGCGCGAGGACGAACCCGAACTGCACCTCAAGGTAGACCAGAACAGGCTCACACAGTTCGGCTTGACGACGGTTTTCCTGGGCAACACCCTGCATTGCCAGCTCAGGGGTCTTATAGCGACGCAGTACAGGATGGAAGGAAAACAGATAGAAACTGTCGCGCGCCTCACGCCGGGCTCCGTAAGCTCTGCCACGGAACTGCCTTTCCTCGGCATCGTCAGCCCGTTCGGCGACACCCTTCGTCTCGGCCAGGTAGGCGACATCGAACAGATCAAATCGAACCAGGAGATATGGCACAAGAATAAAAAACGCTTCATACAGATAAGCGCCAACCGCAACAAGATAGGCCTAATGGAAGCCGCCGATAAAATAACAAAGACCCTGAAAAGTATTTCTTTCCCCAAGGAGTATTCGTTCAACATATCCGGCGATTATGAAAAAACCGTCAGGAACAAGGAGCAGTTCGTCCTGGCCATATCAATGACGGTAATACTCATATTCCTCGTGCTTGCCTCGCTATTTGAATGCTATTCCCAGCCGCTGCTGATAATGTTCGCTCTTCCATTGAGCATCATAGGCGTCGCTATCGCGCTGTGGGTATTCAACAAACCCATAAGCCTCGGCGTCTGGATTGGCACGATGATACTTTTCGGAAGCGTTGTTTACAGCTCCATCATACTGGTTGAAAAAATAAACACCAGGCGCAAGGGAAGAACGAACATATTCAGGGTAATATTCGAGTCCTGCTGCGAACGCCTGAGGCCCGAACTCATAACGCTCCTTATGAAAACCCTCGGCCTTCTCCCTATGGTCCTTTCAAGGGACGAGGCCGCTTCGATGTGGAGGTCGCTGGGACTGACCGTCCTCTGCGGGACGATATCCGGCACGCTTTTGACGCTGCTTGTCGTTCCCGTGGCGTACCTTTCGATGGAGAAAGCCGTTGACGCAACGACGAATTTCTTTCACAGGTTGTTCGGGTTTTTGTCAAAAACAAAACCAGCGGTGGTTGCCAAGTAGGGACAGCCACCTTTTTTTTGAATTTAAGCTGTAATTTTAAGTATAATAAGTAGTCGGCTCGGTCAGAATCGTCGCACAATCGAACAGATAAAAAAATAGGTGGCTGTCTCCATTTAATATGAACTTCTTAAGGCTCCCAATCGACAGGCCGGTCACGACAGTAATGATATTCGTCGGCATCGCGCTTCTCGGTTTCATTTCCTGGACCAAGATCCCGCAGGAACTTTTTCCCTCCCTTGAATATCCGCAGATAACGATCGTCACGAAATTCGAAGGCGCCGGCCCCGAAGAATCCGAAAAACTCATCTCAAAGATAGTGGAAGAAGCCGCCGGCACGGTCAAAAACATCAAGAAGGTCAGCTCCATCTCGAAGGAAGGCGCCTCCATTGTGACCTGCGAGTTCCGCTGGGGCACTAACATGAATTTCGCCGCGATGGAAGTCCGTGAAAAGATCGACCTGATCAAGGAAGCCCTACCGAGGGAGGCCTACGAGCCGATAGTCCTCAAATACAACCCCATGCAGGTAGAAGCCATAATAATATCGGCGAGCTACACAACTCCCAATCCCAACCCGTGGAAGATGGCGGACCTGCGCGTCTTCTGCAAAAAAAACATTAAAGACGAAATGGAGCGCCTCGACGGGGTCGCTAAAGTCGAGATACGCGGAGGCGAAAAGAAGGAAATAATCGTCGAAATAGACAAGGGCAGGCTTCTCGCCAACCAGGCATCCATTACTGAAGTCATAAGTTCGTTGCGGGACGCCAACATCACTTACCCCGCCGGCACCATCAAGGAAGACAACTATGAGTACCTTGTCAAAACCGTTGGAGAATTCAAATCCATAGAAGACATTTCCGCCCTTTCCTTCGGAAAACAGGACCAATCCCAGGGCAGCTACAGGCGCTCCTCAAAAAGGGTCCGCGGCGAAGCGCCCGGCACGGGCACCAAGACAATCCTAATACGGGACATCGCAGACGTCAGGGAGACTCTCCGCGACAAGACCGGATATTCGCGCTACAACCGCAGGGAAAATATTTCCCTGGGTATCTACCCCCAGTCGGGCTCAAACCTTATCAAGATATCAAAAGCGGTCCACAAGAAACTCAAGGAAATACAGCATAAATTCCCGAACGACGTCGAAGTGAAAATAATCTACGACCAGTCCGAATTCGTCAAGAATTCCCTCAACAACATCTACCAGAACGCGTTGAAAGGCGGGGCACTTTCTTTCATAATTCTATATCTCTTCATGAAAAGCGTTCTCGGCTCAATCATAATCAACATAGCCATCCCGATAACAATGCTCGTGACGCTGTGCCTTATGTACTTCGGCAACATTTCCATCAACACCATGTCGCTTGGAGGCCTGACGGTGGGCATAGGGCTCGTCGTAGACAACTCGAACATCGTCCTCGAGAATATCCTCCACGTCTATCACAAGGACCCGGCCCGCGACAAGAAGGAAGTGGTGTTCCAGGCAACAAAGGAAGTAGTCGGACCCATATTGTCGTCGACCCTCACTACGATTTCCATATTCCTTCCGTTCATTTTCGTGACCGGCATGGCTGGGCAGCTTTTCAAGCAGTTGGCCCTTACCATAACTTTTTCGATGCTTGCCTCCATTTTCGTGGCGCTTATCCTGGTTCCGCGTCTTGCCATGGCGTCCGATCTGTCGAAACAGTCGATCAAAGTCGGCCGGAAGGCAATAGACAAGTATTTCACGCCTTATTTGAAAAAAGTCCTCAATTGGCCGCTCAAAAAAATGCTTTTCTACGCCCTGGTATACTTCGCCGTAGGATTTATCTGCTACATGCTTATACCGAAAGAATTCATGCCGAAAGTAGACGAACGGCGTTTCGTCCTCAACCTTTCGATGCATCCGAAAACACCGCTTGACACCACCAACGAGATTTCAAAAAGGATCGAGAGCCTTCTATCAAAATATCCGGAAATAAAGGACCTTTCGGCAACGGTCGGCTCCACCGGTGAAAAACTCGGTTCTGCTTCCATGGAAACGCTTGAACAGTACCAGGCGAGGATAATCGCTCGCCTGGAAAATGGCGGTATGTCGACGAACGCGCTCGTGGCCGAATTGAGCGACGAAATAAGAAAATGGAACGTCAACGACCTTGAGGCGGAATTCGTTACCCAGCAGGGCCTTTTTGGCTCCGGCGTAGGCGCGACTTCAGGGATTACCGTCGAAGTCAAGGGCAGGGACCTTGATAAACTTAAGGCAATCTCAGAGAAACTGAAAAGAACAATGTCGGACATTTCTGAAACGTTCTACGGCATAAAAGTAGTCCCCACCGACCTCGTTCCGGAGCTGAAACTGCAGATAGACAGGGAAAGGGCTTCCCTCTTCGGGCTTTCCACGCAGGACATATCCGCTATGACGCTTGCCGCAATAAAGGGATACGTCGCCACGAAGCTTAAAACAAAGGACGAGGAATTCGACATAAGGGTCAGGATGCGTGAAAAAGACAGGGATACTCTCGAAAAGGTGACCGAGATGACTGCCTATTCACCGTGGGGAATGACGATACAGCTCAAGCAGGTGGCGCAGGTTCTCTTCGTGAAAACGATGCCGGAAATACGAAGAACCGAAGGGCAAAGGACTTACCTCGTCACGTCCAACATCAAGGGTAGTTTTTCAAAGGCGGTTACAAAATTACAACAGATCATCAAAGACATAAACAGGGGCGACGAGATCAGCATGACCATAGCGGGCGAGATGATAGCCATGCGCGAGTCGATGGCCTCGTCGGTCTTCGCGGTTCTCCTCGGGTTCATAATAGTCTACATGATACTTGCTTCCCAGTTCGAGTCGCTTCTACAGCCTGGGATCGTGATGACGGCCGTGCCGCTCGCCCTTATAGGCGCCATAATCACTCTTCTTGTGACCTTCAAATCAATAAACTCGGTATCGATGCTCGGCATTATAATGCTCGTCGGAAACGCCGTTAATATCTCTATAATACTTGTAGACAGGTACAATCTGATGCAGCAAAGAAACCCGGCAATGCCCATCGAAAGCGTGATCATAGAGTCAACGGTAGAACACATAAGGCCCATAATGATGACGACGCTTACCACCGTTATCGACCTCTTCCCGCTGGCTCTCGGCATAGGCGCCGGCGCCGAAGCGACGGCACCTCTTGCCATAGCCGTCGTGGGCGGCCTGACATTCGCACTCGTGCTTTCCCTTTTCTTCGTGCCGTACGTTTACTTTTTAATGATACAAGGCAGGCTCTTTCCCAGCTTCGGCAAGATAGTCCAGGGCTTAAAAACTCTTAATTTCAAACGGGAAGAATACGAATAAAAGTAGGGACAGCGCCTACTTATTTTTCATAAGGTTATAGTTCTTAAATATCCTTATAAAATAAGTAGGCGCTGTCCCTACTTTTAACCTGCCCGTTTGATGGCCCTCGTGCCGCGAATGGCCATATCAACGGCGTTGGCCGCGCCGTCAACCACCCGCAGACGCCCCCCGAAATCCATGAAAACATCATAGACCGCGATAGTAAACACCATAGATTCAGGCCCAAGAGGCATTCCGGCCTCAACAAGCTCTATGACAGGCGTCAAGAGCGGCCTTAACTCAAGCCCCATTTCCTTTCCGCTTCTACCCTCGTTTTCCAGGGCCGTTGCCAGCAGATAAACCATCGATATGTATTCTTTCGCATTCCTGTCGTTCTTTATCGCGCCACCGTTCCTCACGGCGTTTATCTTCTTCAACAACCCCTGAGAAGACCTGTCTTTCGTCCGGCTTTCCGCAGCGGCCTTCCGCGCAAGAGCCTTAACCGCTCCGGTTTCAAGCGGCACGCCGCGCGCACCGGCCGCCACGAGCAGTTTCGTGAATACCTCCTTGTCCGCTTCCTTTTCGAACGGCAGGCTTTTAAAAGCTGCCAAATTGGCGCTCAGGTATCCTTTGGCGCACACCTGTTCGGCAAACCCGGTCCACCATCCGAAAAACTCCTCGTTTACGCGTCCTTTGTCATGGTTTTGAGCTGTCTTCATCCTTTCAGCGAACGATGCCATCTTCGCCTGAACGCCGTCAAAACCTTCGATGGCCGAAGACAATTCAGATATGTAATCCGATTTTAACAAGAGCTCGGCGCGGCGTTCATCGCTCAATGTCTTTAAATGCCTGAATACTTCGATGGGTATGAACAGCCGCGGGGCCCTGACAATAATCCCGTCAGACGTCCTGATCTTGCTTTCGGACATCATACCCGAAACAAGCGCGGGGATATCCTCCGGTTTATATTCCTTGGCGGCTCTGTATCCCTCGTCAAAAGGCAGCAGTTCCCTCATGCCGAGTGACCCGAGGACCCTGGCAACCCTTGAAGAAACAAGGTTCAGGTTCCCGGCACCGTTTTTCCCGCAGACGAAATCATCGCTTATCTTGACATACACCGTGCGCGCTTCGCGTATCCGGCCGATTATGCCGGCGTATTCGTCCTCGTCTCGGACCTGGTCAACCCCAGGGACGATTTCCAGGACATCGGCGTTCACGTTCTGATCCAGCCTTGCGCCCGACAAGGAAACGACGCGTTTTTCCACGACGCATATGCCGCGCTCCCTTATCTTGCCGACAGGCGCGCCTTCAGGCAGAGAAACCATCGTTATCGTGTCGGGGTTTGCGCTCGCAAGCGACCTTCTCAAGTTCAGAAGCCAATCGACGTAGTCCGTGCCCTCCGTTTCCGTCAAGTCTATTTCAACCCCGTGAAAACCCGTGCGGACAAGATCCATTATCTTATTTTCGAGAACCTTCAATTGATCGGTTCTTGCCGCTTTCGCTCTGAACAAAAGCCGGATGTCGAGCGACCTTGCAAACCTCACAACCCTGCCCCAGTTCGCCACGTCCTGCCATATCATGGGATGCTCCAAATCTATAAGATCAAGCTCAAGATAAATGGTACCCACGCTGAACATGCTTCTCAGTTTTTTAAGGTATTCCGCGGCATCCTTGTATTTCAATCCCGTTTTACTGACTATCACGTTTGATTTCGCTCTTGACATTGAAACCGCGCTTTTATCCGCCAGTATCCGGACGCATTTTGCCAGCAATTTTTCAGTATCTTCTCTCCCGTCATATTGTACCGCCCAGAGGTTCCCGCCGCGCTTATCGTAATCCGGCCCGGGTACAACGGGAAACGATATGTCTCCGGGCCTGCCCGGCAAGGTTGCCGGCACAACGCACGCGGCTTCATCGATAATCGCGCTGTTCAGGGCGTCGCTGAAGCTGCCGGGATTGGCGCAAAAGGCGACCAGCCCGTCATCCGCGCTGAAAAGAACCCTGACCTTGCGCTGTTCTACCGCATTTTCCCTGTTCCCCGCCCAGGAAAGCCCCAGACCTGTCCGCCTTTGCAGTTCGTTCCGGACGCGCGGCGAATCGACAATTTGTTTGATGAGAGCCAGCGCGCCCCTTCCCAGCACGTAGTCATTGTCCGCCTTCACATCACCGCTGTAATTGAGCCTGATGACAGGAATCTTCCGGCCCTCGCCTTTCACGGGCAAGCTGTCAAAGAATACTTGCAGTACAAGACTTCCCGTCCTGCTTAGGCTTTCATAACGTTCATCTCCCGAAGGTACTACAGTCATCTCGGACATACTTTCCCACGAACGCATACTGCCGTTAGTAAGAGTAATCACGAAGGCGTCTTGAAAACCCATTGCTTTCATTTTTTCTATTTCCTCTGCGACCTGTTTTTGGTTTTTCCCGTTGAGCTCGCCGACGAGCTTCACGAAAGGCATGTTCTCAAGCTCCGGAGCGTTCCTTTCCATCCAGGATTTGTCTTCCGCGGCTTCCGATATCTTTCCGGCAAGCCCGAAAAGCGCGGGAGCAGGGTTTGCGGGAGTCAGCAAAATACCAACGGCTCTCTTCGCGGCTCTTCTCAGCATATACGCTTCATACTGAAATAGAACATTCCCTTTCATCCGCCTGAAGTTTTCCGGATTGTCATTTTCCATGATGCCGATACCGGACCCGGAAAAATACGTTCTGCCGACCGCGGAACCGATGCCGGCAACCACGACGCCGTCATCCGCAGAACGCGCGGGGCTGTCTTCGTCAAACGCGCCTTCAGGATACGTGTCTATGATGAACTCGTGCAAAACCACGAACCTGTGCACCAACGTCGTTCTTCCCTCCCGCTCAAGATTAATCTCGACGACCTTCGCGCCGGAATAACCGAGTTCGCCAAGCCTGTGTTCCAAAACTATGGCGTGCGTGAGGCACATGCCGAATCTGTCCATATCCTTTACTATGCCCCGTGTTTCCACGGCTATCTTTCTAAGGTTCTCTTCGTTTATTTCAAGCGAGTCCGCGTATTCAAAAAGTCTTGATTGCCCGGCAAGCCGTTTTTCAAGGGCGGTCATCTTGTCGATGTCTTCTTTGGATAGAATTATCAGCCATTCGTGGAAATTTTCCTGTGTCCTGGGTTTTTCCTCAAGGTAGGTACCGAACAAAGCGTAGATTTCAGAACCTTCGTCATTAAGCGCCTGATACTCATAGATTTCGTGCCAGGCCAAAGCCGAAAGAAGCGCCTCCTTTTCGGGCGGAGACTTATTCCTTAAACCCTCAAGAAAAACCCTGTGGATATAAAACGTCATCCTGCCGGTCTCGATGTCGTAGCCCATCGTCGCGAGCGACCAGGCATCACCCCGAATCAAAGCGGGATTATCGCTGACGACCAGGTCAATATCATCTCCGGTCAATTCGGCCAGCCTGGTTTTGAGAATTTTAGTTTCGGGAGCATACCTTCCACTGTCCGCGAGTACGGCGGTGAACATCGATTGAAGCTTTCGCTGAAGGTCAACGGAAGCGCCGGCAACAGCCGGGACGCCGAGCAGCCTCGCCAAGTTCCGACCGAGGGCCTGCAGCAGTCTGTTACGGGCTTTTGATATTGCCCCGCGATATATTTCCCTGTAGGCCATTATCCTTTTGCCCGTGTTCCAGTCCGGATTGTATTTTAACAATCCACGGAGCATATTCCTGTAGAACGCCGGATTGTACATATAAATGTTGAAGAGCCATTCGAAAGCCTCGAAAGCCCGTTTGGCGCTCCACGTGCGTTGGGCAAAATAATGCATCTTGTCATATTCTTTGTCAAGGCTGAAATCAAAACCCGGCAGGGGTTCCACCGGAGTACCGCCTTTTTCAAAGAAATCAATGAGCCCGCCGCGGGCCGTGACGACGCATAACGTCAGAAGCAGTGCCATCTCCTGGTTGGATATGCCGCCCGGTTCGTCGACCGAAGGCATGAAAAACGACTGCGCCCCGGCGCCTATCCTCTTGGCCAGGGGCTTGTCGAAAACTTCCTTGAAAACGAATTGCCCCTCGTATCTCGGGTCTTCGGTATATGTCCTCAGGAACTCCGCAATGTTTTTTCCGTAATCGTCACTGGGGATCCCCTCTACCACTATTTGGAACTTGCTGCCAGTCTTAGGGTCGCGATAGTTAAGGAGCATATCGAGAAGGCAAAGCCCGCCCTGGCCCAGCGGCGTCATTAGAATGTGAAAACCCTTTTGCTTCGCAAGACGCGATACCATTGAAATGATGAAATGCTTTTTGAATCCTGTGTC
>JAFGGC010000006.1 GCA_016930715.1 Endomicrobiales bacterium
CGCGGCGCCCCAGCTGAAAGTCGGGGTCAGCGTCGTCGAAATTATAACGTTATACGCAGGCTCGCCGAGATTGAACGAACCGGGCAGTTCCTTTGTCATGTCTATGTAAAGCTGCATCGTTTCGTTCGAAACCCTGTTCAGGCCGTCGCTGCCCACCGCCGTCACGCGCCAGTAATACCTGTCGTTTTCGACGAACCCCCCGTAGGAAGTAACCGCGTCGGTAAGCCCGGAGATGGTTATGCTCGAGGAAAAATTCGACAGCTGGGAGAGAGCAAGCTCGTAGGTGACGCTCTCTTCAGGATCGGGGTCCGACGTGGGCAACCAGTAAAAAGGCACGGTCGTGGTCGTGATTATCGCCCCGTCGGTCGGGCTCGAAAGGCCGAACGCGACCGGCGGTTCGGGCGTGCCGTTCACCTTCAAATAGTAGGTTGCGTCCGACATTGTTTTCAGCTGGCCGTCAAATGCCTGGACGCGCCACCAATATGTCGCGTTCTCAGTCAATGTCTGCGTCTGCAGTGAAGTCCCCACGAACACGTATTGAGAGGAGATGTAGGTCGTGAAACTGGAATCCTGGGAATAGTCAACCTGATACCTGACGACATTGCCGGGGTCCACGTCGGTGGACGGGTCCCACGCAAGCGTCGGTGTCTGCGAACCGGTTATGCTCCCGTCCGCCGGAGAAGACAGACCGAAACTGCCCGGAGCGGTATTGTTGACGTTCATCTGGACGCTTCTCGAAGTCGGCGTTGAGTCCGTCGCGACACCGTCAAGGTCAACGGCCGCCACGCGCCAATAGACGGTATAATCCTCGAACTCCAGAAAATCCGCGTTGTAGCTGAGGCTCGAGCCGACGTTCTGTTCCGTGACCGGATATGTGAAAGTGGGATCGGTGGAGAAATACACGTGGTACGCAATGACGTCGCCGTAGACGCTGTCAGCGTCCGAAGAACCGGCCCAGCCGAGGACCACCGGGGTGCTCGAACGAATGCTCATATCGGGCGGAGTGGAAAGCGTGAATGCCGCCGGGGCCCTGTTGTAAGTACAGGTCGAAGGCGAGACGAGAGAAACGGCGCCCTGGTTGTTCAACTCGTCCCTTGCCCTTATGGCGTAATAGTATGTAGTGCCGTTGGTGAAACCCGTTATGGTCTTGGTGCAGGGCGTCCCGGGCGCAAGCGAGCTCGTGCTGAAAACGACACGGTTGGGGTA
The DNA here is from genome assembly GCA_016930715.1 of Endomicrobiales bacterium. Taxonomy (GTDB): domain Bacteria; phylum Elusimicrobiota; class Endomicrobiia; order Endomicrobiales; family JAFGGC01; genus JAFGGC01. Next base: position 1,207 of record JAFGGC010000006.1, read on the forward strand.
TCCGGGCAGGACGGCGTCCCAGTCCCCCTGATCGTCTATGGGCCCGTCTGCGCTCGCTCTTATTTCGAAACTTCCGGTCAGGTCGCCGTTTCCGGCGTCATCGCCGGGAGACGTCCACGTGAACACCACCTGCCTCCAATAGGGGACGACCTGAAGGGTATCTATTACGGAAGGAGGCGTGACGTCGTGCTGGGCGTAAGCCGTGGCGCCGTAAGAAACGTCCGACCAGTTAAGGTAATCATCGGCGGTCCATATCCTGAAATAGTAAGTGTCTCCTGCCGTGAGCCCGGTCACCGTATGGGTATTTAGCGCGCCCACGGAAGTGCTTGTCGATATGTCCACTCTGTATATTGAAGTGGTGAAACTTTTCAACGAATCCGTGGTGTAGTCTATCCTGAACCATCCGCCGGCAATGCTCCCGGTGGGTCCGTCGTCGCCGGGCGAGGTCCATATAAGGTCCACCTTGCCTTCCGTGGAACCCGTGAGGGCGGTAAGCTCGTTTATTATCCCGGGCGGCGTCTCGTCCGGGGTCTTAAGGCTCGTTATCGCAGAAAGCGGAGACTCCAGCACCGAGCTCACTCGCCCTGCGCCGATGTCGCCCTTGTCAAAGCAGGTCACCCGGTAATAGTACGTCACTTCCGTCAGAAGCCCGATGTCCACGTAATAGGACGTGGGATGCATCACGCTGAAGGTACTCACGTTGTTCACGAAGGACGCGAAAGTAAAACTCGCCCTGTACACCTTATAATAGTCCCTGTCATCGTAGCCGTACACCGTAGGCCACGTCCACGTTACGTGAACGCTCGAGGAGCTTAAAGCTACCACCGCCGGGTTCGAAGGCGCGTCCGGGGCCCTGTCGTGGGCGACCACGGTCATCGTGTTCGAAAGAACCGAATAATTGCCCGCGAAGTCCACGGCTTTGAGCCCGAAATAGTAGGTCGTGCCCGGATAAAGGCCCGAAACGCTTACTATTTCCGGCGTCGGCGGGTTCTGAACCGCCGCGATGACGACCGACGAGGACGGAGGTATCGCGTCGAAATTGGCGGCGCTTATTATTTCAGTTGACCATTTGACGAGGTATTCGGCGCATTTTCCGGAGCCGGAGTCCCCGGCGTCGTTGTAAGGCGTTACCCACTGCAGGCCCGCCTCCCCGTCCAGGGTCTCGCCCACGGGCGAATCCGAAAGGGACTGCTTGCCGGGGTCGATATTTACGGTAGAGGTGGAATAGTCAACCCTCGCGGTGGTGCTGTCGTTGTTGACCGCCCAGAGCCTGTAGTAGTACGTCACGCCTTCGTTGAGGGCGGTATCGATGTAGTAGGTCGTCATTATTTCGCTTAACACCGTTTCGAAGAACAGGAAGTTGGTATAAGTGGAATGCACCAGCGTGTATTTTGTGTAAAGGTGGTTGCCGTTCGGGTCCCACGACAGGTTTATGTACCTTGACGAATTGTTTTCCGAAGCCATGGCCCCGGGCCTGTTCGGGAAAGTCGTGAGTACATTATAGTCGGAATAGAAGTTGGCGCGACCGTTGAAAACCTGCACCCGGACCTGGCAGGATGTGTTGGGCGGAAGGCCCGCCTGGACCCAGAACGTGGTGGAAGTGCTCAATTCCTCGCGCAGTATTCCGCCGGTGGAGCTTATTATCCTGTAGCCGTCCGCGTTCGAGTCCACCGTGTCCCAGGCCCACTGCAGGGAAGAGGTGGACAGGATTACGCAGTCCGCGGTGAAAGTCGACGTGGACAGCGCTATCCAGGGACGGGTGCTCGTTACCGTGCTGTAGAAACCTAAATGGTCGTAATAGTCCGCGGCTCTTACCCTGTAATAGTAGGTATTTCCGTTGACGAGGCCTATATGCTGATGTGTCGTTCCTGGAGGAAGTATCGCGGCTATTTCGGCGAAACCTCCGGTGTCCGAAAAGGAAGAGCATTCTATTCTGTATTCCTTAAGGTCAAGGTCGGTGTTCGCCTGCCACCATATGTTTATGAGTTCCTCGCCGTACGAGAGCCCCACTCCCTGGGTCTGGGCGGGTATCGTATCGCAGGCCATGGCATAGCACGCGGGATTGACGCCTCCCGGCTCCGAAAAGGAATACCACGCTCCCAGGTCCGAAGACGAATCCTCCGCTTTCACGGCGAAGTAATAGGTAACATTCGCCATCAGTCCGGTGACGAGCACGCTTTCCGGCGTCCCGCTGGAGGCGAAAACCGTCCAGTTGTAGTTGAACGTGCTGACCGACACGTCGTAGAAAATTCCCGAGGTTATTTCGGCAACCGAAGAATATTTGACGAGGTAATTCGACGGTGCGGACGTGGCGTCCTGAGGATCCGGCGCGGTCCAGGTAAGCATCACCGAACCCTCGACGGCGCTACCCGTCAGTGCGGTAAGGTCCGAAATGCCGGCCGGAACGCAATGCCCTCCGACGGACAGCACGGAAACGAAGACGGCCGCTGATAACAATCCTTTTATCGCTTTCATCTCAGTAAATGGAGCCCCGCGGGCAAGCCCGTGGTTTCTGATTGAATTACCCTCCTTCGCTAAACACCCGCCGCTGAATCGATGGCGGACAATTTCTGGGGTCATCCGCGGTATTCTCTTGCCGCGAACATCCGCCTTAACATCAAGCGCATTCATCCACGGACAAACCCGCGGTTTCTGCGAAGGCGGAAAAAAGAAAAACTACCAAAGCTCATAGCAAGCTCGGTAGCTGCGGATAGGGGGACTTTTGCGTATAATTCCCGTCAATCGATGTAAAATTGGCACGTCTTTTTTCGGTAACCCGGCTAGCGTAGATAGGCCCCCTATCCTTAGCCCCGTGGCTTTGCGTCCCCAGATTTCTCTGAGTTTGCCTGCCTTTTTATAGGCAAATCACCATGCGGTGATTTTTATCGTAATATAGAGTTAACAGAGATTCGTTTATTTGTCAAGGGGTTTTTGAAAATTTAAAAAAAGCATTGAAGTTGTGATATAAATCACATTTTTTTCCGTCTTAGAAAAACAAAAAACTCGTTGAAAAACACTCTTGGCATCGGCTAATATTTTTTTAAAAAAGCGAACAATACAGCCTGTTTTTGTTTTAAAACAGGTTATACGACAATCCGAGCGTCACGGTGAACCTCGTCTCGATTTCGGTCGGCCATTCCCTCTTGGCGTCGGGGGTCGAATTGAATATCTCAAGATAGTTCAGCGCCAGGGTGACGTACTGCGACAGTTTCGCGTAGAAACTGCTGTCCCAGCGCAGGTTCGAATCGCTCTTGAAGGCCGTGAAATACCTGGCCTCCGAGACAAATTTCGAGGTTTCCGAGAGAACGATATCGTAGTTAAAAACGCCTTCCGCGCCGGTCTCCCTCACGGCCCCTATCTTCGATCCGAACTTCTGGTCGTAGGCGAAACCCGTTCTCAACTTGAGGTGGTGTTTTTCCCTGTCTATGAATGCCCAGCCCACGCCGGCGGACTCGCGGTATGTAACCGGGTCGTGAAAGGTATCGTGCACGGTCGTGACAAGGAACGAAACGTAAGGGTTCGCGTAAACAGACGCCTTGTAGGTGAACACGCTGTTGAAGTCGATGAGGTCGAGGCTCACCTGCTCGGGGCTCCCCGAAATTTCGGACTTGCCGTATTCCTCCTTCAGGGTGTTGGACCATTCCGTCTTCAGGTATTTCCTGACGGCGGACGCATCAAGCTTCAATCCCCAGCTCTTGGAGTTCTTCTCCTGGCCGGACCAGTTGTCCGAGACGCCCGTCTGCGTGAACGTGGCGCCGAACATGCCCTTGAGCACGGTGTCACCGCAGCACGCCGGCGGAGGAAACGCGAAAACAAAACCGAACAACAAAATGAGTTTTTTCACGCGACACCCTCTTTATTGAAGACGCAGATATCCCCGAAATCCTTCCTTTGCGTCGCCCCGGGAACCTCCTGCGGGTACCCGAGGGTTACGAGGCATTCCACCTTCCACGAGGCGGGAAGCCCAAGGAACTTTTGTATGCCTTTCGCGTCGAACCATCCGATATAGCAGGTCCCGAGGCCGAGATCCTCGGCCTTCAGCACGAGATGCTCGAGGGCGATACCCAGATCTATGAGATGATACTCCACTCCCTGTATCCTTTCCGCGATGTTGTGCGTCATCAGGCTCAACTCGCTTGCCGCGACGATGACGACGGGCGCCGTCGCCGCCCACTTGTTCGGAACGGCCACTCCCCCGGCCAGGCCACGGCCGACGAACTCTCCCTTCAGTTCAGGATCGTCGATGACTACGAAACGCCACGGCTGCTTGTTGCAGGCGCTGGGCGCAAACCTCGCCGCTTCGATTACCTGCCTGATCTTTTCCCTTTCGACGGGCTTGTTCAGGTACTTCCTCACGCTTCTTCTTTCGCCTATCAGCTGATCGAGGGTTTTCATGGATTGCGTCCTTGTCCTGTAAAAAGTTCTTCGGGCTTTTTATTTGAGATTGTTGTCTATCAACGATACGACCTCGGCGGCACCGGGAAGCTTTGAGAGGCTTGCAGCGAACAGCCCCCTGTTCGTCCCCTTCCTCCAGGAAACGTACGCCACCTTGTCGCCCTTGGGCGAAACGACGGGCATCCTGCAGCCGTAGTATGCCTCGTTCACTATCCTGTATGTCTTTCCGGTGGATATTTCCCTGATATAAAGGCCCTTGCTCTCGAAGTAGTCCTTCTGCCTTTCGAGCAGCCTGAGTTTTATGCCGCTCGAAACGAAGACTATTTTCTTTCCGTCGGGCGTGAACTCCGGGAACTTGTTATAGTAGGAATCGTCGACCACGCATTTTTCCCTGCCCGAGGCGAGGTCCAGAATGTATACCCCGGGGTTGTCGAGCGAATCTATCCTGCCGTCGCCGTTAATGTCCCTTCTGGTCGAAAGATACATCACCTTGGTGCAATCGGGCGAGAACGAGGGAAAAGAGCTGTTGTACTTGGGCGGGACTATCTGGGTTTCCGCGCCGTCCACGAGGTTCTTGAGGAATATGCTTGAATTGTCGCGGAAGTCTATTACTCCGTCGTCGTTCGTGTCCTTGCGCCACGAAGCGTAGACCAGCTTGTCTCCCCATTTGGATATGGACGGGAAAGTGTTCTCGTAGACCGGCTGCACCAGAACGTCCGTCTTCTGCGTTTCGATGTCCATGGAATATATGCCGCTGTAGCGCTTGTCCTTCATCCAGGCGGAGAAAATGATACGCTTTGAATCCTGGGAGAAAGCGAAATGCTTTACCCTGAAGGACGGGTCTATTATCATGCGGTCCCTTCCGGAGGCAAGGTCGTAGAGAAAAAGCCCTTTCTTGCTTTCTTTCGTCGGATCTTCAGTGCAAGTGATCCCCTTCCTCGCCGCGATGAAACCCAGATACCTGCCGTCCGGCGAAAAGACGGGCTTGGTGCCGCACACGCACTCTTCGGTAAGGGCGCCTTCAAGCCCGGTGGTCAGATTGCACACGTACACGCTGCCCCTGTCGGAGGCGTCTATCCTGCCGTCGCCGTTGGTGTCCCTTCTGGACGAAATGTAGGCCACGGTGTCGCCGTCCGGAGAAAAAGACGGGAACTGGTTGAAGTATTTAATGGAACCTATCATCTTCCAGTTGGTGAGGTCTATGATGAGATGCATCGTTTCGGCGCTCTGGTCGAGAGAAAGCGCCTTTTTAAGGTGGGTCCTCGCTTCGGGATACCTGGCAAGCTCGAAATAGCACTTGGCAAGATCGATGTACGCGTGAGCGCCCATCGAACCCTTTTTGGAAAGCCCAAGGAAAACATCGCACGCCTCGCTGAAGCGGCCTTCCTTCATGAGTTTCCTGCCCTTGGACGCCGGGTTTGAACCGAAAATCGACATATTAAAGAGTGTACCTCTTTTCCGACATAAAAGCCGCCTTTATGAGCTCCGCCTCGTTTTCCCCGGGACCCACCGCGAGCACGTCAAAACGGGTATCCCTAGGCAATCCGGGGTGAATCTTAAGATAGCTCGCCGCCGATTTGACTATTTTCTCCCGTTTGCGGCGGTCCACGGCTTCCTGGGGCCTGCCGAACTGCCCGCCTCTCCTCGATTTCACTTCAACGAACACCAGATATTTCCCGTCCCTGCAGACAATGTCTATCTCGCCGAACGGGCACCGGTAGTTCGATTCGAGTATTTCATATCCGTTCTTCTTCAGGTACTTGGCGGCGAACCGCTCGCCCGCGATGCCGGCTTCTCTTTTATTCATTCTTGTCCCGTCAGGGATAGTCCACCAAAGATTCGATGATGGACGGAATCCCTCGAGTTTTTGCAATACAGTTCTTAAAACCTCGCGTATCATTGTTTCGTAAAAAGGCCTACGTTCACGCACCTCTAACGGGGCCTGGTCAGCATGTCCTTGACGGGCGAAAAGGTTTTCCTGTGTATCTCGCAGGGCCCGAAGTGCAGGAGCGCCGCGCGGTGTTCCTTCGTCCCGTATCCCTTGTGCTTTCCGAAGTTATACTGCGGGTATTTCGCCGATAGTTCGGTCATTATCGAGTCTCTGGTCACTTTTGCCAGTATCGAGGCCGCGGCTATCGACGCGCTTTTCGCGTCGCCTCCCGCGAAGGCCGTCTGCCTGCGCGCAAGCTCCGGTATCTCCCACCCGTCTACAAGAACCATGTCAACAGGCACGGCAATGCCCCCTATGGCTCTTCTCATTCCGAGGTAGGTCGCGGAAAGTATATTCAGGGAATCTATCGTGGAATGGTCTATTACCTCTATCGAAAAAGAAAGAGCGCGGGCTTTTATCTCCTCAAAAAGCTTTTCCCTTTTTTGCGCCGAAAGTTTTTTTGAGTCGTTCAGGCCCTCTATAACAGTGCCCCTGGGAAGGGCGACAGCCGCGGCCACCACCGGGCCCGCCCAGGGCCCGCGGCCGGCCTCGTCGACCCCCGCTACCTGCGTCGAACCGCCCGCGTAAAATTGCTCGTCAAAATCGAATAGGTTCATAAATAAAAAGGGCGTTCATAAATCCATATGTTAATCTGTTCATCAGTCGCGAACCTGAAAAATACGGTCTTTAACCCATGAACACACGAACATTTGAACATACGAACGCCTTTAACGCCGTTATAAAGCGGTTTTGCGCTCTATTTCTTACCCATCTCGTCTATTCTTGCGGCCTTGCCCGAAAGATTCCTAAGATAGTAAAGCTTCGAGCGGCGGACCTTGCCGCGTTTCGCGATCTCGATCTTCTCTATCCTCGGAGAATTGATGGGGAATATCCTTTCCACTCCCACTCCGAACGAGGTTTTCCTGACGGTGAAAGTTTCGCCGAGCCCAGATCCCCTGCGGCGTATCACGGCGCCTTCAAAAAGCTGGACCCTCTCGTTGTCGCCTTCAACGACCTTGAAATACACCTTTACCTGGTCGCCGACGCGAAAACTCGGGATCCCGCTTTTTTTGTGTTTCGCTTCGATTTCCTGAATTAGTGACATTTTTCTGCTCCTATCCGTTTTTTTGTATGTTTTACGCCTTTTTTTTCCTGCTTATAAGGTCCGGCCTTCTTTTAGACGTCCGCGCCAGAACCTGGGCTTTTTTCCATTCCTCTATTTTCTTGTGATGCCCCGACAGAAGCACTTCCGGGACTTTCATCCCTTCAAAGACCGCCGGGCGCGTGTAATGCGGGCAGTCCAGAAGGCCTCCGTAGAAGGAATCATTCTCGACGGAACCCGCCTCCTTCACCACCCCGGGTATCATCCTGGACACCGCGTCGACGACCGCCATCGCGGGTATCTCGCCGCCGGTAAGGACGTAGTCTCCGATGGAAAGCTCGAGGTCCACCCACTTCATTATGCGCTCGTCTATCCCCTCGTAATGGCCGCACAGAAGCACGATATGCTTTTTCTTCGAGAGATCCTTCGCCTTCTGCTGGTCGAAGGGCTTCCCCTGCGGCGACAAATAAATGACAAGCGGCTTTTTCCCTTTTTTCCCGGTACAGCCGAGTTTTTTAAGGGCCCCGTGGACCGGCTCTATCTTCATCACCATTCCCGGCCCGCCCCCGAAAGGCTTGTCGTCCGCCGTCCTGTGCCTGTCCTTTGTGAAAGAGCGTATATCGTGTACCATTATGCTTATTATGCCTTTTTCCCTTGCTTTCGCTATGAGGCTTTCGGTCAGCGGACCCTTGAACATCCCGGGAAAAAGGGTCAGTATGTCAATCTTCATCGTGCGCCTTGTCTTTTCTTTCGTCGTATATGTCTTTTAAGCCCGGCGGAAGGTCCACGACAATCCTTCTGGCCCCGGTATCCACGCTTTTTACCACTCCCTTGAGCGCCGGCACCAGTATTTCCCCCGACGACACCTTTACCGTTTTCACCACCCAGATATCGTTGCTTCCCGAAGGAAGGATGTCCGAAAGGACCCCTATCAGATTGCCTTCTGTGTCAAAAACCTCAGACCCGCATATCTGGGATGCCTTCCAAGCGTTGTTCTCCAATATCGGATCCCTCTTCTGGCTATTCTACTATCTCGACGGTGGCGCGTTTGTCGAACTTGACTGAAGCCGAGTTGACTATGGTCCGTATGGACTTGATTATCCTGCCTTCCTTGCCTATCACCTTGCCCCTGTCGCCTTCAGCTACTTTGAGCTCAATGACCGTAGCTTTCTCGCCGGCGACCTCCCTGACCTCAACGGCGTCGGGGTCATCGACAAGCGCCTTCGCTATATATTGGACAATGTCTTTCATCTTTTCCTCCCGGATTGCCATAACCTTTCGCGACAATCCAAAGTCCTACGCGGGTTTAGACGCTTTTCTGATGATGGACGCGACCGTTTCCGAAGGCTGGGCGCCCTGCTTGAGCCACCAGTCCAGGCGTTCGGCCTTTATGTTTATCTTCTTTTCGCGCGACTGTGGGTCGTATTGCCCGAGTATCTCGATGGGCCTGCCGTCACGTTTTGCCCTCTTGTCTATCGCGACAAGGCGGTAGTACGGTTTGTGGGGTTTCCCCAGCCGTTGTAAACGCAGTCTGACTGCCATTTTTGCTTCACCTCCGTTTGTTCAGGGGGCTTGAAAGGCCCCTTCGACTAATTTTTTCCTTCTAAATGAACGCTAATTATACACCAAAGAACCGCGATTGTCAACAATTACCGGCGTTAAAAATCAATTAATCGCTGAAATATCAGCTAAATTCTATATTCCTTCCGCCGCTTTTTTTATGCTTTTGAGGGCTTTTGCCGGGTCTTTTTCGCCGAACACGGACTGTCCGGCAACGAGCACTTCAGCGCCCGCCTTGACGGCCGCAACGGCCGTTTCCGCGTTGATCCCACCATCCACCTGTATATGGAGGTTCAGCTTCTTCTCCTCCTTTATCCTTCTGAGCAACTCTATCCTTGTCAGCATCTGGGTCATGAAGGACTGGCCGGCAAAACCCGGCTCGACCGTCATTACCAGAAAGAGATCTATCTGCTCCATCAAGGGCATAACGCTCGAAACGTCCGAACCGGGCCTTATGGAGATGCCGGCCTTCAGGCCAGCGTCTTTGATCCGTTTTATCAGTTCTGCCTTGTCGCAGGCGACTTCCGAATGAAACGTTATGAGCTCGGCTCCCGCCTTGGCGAACTCCTGCCAGTACTTCTCTGGGTGAGTTATCATAAGGTGCACGTCGAACAGGAGTTTCGAGTGCGGGCGCAGCCACTTGACGACGACGGGCCCTATCGTCAGGTTCGGCACGAAATGCCCGTCCATCACGTCTATGTGCAGCCAGTCGGCGCCGGCTTTCTCGACTACCGCTATATGCTCCGCCAGCCTCGAAAAGTCCGCCGAGAGTATGGAAGGCGCCATCAGGACCTTATTTTTTTTCTCATTACTCATCACTCATTACCCATTACTGCCATTATCTTATTTCCCTTTCCTCTACCAGAATGTTGTTTATGAATATCCTTATCCTGGCGTTGCCCTTGGGATTCACCGGTATGTCGAGCTTGGTGCCCGGCGCCCTCTTCCCGCGGAAAAGCTCTTTTTCCCCGGTCTGGTCAAGCATTACGAGGCGCAGGTTCCTCTCCCCGCCGCCCTGCGGTATCTCGTAGTGAAAGGTTCTTGAATAGACGTGCCCCGCGTCCGCGGTCATTATGGTAACCGAAACTCGGCCGACGTCCGATATGTCGGTATCGACCTCCGGCTCCTGGCGTATGACCGTCCCCGGCAGAACGCCGGTACCGGTCTCCTCCAGAATATCGAGCATTATGTCGTTCTCCTGCGACCATTTCTTGACGTCTTCTATGTTCTTGTCTGAAAAATCCGGCATCAGCCTTATGTCGGAAGGCGGCGGGCCCGCCGATATCACGAGGTTTATCATCGCGTCCTTCTCTACGGTGGCTTCGCTCGGCGGGTCCTGCGAAAGGACGTATTCCTTCCTTTCCTTGAGCGAATACCTGGTCGATTCCTCCCCGACGACAAGCCCCGCGGAGCGTATCATTATTTCGGCCGAGCGCATCGACTGGCCTACCACGTTCGGCACGAAAATCATCTTTCCGCCCTGGCTTATCACGACCCTTATTATCTTCCCTTCCCTAACCGTCATTCCGGCCGGCGGCGCCTGCCTGATGATGGTGCCTTGAGGTATCGTGTCGTCGAACTCCTCGCTGTCCTTCCTCAATCCCAGGTTGAATTCCGATATGACGTTTATCGCCTCAGGCAGGGACTTGCCGGTGAGGTCCGGGACCATTATCTCCTGCCGGGCGTGGATGAGCCCGGACAATGTCCAGTCGCCTAGGAAATAAAGGAATATGAGCCCCAGCATCGAGGCAAGGGCAAGTTTAATCTTGGTCGGCGTATCAAGTTGTATCATGTTTATACTTTTTTCTTGAGCCACGGCATCATTGCGCGAAGTTTCTTGCCGACCACCTCAACCGGGTGCTTTTCAAGGTCTTTTCTCGCCTGGTTAAAGAAAGGCCTGCCCTTCTCGTTCTCCGCCAGCCACTGCTTGGCGAACTCGCCGGAGACGACCTCGGACAGCACCTTTTTCATCTCTTTCTTCGTACCATCGTTTATGATGCGCTTGCCAACCATGTACTCGCCGTACTCGGCGGTGTCCGATATCGAGTAGTTCATCCAGCCGATGCCGTCTTCCCATATCATGTCTATTATCAGCTTGCATTCGTGCAGGCACTCGAAGTACGCTATCTCAGGCTGGTACCCGGCTTCGACGAGCGTCTCGAAACCCTTCTTTATCAGCTCGACTAAGCCTCCGCAGAGCACCACCTGCTCACCGAAAAGGTCGGTCTCGGTCTCCTCTGCGAAAGTGGTCTCTATCACCCCGGCGCGGGTTCCACCCACGCCTTTCGCGTAGGCAAGGCCCAGCGCGTGCGCGTTTTTCGTCGCGTCCTGCTCGACCGCTATGAGGCAGGGAACGCCTTTGCCTTCCTCGTACTGCCTGCGCACGAGGTGCCCCGGCCCTTTGGGCGCTATCATAACGACGTTGACGTCCTTGGACGGGACAATCTGGCCGAAACGTATGTTGAAACCGTGCGAAAATCCGAGCGTCGAGCCTTTCTTGATGTTTTGTTTTATCTCGGCGTGCCAGACCTTTGCCGCCACCTGGTCTGGGACGAGAATCTGAATGTAGTCCGCCTGCTTGGCGGCCTCGGCGGCCGAGATCGGCTTGAAGCCGTGCTCCACCGCTTTCTTATGGTTGTCAGTGCCCGGAACTTCGGCCACGATGACGTCAAGCCCCGAATCCCTGAGGTTCTGCGCCTGGGCGTGGCCCTGGCTCCCGTAACCGACGATGGCTATCTTTTTGCCTTTTAAAACGTTTAGATCCGCGTCCTTGTCGTAGTACATCTTCGCTCCGTCTTTTGCCATCTTGCTCCTCCTCTGAATTTTCGGTAACGTAGGTTTTTCTATACGCTAAACGCTATCCGCTATACGCTATTTGCCGCCTCTTCCCATCGCTATTATCCCGGTCCGGCACATTTCCTTAACACCGAACGGTTTTAACATCGCCAGAAGCGCCCTTATCTTTTCCTCGTCGCCGGTCGTTTCAATGATTATCGAGTCGGCCGAAACATCTATTATCTTGGCCCTGAAGATGTCGGTTACCTGCATTATCTCCGAGCGGTTAGACTTGTCGGCCTTGACTTTTATAAGCGCGAGGTCCCGCTCGACGTGCTGCGCCTGGCCGAAATCGACGACTTTTATGACGTCCACGAGCTTGTTGAGCTGTTTCTCGACCTGCTCGAGTATCCTGTCGTCGCCTTTGACGATTATCGTCATCCTCGAAACATCCGGGTCCTCGGTTTCTCCTACCGCGAGCGAATCGATGTTGAAGCCCCTGGCCGCGAAGAGCGTGGATATGCGCGCCAGGACGCCGAATTTGTTCTCAACAAGGACTGAAATCGTGTGTCTCATGATAACCTCCAGAACCGGCGTATAGCATTTAGCGGATAGCGTATAGGAAAGTCAAAACCGAAATTCAATGATTTTCTCTATCCGCTAAACGCTATCTGCTGTCCGCTATATTTATGCCAATCTCGTTATTATCTCATCCAGCGCCGCGCCCGTCGGAACCATCGGCAGGACGTTTTCCTCCTGCTCGACCATGAATTCCATGACAACCGGCTTTTTAACCGAAAACGCTTTTTTCAGCGTCGGCACGACGTCTTTCTTGTCCGTGACCCTCATCCCGAGCGCGCCGTAAGCTTCGGCGACCTTGACGAAATCAGGTATGTATATCTGGCAGTCCTTCCCGCCCGGCTCGTTGCATTTGGGCGGGCACCCCTCGTGCCTGTGAAGACAGGTTGAGGAATAGCGCTTGCCGTAGAACATCTCCTGCCACTGGCGGACCATGCCGAGGTACTTGTTGTTCAGTATCACTATTTTGACGTTGACCTCGTTTAGGACCGCTGTCGCGAGCTCCTGTATGTTCATCTGGAACGAACCGTCGCCTGCGATGTCTATGACGAGCTTGCCGGGATTGGCCATCTTGGCGCCGATGGCGGCGGGGAAGCCGAAACCCATCGTGCCGAGGCCTCCCGAGCTCAAGAAATGCCTCGGCAGCTTCGCGCTGTAATACTGGGCCGACCACATCTGGTGCTGGCCGACTTCCGTGACGACAATGGCTTCGCCCTTCGTGAGTTCAGATATCGTCTCGATGACGTACTGCGGGCGCAGTTTATTGTCCTCTTTATATAGAAGCGGGTGTTTCTTCTTCCAGCCGTCTATGGTCTCGATCCATTTTTCGTGCGATGCCTTCTTGACAGTCTTGTTCAGCTCCGTCAGGATCGCCTTGGCATCGCCGACAAGAGGAATGTCCGTCTTGACGTTCTTCGATATCGACGTCGGGTCGATGTCTATGTGGACGACCTTGGCCTTAGGGGCAAAAGCCGCCAGCTTGCCCGTGCACCTGTCGTCGAACCTAGAACCGACGGCGATTATGAGGTCTGAGTTCTGCATCGCGTGGTTCGCCCAGTAGGTGCCGTGCATGCCGAGCATTCCCAGTGACAGCGGCGAATCGGGTGGAAAAGCTCCCATGGCAAGAAGAGTCGTCGTGACCGGTATGTCGGCCTTTTTGGCGAGCTCGATTACTTCTTTCGAGGCGTCCGACGTGACGACACCGCCTCCGACGTAGAGGACGGGCTTGTGGCTTGCGTCAATCGCTTCGGACGCGCGTTTTATCTGGACAGGGTGCCCCTTGTAATTCGGCTTGTACGAACGTATCTCCAGGTTCTCCGGCCAGACGAACTCCGTCTCCGCCCTCTGGACGTCAACCGGTATGTCTATGAGAACCGGCCCCGGCCGCCCGGTAGAAGCTATGTGGAACGCCTCTTTTATAGTCCGCGCGAGCTCGCGGACGTCCCTAACCAGGAAGTTGTGTTTCGTGACGGGACGCGTTATCCCCGTCGTGTCGGCTTCCTGAAAGGCGTCGTTGCCTATGAGGGTGGTCGCCACCTGGCCGGTGAACGCGACGACCGGTATGGAATCCATGTAAGCCGTCGCAAGGCCGGTGACGAGGTTAGTGGCTCCGGGCCCCGAAGTCGCTATGCAGACGCCTGTTTTTCCCGTGGAACGGGCGTAGCCGTCGGCCATGTGCGCCGCGCCCTGCTCGTGCCTCGTGAGCACGAGCCTGACGGGAGAACCGTAGAGCTTGTCGAATATCGGAAGCAGCACTCCTCCCGGAATGCCGAACATGATATCGACTTTTTCTTTTATAAGGCATTCAACGAATATTTCCGCACCTGTTTTCTTCATCATAGAACTCCTTAAATATCAGCAATGCGCCATAAACTGGAAAGAAATAAATATTTTAAATCTAATTCGCACTTATCGCTTATTGCCAATTGCTTATCGCTATTTCAGTACCGCTCCGGTGTTGGCGGAGGTGACGACCCTCGCGTAACGGCTCAGGTACCCGAACTTGTACTTGTTCTGGGGAGCCGTCCACTTCGCGAGCCGGACGTTGATGTCGGTTTCGGTCAGCCTCACGCTCAAGATCCGTTTCGGTATATCGATAGTTATGATGTCGCCGTCCTTTATCGCCGCTATCGGCCCGCCTTCGGCGGCCTCCGGCGACACGTGCCCCAAGCAGGGGCCCCTTGTCCCTCCGGAAAACCTCCCGTCGGTGATCAGCGCCACGTGGTCCGAAAGGCCCATACCCTGAAGGGCGCTGGTGGGGCCGAGCATTTCCCTCATCCCAGGCCCGCCCTTGGGCCCTTCGTACCTGATAACTATCACTTCGCCTTTTTTCACTTTTTTGGAGAGTATCGCATGCATCGCGGTTTCCTCCGAATCGAAAACCCTCGCATGCCCGGTGAACACCTTCATCTTGTCCGACACGGCGGCCTGTTTCACCACGCAGCCGTCCGGGGCGAGATTGCCCTTGAGTATCGCGATGCCGCCTTCCTTGTGATAGGGCTTTTTCGCGCGTATGACCGCGGGATCGAGCACCTCGCTCGTCTTGGCGATCTCGACGATGTTCTTTCCGGAAACAGTTAGGTTGGATACGATACGGTGCTTGATTGCTGAAAGCACCGCCGGGACACCTCCTGCGTATTCCAAGTCTTCCATGTACTGGTCGCCCGCCGGCTCCAGCAGCGTTATGTGCGGGACGATCCTTGATATCTCATCGAACATTTCAAGCGGAAGCTTGACCCCCGCTTCGTTGGCTATCGCCGGCAGGTGCAGGACGGTGTTCGTTGAACCGCCGAGCGCCATGTCGACGACTATCGCGTTCTTGAAGGCGTTGGGCGTCAGTATCCTCCTCGCCGTGATGCCCTGCTTGACGAGGTCGACGACCCTGATGCCGGACTCGTACGCTATTCTTTTTTTCTTGGCCGAGACGGCAAGCGCCGAACCGCAGCCGGGAAGCGACATTCCCATGGCTTCCGTGAGGCAGGCCATGGTGTTAGCCGTGTAAAGCCCCTGACAGGAACCCGCGCCGGGGCAGGCCGACATTTCAAGCTCAGTGAGCTGCTGCTCCTTTATCTTGCCCGCCTGGAAAAGCCCGACCGCTTCAAAGGTGTCGCGGACAAGCGACCTTCTCTTTCCTTCGTACCTTCCGGTAAGCATGGGCCCCGCGGTAACGACTATCGCGGGAATGTTAAGGCGCGCCGCCGCCATAAGCATTCCGGGGGTTATCTTATCGCAGTTGGTCAGGAGTATCAGGCCGTCGAGGCAATGCGCGCGCGTGACGGACTCGACTATGTCGGCGACGAGCTCCCGGGACGGAAGCGAAAAATTCATCCCCGAGTGGCCCATTGCCACGCCGTCGCATATCGCCGGAACGCCGAAAACGAACGGCACTCCGCCGCCGGCGGCTATACCGCGCTCTATGAAGCGTTCGAAGTCCCTCATCCCGACGTGCCCCGGAACGAGGTCGGTGAAGGACGACGCTATACCGATATAAGGTTTCGAGTTGTCCTTGTTGCTTATTCCCGTCGCGTAGAGAAGACAACGGTTTGGAGCCCTGACTGCACCCTTCTTGATCTCGTTGCTGCGCATAACACACCTCCCCCGCCTCTGGCGGGGCCCGCCGATGAGGCGGGCTTCTGGAATTATTTATTTTTAATCAGCTTATACTCAACCGCATCTACAAGAGCCTGCCAACTTGCTTCTATGATGTTCTCCGACACTCCGATGGTTCCCCACACGGAGGACGAATCGCGTGACTCGATAAGCACCCTGACTTTCGCAGCCGTGCTCGCGCCTGCGTTTATGACCCTCACCTTGAAATCCGAAAGCGCCACTTCCCCTATCTCGGGAAAGAATTTCTCTAGCGCCTTCCTCAGGCAGTTGTCGAGGGCGTTGACCGGACCGTCGCCCTCCGCCACGGTGTGGACCTCTTTGCCTTTTATGTTAAGCTTTATGGTGGCTTCCGATACCATGCGGCCTTTTTCGTCTTTTTCGACGCTGACCCTGAAAGCCTTCAGGAGGAAAAACGGCCTGTATTCGCCAAGCGCCTTTTTCGTCAGAAGGAAGAACGAACCGTCAGCGTCCTCGTACTGATAGCCCTTCTCTTCGGATTTCTTGACCAGCGCTATTATCTTGTGCGCGGACTCCGGGTCCTTTTCAAGGTCTATCTTGAGCTCGCGGGCCTTGTGGGAGATGTTACTCCTTCCCGAAAGCTCGCTGACAAGCACCCTGCGGACGTTGCCCACCTGTTCCGGCTTTATGTGCTCGTAAGTCGCGCTGTCCCTGGCTATCGCCGAAACATGCACGCCGGCCTTGTGGGCGAAGGCGTTAGAACCGACGTAGGGCTGCCTGTCTTCGGGCACAAGGTTGGCTATTTCGCTGACGTAACGCGCGAGTTCCGTCAATCCCTGCATTTTCTTTTCCGGAACGCAGTCGTATCCAAGCTTCAACTGGAGCGCCGGGATTATCGTGCAGAGGTTGGCGTTGCCGCACCTTTCTCCGATGCCGTTTATCGTGCCCTGGACTATCGAGCATCCTTCTTGCACCGCCACGATGGAGTTGGCCGCCGCGCAGCCGGAATCGTTATGGGCGTGGATGCCCAGCTCTACCCCGGGGAAGTTCTCCCTAACCCGCCTGACTGTCTCCATTATGTCGGAAGGAAGCATGCCGCCGTTGGTTTCGCAGAGGTTCAGGGAATCGGCCCCGCCCGACTTTGCCGCCGCGAGCGTCGCGAGGGCGTAATCGGGGTCATTCTTGAAACCGTCAAAAAAATGCTCCGCGTCGTAGAGGACCTCAAGCCCCTCCGATTTCAGGAACGCGACGCTGTCGGCTATCATCTTGAGGTTCTCGTCCTTGGAAGTCCTCAGCGCGTGCTCCACGTGAAGGTTCCAGGACTTGCCGAAAATACAGGCGGCGCTGACCTTGGATTTGACTATCGCGAGCAGGTTCGGGTCGCTCTGGGCGCGGTGGCCCTTGTAGCGCGTAGAGCCGAACGCGACGATCTTCGAGTTCCTGAGGTTCAGCGTCCGGGCCTTCTTGAAGAACTGCTCGTCCTTCGGGTTCGAGCCCGGCCATCCGCCCTCGATGTAGTGTATGCCGAAAGCGTCAAGGGCCCTGGCAATCTTGAGCTTGTCCTCAACGGAAAAAGAAACCCCGGCGACCTGAGAACCGTCCCTTAAAGTGGTGTCGAATAATTTAATTTTCTTCATTTTCTTTAACCTATTTATCGCCCAGCTTGTACGCCCTGTGGAGAGCCGCGACCGCCCTCTGCAGGTCGTGCTCCTTTATTATGCACGAGACCTTTATTTCGCTCGTCGATATCATCTCGATGTTTACCTTGGCCTTGGCCAGGGTCGCGAACATCTTGGCGGCAACGCCCGGATGGCTCCTCATACCGACGCCGACTATCGAGACCTTGACCACCTTATCGTCGTAAATTATGCTCTTCGCCCCGAGCGCCCTTCTGGCCTTCTCCAGTATGCCCAGCGCTTTTTTCAAGTCCGTCCTTGCCACCGTGAAGGAAATATCGTTGTGCCTCTCCGTGGCGGCCGACTGTATTATCATGTCCACGTTGATGCCGCCCTTGGCAAGCCTGCCGAAAATACGCGCGGCGACGCCCGGTTTGTCCCGGACGTCAATAACCGACAGCTTGACCTGGTTCTTGTCGTAAGTTACTCCCGCAACAGCCACCTTCTCCATCGTCGGCCTCCTGGACCTTATCTTTTCCTCGCTGGTTATGAACGTCCCCGTATTCTCAGAAAAAGTGGAACACACGTGTATGTCGACGCCGTATTTCTTTCCCACTTCTATGGAGCGGCCCTGCATCACCTGCGCGCCCGTGCCCGCCATCTCGAGCATTTCCTCGTACGATATGTAGTCAATTTTCTTCGCGTTCTTGACCAGTCGCGGATCGGTGGTATAGACGCCTTCCACGTCCGTGTATATCTCGCAGGTGCCGGCTTTCGTGGCCGCCGCGATAGCCACAGCGGTAAGGTCAGAACCGCCGCGGCCCAGCGTCGTTATGTCCAAATTCCGGTTGATGCCCTGGAAACCCGCTACAATGACAATTTTCCCCTTTGCAAGTTCCTGATAGATTTTCGCGGGAGCTATCCTCACGATTCGCGCCCTCGTGTGGGTCTTGTCTGCGTATATGCCGGCCTGGGGGCCGGTGAGAGATATCGCGTCCTCGCCCATCTCTTTTATAGCCATCGAAAGAAGCGCGATGGAAACCTGCTCGCCCGTCGCTAGGAGCATGTCCATCTCCCTTTCGTCCGGATCGGTCGTCACGCCTTCGGCCAGTGCCACGAGATCGTCCGTCATATCGCCGGGCGCCGAAACCACGACAACCACCTTGTTGCCTTTTCTTTTCTTGGAGATGACCCGGCCCGCGACCCTTTTTATCTTTTCGGCGTCCGCGACCGATGAACCTCCGAACTTCATCACGACAAGCGGCATATACCTACCCGGCCTTTTCCAGATTTTTTCCGGCTTTTAACAGCACGTCCTGCAGTTCGGCGTAAACCCTGGTGACGGGGAACTGCGGGAAATCGTTTATCACGTTCTGCGGGGGCTTGAAAAGTATCCCCGCGTGCGCTTCCGAAAGCATCGTGGTATCGTTGTAGGAATCGCCGACGGCGATTACCTTGTAATTCAGATTTTTAAATGCCCTGACCGACTCGCGCTTTGCGTCTTTCTGCCTCAACTTATAGCCGGTGACCGCGCCTTTTTCGTCTATTTCAAGCCGGTGGCACAGAAGCATCGGATAGCCCAGCTGGCGCATCAAAGGAAGGGCGAACTCGTCGAACGTGTCCGACAGTATCGCCACCTGGAAACGTTCCCTGAGCCAGTTGAGAAAATCAAGCGCTCCTTCAAGGGGCTTCAATGTTCCTATAACGGCCTGTATGTCTTTTAGGCCCAGATTGTTCTCCTTGAGTATTTTTATGCGCTGTTTCATCAGCACGTCGTAGTCCGGGACGTCCCTCGTTGTCGCCCGAAGGGCTGAGATCTTCGTCTTCTCCGAAACCGCTATCCATATTTCAGGCGTCAACACGCCTTCGAGATCTAAACAGACTATTTGCATAATTTCCTTTGAAATTTGATTACACGGATTCTTGAAACCGATTACACAGATATGTCAACGTCAAAATCTGTGTAATTTCCGTTAGTAATCCGTGCAATCATGTCTCGTCTTTCATCGCGCAGTACTTGCCGCACATCGTACAGACGTCATTTTCTTCGGGCAGGAGCTTTTTTCGTTCCGCGGCGAACTTCGCGGGGTCGAGCGAAAGCTTCTCCTGCATCTTCCAGTCCCTGTCCTTCCTGTATCTGGAAAACTCTTCATCCCATTCCTTCGCGCCGGGTACATTTTTCACGATATCCGCGGCGTGCGCCGCGATGCGCGAAGCTATCACGCCTTGGTAAACGTCGTCCGCGTCCGGCAGGCGCAGGTGCTCGGCCGGCGTGACGTAGCACAGGAAATCCACCCCCGCGCTTGCCGCGACCGCCCCGCCTATCGCCGAAACTATGTGGTCGTAACCGGCGGCGATATCGGTCACGAGCGGACCGAGAAGGTAGAGGGGGGCGTCGTGCCCCAGTTTTTTCGCAAGCTGAACGTGCCCCGCTATCTCGTGTATCGGCATGTGCCCCGGCCCTTCAATGATCGCCTGAACACCGGCTTTCCGGGCCCTCAATGTCAGCTCTCCCAGCACCGAAAGCTCGGCTATCTGGGGAGCGTCGTTGGCGTCGGCAAGTCCGCCCGGCCTCAGTCCGTCGCCGAGACTGAGTGTTATATTGTGTCTTTTCGCGATCTCAAGTAGCCTGTCGAAATTTTCGTACAGCGGGTTTTCTCTGCCGTTGGCCTTTATCCACTTGACGAGGAACGACCCTCCGCGCGAGACCACGCCGACGCGGCGTCCGTTGCGCTCCAGGATCTTTACCGTCTCTTTCGTTATTCCGCAGTGGACCGTCATGAAATCCACGCCTTCTTCCGCCTGTTCCTCGATAACTGACAGCATTCTCTCGCCGTCCATCTCTTGGATCCTGCGGCCTTTCATCACGGCTTCGCAGGCAGCCTGGTATATCGGCACCGTCCCAACGGGAACGGGACAGCTGTCGAGAACCATTTTCCTTACTTCCGCGAGATTGCCGCCGGTCGAAAGGTCCATCACGGCGTCCGCCCCGGCCGCTATCGAAGCCTCGAGCTTCCTGCTTTCTTCTTCAACGGAAATATGGTCCGGCGACGTGCCGATGTTCGCGTTGACCTTGGTCTTGAGGCCTTTTCCTATGGCGCAGGGTTTTGTCATCTTACGGTTGACGTTAAACGGAATCACTATCGTGCCGGAAGAAACACCCGACAGGATGTGTTCCCTCGACACTTTTTCTTGCCGGCAGATATCTTCTATGGTCCGGGCTATATTGTTCGCTTTCGCCTGAGTCACGCTCATAAACCGTTTTCCTGTTTTCTCAGCGACAGTTTTTCCCTGAGCTTCATTATCGCGTCTTTCGGAGATTTATCCGAATATATGTACTTTGAAACCAGAAGTCCGTCCGCGCCCGAATCCATCGCTTCCCGCGCGTTGCCGTCGTTTATCCCCCCGAACACGAGCACGTCCGCCTTTACCCTTTTCTTTATCATGCGCACGGCGTCCACTCCACAGGCCCTCGCTCCGGCCCTGTGCGAGGCAAACACCGGCCCGACGGCGATATAATCGGCCCCCGCCTCGGCCGCTTTCGTGGCGTGGCCGAGCGATGAAGCCTCGGCGCCCACGATCTTGCCGGGACCGACTATCTGCTTTGCGGTCTCGACCGGTATGTCGTCCTCGGACAGATGCACACCGTCCGCGTCCGCGGCGTAAGCCACGTCAACCCTCGAGCTAAGTATGTAAAGAACCTTTTGTTTGGCGCATATCTCCTTCAGTTCAACGGAAAGAGCGATGAGCTCCTTGGCGGGCATCGCCCTGTCGCCGAATATGAGCGCGTCGCATCCGGCCGCGCACAGCTCACCGGCAAGTTTAGCATAGCCGGCGTCCTGTTGTTTCTGAAGGCGGCAGTAAAGCTTATTTTTGCGCAATTAAATTCTTCTCCAGCGTGTATGTTTTGAACCTGATGCTCTTGAATTTTTTGCCGGCGTCCGGCCCGGCGAGCCTGGAATATTCCTCAAGGACCCGCAGGGACTCTTCGATCCGACGGAAATTCGCCGCCAGAACCCCCCGCGAGTTTCCCCTCGCTGCGGCCTCTTTAATGAGCCTGCCCGAATCTCCGCGGGAATCCCTGGCCGAAAGCAGTTTCGGATAGATCGCCCTCGTGACCGCGTCAAGCTCGTGCCTGAGCGACCTGACCTTTTTGTAAAGAGCTTTTTTCTCGAGAACGAAACGCAGGGTGTCTTCTACGACCCTTAAACCCTCGCGCGAACGGTTGAGGTTCGCGTCGATGAGCCTCAATATCCTGCCGACCCTGCCTTTACCTTCCATAATGGGCGACTATCTTCTTTATGAGTCCTGTCGTGGATCTTCCCCTGACGACCGGGAACCTCACGACCTTTTTGACGAAATGCCTGCCCACTATCTCGCCGGCCGAATAATCCCCGCCCTTCACGAGAACCTGGGGCTTGAGCTTCTTTATAAGCTCAAGCGGCGTTTCCTCGCCGAAAACCGTCACGAAATCCACCGGCTCAAAACCCGCGACGAGCTCCGCCCGTTCCTTCTGCGGCACGAGCGGCCTTTTCGGGCCTTTCAGTTTCCTGAGCGAGCGGTCCGAATTGACCGCCACGACGAGCGCGTCGCCGTAGGACCTTGCTTTTTTAAAGAGCCGAAGATGCCCCACGTGGAGCACGTCGAAGCATCCGTTGGTAAAAACTATTCTTTTGCCCCTTTTTTTAAGGCGCTTCAATATTCCGGACAGGTCCTTGGCGCTCTTTATCTTATTTTCCAAAAAGCTTCTCCTCGACAAGCGAGCAGATTATGTGTATGACAAGCCCGTGGCATTCCTGTATCCTTGCCGTGACGGCGCTCGGCGCTATGAAGCATATGTCGCATTTTTCCCTGAGCCTTGCGCCCTTCTCGCCCGTAAAACCGATTACCCTGATGCCTGCGGCCTTGGCCTGTTCCGCGGCTTTAATGACTGCGGCCGAGCCGCCGCTCGTCGATATCGCGATAAAAACGTCGCCTTTCTGCCCCAGAGCCTCCACCTGGCGGGCGAACACCCTGTCGTAGGCATAGTCATTGGCTATCGCCGTGATAATTGACGTGTCCGTCGTCAGGGCTACCGCGGCGAGCGCTTTTCTTTCCTTTTCAAAACGCGAGACAAGCTCCGCGGCAAAGTGCTGGCTGTCGGCGGCCGAACCGCCGTTACCGCAAAGAAGGACCTTCCTCCCGCCCTTGCAGGCCTCAATTACGGAAGCCGCAACGCCCTCTATCACCGTCAGCTGCTCGGGAAGGAGCAGTTTCTGTTTAGCGTCGATACTGCCTTTAATCAGTTCAGATATCCTGTCTTTCATCCCGAATCCTCTCCTGTTTTTAGGCCCCGAAAATATGCTTGGGCAGAAAATCCGTGCAGACGTCTCCCTTGTGAAAGTAGTCGTTGTCGAGTATCCTCTGGTGGAGCGGCACGGTCGTTTTTATCCCTTCGACCTTGAACTCCTTCAGAACCCTCTGCATTCTCAATATCGCCTCGTTCCTGTTCGAACCGAAAGTTATGACCTTGGCTATCAGGCTGTCGTAGAACGAAGGGATTGTATATCCCGAATAAATATGCGTGTCCACCCTCACCCCCGGGCCGCCGGAATTGATGAACCGGCTTATCTTTCCGGGGCAGGGGATGAAGTCCCTGTCCGGGTCTTCGGCGTTTATCCTGCACTCTATCGCGTGACCCCGTATTTCAATGTCCTTTGAATCGAAAGAAAGACGCTCGCCCGCCGCCAGCCTTATCTGTTCCTTTACGAGGTCTATGCCCGTTATGATCTCCGTAACGGGATGCTCCACCTGTATCCTCGTGTTCATTTCCATGAAATAGAAATGGCCGTGCTTGTCGACTAAAAACTCTATGGTGCCAACCGTGACGTAATCAACGGCTTCGGCCGCGTGCCGGGCCGCCTTGCCCATCTTCTTCCTCAGGGAGGAATCGACGAAAGGCGAAGGGCTTTCCTCGAGAAGTTTCTGGTGCCTTCTCTGTATGGAACAATCGCGCTCGGGCAGGTAAACAACCTTGCCCTTCTGGTCGCCCAGTATCTGGAACTCGATGTGGCGCGGCTCCTCGATGTATTTTTCCATGTAAACGTCTTCGTTGCCGAAAGCGGCCTTTGCCTCTGCCTGAGCCATGACGATGGCGTTCTTGAGGGCCTCTTCCGTGACGACTATCCTCATACCCTTGCCACCGCCGCCCGCCGTCGCCTTTATTATGATGGGGTAGCCTATCTTTTTCGCCAGCTTGTAGATGTCCGGGTCATCCACGTTAATGGATCCTTCGGAACCCGGAACGACGGGCACGCCGGATTTCATCATCAGTTCTCTTGCGGCTATCTTGTCGCCCATCTTCTCGATCGATTCCTTTTTCGGGCCTATGAAGGTTATCCCGCAGGACTCGCAGACCTCGGCGAAATAGGTGTTTTCGGCCAAAAAACCGTAACCGGGATGGATCGCGTCCGCTCCGGAGATTTCTGCCGCCGATATGATGCTCGGGATATTGAGATAGCTCTCCGAGGCCGGGTTCGGCCCGATGCATATGGACTCGTCGGCAAGTTTGACGTGCAGGCATTCCCTGTCGGCCTCCGAATGGATCGCCACCGTCCTCACGCCCAGCTCCCTTGCCGCCCGTATGACCCTGCAGGCGATCTCCCCTCTGTTTGCTATTAGAATTTTTTTAAACATTAAGAAACTCCAATTTGATTACACAGATTCTTGAAACCGATCACACAGATATAACGACCGGCAAAATCCGCGTAATCTCCTTTTCTAGTCTGTGTAATCATTTTCATTTATTTTTTTTCGTGTTCCGTGTCAATGAGAAAAAGCTCCTGCCCGTACTCTACAGACTGGGCGTTCTTGACGAGCACCTTGGCGATCTTGCCCTTTATATCGGAATTGACGTCCTTGATTATCTTCATCGCTTCGATTATGCCCAGCTTCTGGCCCGGCACGATGTGATTGCCTTCTATGACGAACGGGGGATGGTCTGGCGACTCCGAATGGTAGAAGGTCCCGACCATCGGCGATTTAAAGGGTTTGAATTTCTTTCCCGCGCCGGCTGACGCCTGGCCATTGTCAGCTTCCTTGACCACGACGTGAGGAACCTCGCTCTTTTTAAAGGAAATCTTCGTGTCGCCGGACTCCAGCACGAGCTCCTCGATATCGGTCTCTCTTATCGTTCCTAAAAAGTCTTTCAAGTCGTCTGGTTTCATTTCACAAACCTCAAAGCTCCGGGCAATACTGCCGGAGTTATTAACCGGCCCGTTCCACGTACTCGCCGGTTCTGGTGTCTACTTTTATCCTGTCGCCTTCGTTGATAAACAGCGGGACCTTGAGCTCGTAGCCCGTTTCGAGGGTCGCCGGTTTCATTATGTTGGAAACCGAATCGCCCTTGATGCCTGGGACCGTCTGGGTTACTTTGAGCTCAACCGATATGGGAAGCTCTATGCCGACGAACTCGCCTTCAAGATAAATGGCGTCGACTTCGGTGTTCTCCACGAGAAAATTGGCCCCGAGGCCGAGCTGTTCCTTGGGATAGTGCGTTTGATCGTAATTTTCCATATCCATAAAGACGTAGTCGCTCCCGGCGATGTACAAGAACTGTTTCCTGTGCTTCTCGAGGCTCACCGACTCGAATTTCTCGCCGGATTTGAACGTGCGCTCAACTATGCTGCCCTTCCTGAGGTGCCTGAGCTTGGTCCTCATAACGGCTCCGCCCTTGCCCGGCTTGTGGTTCTGAAACCAGATTATCTGGTACGGCTCGCCGTCGACAAAAATATTGACTCCGTTCTTGAAATCAGATGTCGAGATCATTTTGTAAGTACTCTCCTGCCTTTCCGCGTGATTAGCACGGTGTCCTCGATGCGGACGCCGAACCTGCCTTTAAGATATATGCCCGGCTCAACCGTCACCGCCATCCCGGGCCTTATCACCGTATTGTCTTTTGCCGAAAGTCTCGGCGGCTCGTGTATCTCAAGCCCCAAACCGTGGCCGGTCGTGTGGATGAAATTAGAACCAAAACCGCCGCGGGAAATTATATTCCTTGCGGCGGAATCCGCTGCGTAAGCCCTGACTCCGGCTTTGAGGGCCGATATTGCCGTTTTTTGGGCTTTTTTCACAAGGGAGTAAACCCTATGCTGCAGGTTGTTGATTTTACCTAAAAAGTATGTCCTTGTCAAGTCGGAAGCATACCCCTTAAACATACATCCCAGGTCTATCAAAACGGTATCATTTTTGGCTATTTTTCGACTCCCGCTCATATGGTGCGGGCTGGCGCTGTTCGGACCCGAAGCGACTATGGTCGGGAAGGCGGATTTTACTCCGCGTTTTAAAAAATATTCCTCAATTTTCAATGCTATTTCGGACTCAGACCTGCCCGGTTTAAGGTACTTTACGGCATGTTTCATCGCGCCGGAAGCTATGCGGCAGGATCTGCCAATCGCGGCCAGCTCACCGCCGTCCTTTGTGAGCCTCGCGTTTGAAACAAGTCCCTTGAAATCCCTGAGCCTGAACCGTTTTTTTAGGGACTTTGCGAACCTCAAGGTAATCGAGCCGAAATCGACGCGAAGCGACCTGACCTTCTTTTCCCGGGCGTATCCGTACAGCGCCCGCATCTGGTTCTTTCCCCGAAGGATTTTTATAGACGGAAAAATGGTTTCAAGCTGGCTCCTCAAAAGCTCTGGGGCGACAAGAAACGGCCTTTTGTTATGCACGAGTATCCAGTAACCCTCAAGGGCAAGTCCCGAAATGTATGCGACATCGCTACCCGATGTCACGAGGTAACATCCCGGGCCGAAACCCGTTTTAATAACACGGCCGTAAAACAATTTTTCCTGGTCGTTATTCATTTGATTTTTAAAGGGATTTAGATGATCTTGGATACTGCCCTCAGGGCAAGAAGGTAGCTTTCTTTGCCGAAACCCGATATCTGGCCCTTCGCGACCGGGGCAATGAGGGATTTCTGCCGGAATTCTTCCCGGCCGTAAATATTCGAGAGGTGCACTTCGATGACGGGTATCCCGCAGGCCGAGACCGCGTCCCGGATGGCGACGGACGTGTGAGTGTAGGCGGCGGGGTTAATCACTATTGCCGCGAAGCTCTTTTTTGCCGAGCCTATCCTGTCGACCATCTCCCCTTCGTGGTTGGACTGAAAGAACTCAAGGTCAAGCTTCAGCTCCTTTGCCAGTTCTTCCATCTCCCCGTTTATCGATTCAAGCGTGAGTTTCCCGTAGACGTCCGGCTCGCGCTCGCCGAGAAGGTTAAGGTTCGGGCCGTTTATCACAAGCACTTTTTTCATCCCGTTAGACCTCCTTTGAAATCATCACGATTTTCTCGTTCTATGCCGATATCTTCAGGAGTTTCAATTAACACCCGCCGGTATAAAGGTCTAACGGGATTCATTTAAGCACCTCGTATATCTTTTTGATGGGTATGTTCGTCTTGACCGCGACCTTGCCTATCCTCGTCGGAAGCACCAGCCTCAAAAGGCCGCCCCTCGTTTTCTTGTCCCTCATCATCGTTTTGACCATCTTTTCGGCCGTCACGCCTTTCGGGAGGGCGACCGACAGGCCCGCCTTTATGACGACATCCAGCACGCGCGAGAGGATCTTTGCCGGCGCAAGCTTGAGTTTTAACGCCAGCGCGCAGGCGACAAGCATTCCGGCCGCCACCGCCTCGCCGTGCAGCACCCTGCCGTAGCCGGTGAGCGTCTCTATCGCGTGGCCGAAGGTGTGGCCGAAGTTCAGTATCTCCCTGACGCCTTTTTGTTCAAACTCGTCTTTTTCGACGACCTTCGCTTTTATGGCGCAGGACTTGAATATCATCCGCCCGAACACTTTCGGCGACAGTCGGCTTATGTTCTTCTCAAGGTACCTGAAAAAACCCGCGTCGGCTATCACGCCGCACTTTATGACTTCCGCAAGGCCGTTCCTTATCTCCCTGGGATGAAGCGTCCCGAGCGTGCCCGTGTCTATCCATACGAGCTTCGGCTGGTGGAAAGCGCCGACGAGGTTCTTGCCCTCTTTCAGATCTACGCCCGTCTTGCCGCCGACGGAGGAATCCACCATCGCGAGAAGCGTGGTGGGCACCTGAATGAACGGTATCCCGCGCATGTATGTGGCCGCGGCAAAACCGGCCGTATCGCCCACGACCCCGCCGCCGAGAGCTATGATGGCAGATCTCCTGTCGAGCCCGGAAGCGACGGCCCTGGCGTATATTCTTTTTACCGAGTCAAGGTTCTTGTTCTTTTCGCCGGGCGAAAGCACCGCCGATGTAACTACAAAACCCGATCTTTTCAGCGACGAAACGAACCCGGACAAGTAATGCCTTGCGACATTCGCGTCCGTAACAACCAGGAGCTTTTTTGAGGTCTTGAGCTTCCTGAGTTCCGCGCCGAGCCCAGCCAGCTGCACGCCGGTCAGTATAGGGTATGATCTTTTGCCCAGTTTTACCGTCAGTTTACGCATTGAACTATTATACATAAAAGGACACCAAATATCAATTTGTTTAACTGCGATTACACGGATTTCTCACGGAGATTACACAGATTAATAACCGGCCGTATCCGTGCAATCGCTTTAAACAATCTGTGTAATCATGCAGTTGAATTATAAATCAAAATTTGATAGAAATATGTATATGAAATTGTGTTTTCGCAAGCCGAAATCGTCCGATGAGGCCTGCAAAATAAACGTCCAGAAGAAGAACAACGCGATGCGGAAGGCTTTTTTAGACGTCCCTTTCAACGAACGCGTTATTTTCGTGCCGCATTGCCTGAGGAACGTGTCAAAATGCAGGGCAAAGGAGATGGGCAGCCATTACATATGCCTTGAATGCGGCGCCTGCAAGATAGCGGATATCAGTAAAAAATCAAAAGAACTGGGTTACAAGGCGCTCTTCATCCTGAAAGGCGGAAAGGCCGTGACGAAACTCGCGGCGGAGCTCAAGCCGAAGGGGATAATAGGCGTCGCGTGCTACTTCGAGGGCGAACAGGGAATGAAGGAGAGCCAGAAACACAAGATACCCGTCCAGTTCGTCGCTCTGACGAAAGACGGATGCGTCGATACCAACGTTGATTTAAACGAAGTTTTCAAGACCATCCGCGGTTAATCCAGCCAGATCCTACCGTTTCACGACCCTGTTCAATATCACGTCCGCCAGGTTCTCGGCTATAAGCCGGTTGCCTTTCTCGTTGCAGTGGCCGAAATCGCCGGCGAAATAGTCCTTGAAAAGGCCCCAGTAATCCCCATTAACTATTGCGTTCTTGAAATTCATTTCGTTGCTGACGAATGTTACGCCCTCGCAGCCGTCAAGCATTTCCTTGAGCGGCTTGATGCTTCTGGCCGGATACTGCATGCATATTAACTTAACACCCTTTGACTGAACCTTTCTAACGTATTCCAAATAATTTGAGTTCGTCGTAGTTTTATACCGGTTTTGCTCGCTCCAGCGGCTTTCGCGATAGTAGGTGTTGATTATTTCTCTTTCTTTGTTGTAACTCGCAATATCTCCTTTTTTCTTATAATACCTCGACAGCTCCAGATGAATCCAAAGCGCATTGAAACATTTTTCCTTTGCTAAAATCAGTATCTGTTCATATGCGTCCTTGAACATATCTTGTCTGTTATGTAATTCCAATGCTGTTTTATAGACTCCTCCCCCCATTTTCCCAATTTCCATTGCTTCCCTGTATATCCGCTCGGCTTCTTTTTTCTTCCCAAATACCCTGTAAAAATCGCTCAGCTTGGCATAAGCATCAAACTTCTCCGGATCAACTTCTATCCCTTTTTTAAACATCCGCTCGGCTTCCTTTGTTTTCCCGGACAGCATATAAAACTCGCCCAATCGTATATAAACCTGAAAATTCTTCGGGTCAATCTCCATCCCTTTTCTATAATTCCATTCGGCTTCTTTCGCCCTGCCGGACACGGCATATAAATCGCCCAGCGCCAGGTATGCCAGGCTGTTTTCGGGGTTAGCCTCTATCGTCTTCTTGTACACCTGCTCCACCCCCTTGTCCATCGGCAATCCGGGGCCCTTCATTATTTTATACACTCTCTCGGGCTCATTCCTGAACATGTCCTCATACATCTTGAGTGTTTTTCTTTGCTTCATCCGGCAGGATTCGTACAGTTCGTTAGAAATGACTTCGCCCGCAGGGCTTCTTTCGTCAGTATCCGCCGGAGCTTCTTTTGTTTCACCGCGCTTTTCTTCCCTTTCCCCTTTTTCTTCCTTGTTTCTTTTAACTTCATCGCCAGTTCCCGGTATTTGCACTTTGCATGCTCTGCGGCGAGCCCGCATAAACTCACCACCTTCAAGTCCAAACCATTTCCGCTGCCGTCTGTATCTATCCTGGGCTCGTAAACCTTGTCGTCATTGATACCCATCATCGCCACCACTATATCCGGCCGGTACTCCTCATACTGCCTTTCAAACATCGCCGAAATAAAACTCGTATTGGTGCCGCCCAACCCGCAGTCTATTACCGTGTATCTAACGCCCCTGCTTCTTTCGTCCAGTACCTTTTGCAGCATCGGCGGCCATTCTCTCTGGGTAGTCGACTCTCCGACGCACAGTATCCGGCAATCGCTTTTATTTTTCAGCCTTATGCGGTTCTGCCGTTCCTGCGATTTCAATACCGCAAACCCGGCAACGCGTATTCCGGCCTCGATGACCGCAAGCGATAACACCAAGCCTAACAATATTAAAAATACCTTCTCAAGCGGCTTCTTCATTGTTTTACCACTTCCCTCATTATAACTTCAGCCAGGTTCTCGGCTATCAGCCGGTTGCCTTCTTTAGTGCAGTGTCCGAAGTCGCCGGCGAAACAGTCCTCAAACAGCTCCCAGTAGCACGTTTTTTCAATCGCTTCTTTGAAATTCGCTTCGTTGCTGACGAACGTTACATCTTCGTGCTCTTTGAGCATTTCTTGCAATGGCTTCACGCTCCTGGCCGGATACTGCATGCAGACCATCTTCACGCCTTTCATCCGGACCTTCCTGACGAACTCCCTGTAATTGGCGATTACCGCCGCATCGAACCAGTTCTGCTCGCTTTCGGAGCTACCCCGATAATATTTTCTGATTATATTGTTTTCCCTTTCATAATTCCTGCTGTCGCCTTTTCTCTTGTAATAATGCAACAGCTCCAAATGCATCCACATCTCATCCGGGCATTTATTCTTTGTCTTGGCCAATACCAGGTCACATTCATTTACGAACATGTTTCGACGGTAGAATCCCAGAGCATTTCTTATAAGCCCGGTATCATCCGGGCTGATTTCCAGCGCCTTGTTGTACATTTGCCTGACCTTCTTGATCATCCTTGAATTCTTATAAAAAGTGCACAATTCTATGCAGGCCACAGTGTCCAGGGGGTTGACATCTATCGCCTTTTTGAACATCCTCTCTGCTTCTTTTTCTTGTCCAGATTTCATAAAGTATTCGCCAAGCCACACGTAAGCCTCGCTGTTATCCGGGTTGACCTTTACCGCCCGCCTGTATACACGCTCGGCCTCCCTTGCCCTCGAAGATGACATATACAAACCGCCCAGCGCTTCATAGGCCCGGGTGTTTTTCGGAGATACTTTTATCGCTTTTTTGTACATCCGCTCGGCTTCCTTTTTCCTTAACAATGCCAAATACAGGTTACCCAGCTCTATATAAGTATTGCTATTTTCTGGCTCAATCTCTATCGCCTTCTTGTGCATTGCTTCCGCTTCCTCATTCCTGCTGTTTTTAAAATATAGCCTTCCCAGGCAGACATGGGCTTTACTGCTTTTAGGGTCAACCTCTATCGCTTTTTTGTACATACGTTCGGCTTCCTTCATCCTCAACGATGCCATGTACGAATCGCCAAGCTCAATGTGCTCCCGGCTGGCTTCAGGAGTACCTTTCACGGCTTCTTTGTACAAGTGCCCGGCATCCTTCCTCGCCGATGATTCAATGTGCATACAACAGTTATTGATCATTTTGTATGCATAAGCATCATCGGGGTTGTTTTTTGCCATCTTTCTGCACACCTTTAAAGCCTTTTCGTATTCCTCCAATGTAATATATACTCCGTACAACTCGTCATATGCTGGCACGCATTCGGGATCTATCTCGATTACCTTTGCCAGAATTGCCACCGCCTCATCGTACTTCCCTTCCCTCCTGAGCAGACGCCCTAAATCTAACATTTCATTACATATCCATCTGTTCTCAGTGGCTCTTTCGGCTGCCTTTATCAGGATTGGCGCCGCTTCCTCGTATCGGCCATCCTTCTTGAGCAGCGTGCCCAGACTCACATAACAATGAACCGAACTTTCCCCGAGCCTCACCGC
>JAFGGC010000007.1 GCA_016930715.1 Endomicrobiales bacterium
CTCCGCCTTTCGAATCCTGACGCAAGCAAAGCAGTTTGCTTGCTATCCCTCCGATGCACTTCTACGAAGTCCATCTCCGGGATCAGGATTCGAACCTGAACAAAGGGATCCAAATTCCCTTGTGCTACCATTACACCATCCCGGAATTTTCGTTTCCAGTTTCGTTTGAATGAATCCTGATCCGATCAGGATTCGAACACGTGTTGTGTAACGGCTATCTCTTCTTATTGGCTGAAGCAATCTCGGCCGTGTTCAAGGCGCGAGGAGCGCTGTGTGCCCTCTGCGGCACATAAGCGACGAGCAACGCAGAAGACGGGCGAAAGGGCTTCAGCCCTCCGGGAAGGGTCGCTTTTGGCCGCTTTCTTCCTCACTCTTCCTCAACGTACCGCTGCGGGTACGCCTTCGTCATCGTTCGTCGAAATCAATCCAAACCTGACCCTTCCAATAAGAAGATATAGCCCGTTACACAACACCTACAAAGGGATCCAAATTCCCTTGTGCTACCATTACACCATCCCGGAATTATTAATCCCGACCAGACAATAAGAGAGCAAGAAAAACCCTGTTCGTGTTAGATCTCTCTTGTTCACGGTCTATTTTTTCTTTGTTCAATTCTCTGGGAAGGCACAATCAGGTTTGCGGCGGCTCTTCACTTAACTTCTTCTCGTATTCCTTGAGAACGATTTTTTCCAGTTCGTGCCGAAATTCGTTGGAAATCGGGTGCGCTATATCTTTAAAAGTACCGTCATTCTTTTTACGTGAGGGCATGCATACCATGAGGCCTTTCTCGCCTTTGACTATCCTCAGGTTGTGCACGACAAAAACATCGTCGAAAGTGACCGCGGCATAGGCCTTCAGTTTTTCCTCATTCTTCAAGAAAACCCGCACCTCAGTGATCTTCATTGGCCCTCCTTAGACTGAGCTGACCGTCCAAACCCGCCATCTGCCGTTTATCTTGCGCAGTTGCTTTTTGATCTTCTCCCCCTGCACAGCGTTATCGAGTATGCCAAACACCGCTGAACCCGAACCTGACATCATTGCTTTTATCCCTGAGTTTTCAAGGAACTTTTTAACGCGTGATATCTGTGGATAACTGCCTAAAACCACACTTTCAAAGCGGTTAAACATACCGCCTTCCCAGTTTCTGTGGCTTGAACCGCTTAATACGGATTTTTTGATTTTAGTAATTTTTTGCGCATTTGTCAATGGAAAACGTAATTTTGAATATGCCCAGGAAGTAGGGACCGAAACCCCCGGATAAACCACCAAAAACAAGGTTTTTTTAAGTTTTTTAAGCATTTCCACCCTTTCGCCTATTCCTCTGACGATGGATGTCCCGCATGCAAGGAAAAAAGGAACGTCGGCGCCAAGTTCTTTGGCGATTTTCAGCAGCCTTTGAGGTTCTATTTTTTTCTTCCATAACTTCAGAAGCCCTTTCAAGACCGCCGCGGAATCGGATGACCCTCCCCCCAGGCCCGCGCCAAGAGGTATTCTCTTTCGCAGGACTATCCTTGCGCCTTTTTCTATATTTAATTCATTTTTCAATAAGATTGCCGCTTTAAAAGCGAGGTTTTTCTCATCCGAAGTGAGTTCCCGGCCAAGACAATTGAATTCAAGCTTCGCGGACGGTCGTATCGTTATTTCGTCATACAGGGACACAGCCTGCATCAGCGACTCGATGTTGTGGTAGCCGTCCGGTCTTCTGTTTTTTACTTCAAGGAAGAGATTTATCTTGGCGGGGGCGTATATCTTCATCTGGCGTTTTCCGTGCTCCCGGCGCTTTCACCCGCCGCGGGATCGAATATCCCGTCCTTCGGTTTTTCGTTCAAAACGAAGCTTTTGAGCGTGACCTCGAAAATGAAGTTATCGGATTTTGAATATACCCTCATCCTGGACGGAAGATAAAGCCCTTCGACAAGTTTATACCCGCCGAATTCCATGTTCAGGCTCCCGTCGGAATACACCAAGACCGAACCGTTCCGCGAATCTATCTCAAGCAATAGTTTCTCCTGCCGGTAAGTGTATTTCTTCCCTTTTTTGCTGATACTGGTCTTATCAGAATCGAAGGCCTTGGTGACGTCCGCGTTAAAGAAATCGCCCATGCTCCTGAAAGCTGAGGCCGCATTGGGCGATAGCTTCGTCTCCAGGGCCCGCGGAAGATAACTGACCTCGCCACCCCTGCCTATTACGACCGCCTGGGGCGCAAGGAAGCTTCCGAGAACGTCTATCCTCCACTTGTCCGGTCTTGAATAATTGAAAATTCCGGCAAACCTGATGTTCGTGTCGTCTTTTCTGCCAGAAAGCGCGAACGCCAGCTTCAGCGATCTTATCTGCAGGAGATTTCCCTCGGCCCTTTTAAGGACTTTACGCTGAATTGTCGATGGAAGGACCAGTCTGTCGATCTCTTTAATTTTTTTCCGGATTTTCCTGTTTTTCGGGTCAAGCGCGAGCGCGTCCCTGTAGGCATCCCACGCCTCGGCATATTTGCCCAGCTTCATGCATACGTCACCGAGATGTTCCGAAATAATGGGATCCTTGGTTTTTTGGGAAGCAATCGACAGTTTTTCGTACGATTTATCGAACAAACCCTGTCTGAAATACACCCATCCCAGTGAATCGATGTAGGAACCGTTGTCCGGGTCCTTTTTCAGGGCGCTCAAAACCAGTTTTTCGGCCTCATCAAGCTTCATGTTCCTTTCGGCGTATGAATACCCGAGGTAATTCAGGGCAGACGAGTTGTCCTCGTTCGTTTCTATGGCCTTCAGAAGATAGGGAACCCCCTTGTCGAATTTGCCCCATTGATCGTAAAGAATGCCTATATGGAAGTCTATCCCGTCAAGATCGGGATCGAGTTCCAAGGCCTTGAGCAGGCTTTGTTCGGATTTTTTGTATTTCTTCACGTCGAAATAGGCGATTCCGAGAAGATAGTGCGTGATGCCGTTCCCAGGCTCAAGCTCCGATGCCTCTTTGAGGTATTTAATGGATTTTTTATGCCGTTTGGCGCTGGCGTAGTAATAGCTTAGCCTGGTGAGAACGGTAGCGTTTTTTTCCTTCGTTTTTATGACCTCGAAATTTTCGATGGCCTTCTCCCAGTCCTTTTTGGTCTCCGCTATGACGCCCAGCCAGAAATACACGGCGGTATCTTCGGGGATTATTTTTTTCGCGCGCAGGTAAGTTTCTTCGGCGGCGGCGTAATCCTTCATACGGAAATAAAGCGTCCCGAGGTAAAGGAGTACCGTGGAATTGTCCGGAACGATTTCGAGGTATTTTTCGTAGAACTTCGAGGCCGTTTCGTACTTTTTTTCTTTTTCGTAAAGCTGGGCGAGGGCGACGTAAACACCGGAAAACTCAGGTTTGAGTTCAACCGCCTTGAGATACGCCTCTTTTGCCAGTTTGTCGTAGCCCAGTTTCTCGTTCGAAAGCCCCATCTGGTAGTATGCCTCCGCCGAACCGGGATTTTTGTCAAGATACTTTTTCCAGTAGGCTATCGCTTTCAGGGGCTGATTGTCGGAAGCGTGGTATGCCGCCAGATAAAGGAGGGCCGATTCGTCCTGGGGGTCGATTTTCAAGGCCTTCTCCCAGGATTCCCTCGCCTTTTCCACGCGGCCCGCAAGAAGATAGAAACTCCCCAGGTAAAGCTGCGTTTGAAGGTCGTCGCCGAAATTCGCCTCAAGCCTGCCCGCGGCATCCATCGCCTTTTCCGTCTGGCCGGCCTGCAAGTAAAGATAGGCGAGGTCCCTGTAAACGAGGACGGCATTTTCGTCAAGTTCGGCGGCATGCTGGTATTCTTCAAGGGCAAGCGCGCTATCCCCAGATTTTGCCGCCAGAAGCCCCCTTAAGTAAGACCTGTACGCCTCCGCCGGCATGGCGGACGAACAATCGCTCATTAAAACTGTAATCAATAGAACCAGCGCAACCCGGTTTTTTTTGTTCATTGTATCGCGTATTCCATCAAAACGGCGTCCTCCGTAATGTAGTAATCCGGCCTTGTGCCCGAATTCTTAAAACCCAACGAACCGTACATCTTCCTGGCGGGAAGGTTGCTTTCGCGCACCTCAAGTAGGATTTTCGAAAGCCCGGCTTTTCTGGACTCTTCCATTATAAATTCAAGCGTTCTCTTTCCTACTCCCTGTTTCCTGAAATCCGGATGCACGGCAAGATTCACGAGATGCGCTTCGTCTTCTATCTGCCAGTAACCGGCATACCCTATCACCCTGTCCCCGGACATTACGGCAAAAAACCTTGAAATGGCAAGGGCTAGTTCCCTTTCAAACATGCCCCTGGTCCAGGGTACGGGAAATGAAACCCTTTCTATGTCCATTATCTGGTCAAGATGCGCTTCTTTAAGAGGCGAAAAAATCAGTTCCACCGTATTCGTTTTAGTATACAAAAAAACCCGTTTTTATTCAAAAAACCGTGATTTCAGAAAAGCAATGAGTGCATTCGCGTTGCCCGACGAATCGGGGCCAAGCCGCACTTCAAACGCCGGGACGCAGGCGGCGGCCTTCAGGCAGGTTTTCACCCTCGAAAACAATATGAAGGCTTTTTTTAAAACATCCCGCGCGTTAAACCTTATAAAATACTCCCTCATCTGGGCGATACCTGCACCTATGACGCAGTCTCTTGTAAGATACAAAAACGTTTGCAGTTTACCGATCTTCGATATTCTGCAGGCCCCAGCCGGAACTCTTTTACCGATGAATACCGCGCGAAGTTTATTTCCCGAAGATATCCGATCTTTAAAAAAAGCCACGTCAATGAGCTTCTTGGGCCCGTATTTCCTTCTTACCATGTACCCCAGAAAACGTTCCGGAACTTCGACCCTGGCCGCTGGGTTTACTCCTATCCTGAGCGGGAAGGGGACAATCCTCATTGAACCGTCCAGCAGGCAGGTGTCGTCCGACAAGAGCTTCACTTTCTCGTTCTTCATTAATTCGAGCAAGAGCGTCGTTTTTCCCCCGGCCTGCGGCATGAGACACGCGAAACCCTGCCCGCCCAATTCAAACCCCGCCGCGTGCATCCTGTGTATGCCGCGCAGATCGAGAAACTCGCCTAACCTGGAAAGGACGACGAGATATGCAAGCTCATGCAGGAGGTCGGAATTATGAGAGGTGATCGTGCAGGAATCCGAGGCATAATCGTAAACCGAAAGGGCCTCACCGGAATAGTCAATGCGTCTGACCTGCCCTTCGTCAAAAACGCGTATGTCACCGAATGTATGCGACAAACCGGCATGCTTAATGCCGGCAGGGTCCGGGACGTCCAGCTTTACCGTGACCTTTATGTCCGCCTCGGCACCGGAGTCTTTCAGAAAAAAAGAGAAATCCCTTGAAAGCCTCTCCGCTATTTTTCCGTCTCCGGTAACAGATACGCGTATTCCGTAGAAACTAAATTCTTTTTTTT
The DNA here is from genome assembly GCA_016930715.1 of Endomicrobiales bacterium. GTDB lineage: Bacteria > Elusimicrobiota > Endomicrobiia > Endomicrobiales > JAFGGC01 > JAFGGC01. The sequence continues at coordinate 5,404 of JAFGGC010000007.1, forward strand.
GCATGCGAAAGGTATCCTGAGCAGGCCGGCGCACGTCCCCAAAGCGTATGAAAAATGCGCCGCAAAAGGCATTATGCAAAGCGCAAAGAAAACTTTTCTATTCTCTTTTTCACGTATCGTGACAAACAGCGCGTTCAATAACGCCGACCCGCAGTAAAGCAGGACAAGGCCGGCCAGGAGAGGCCCGCGTCCCAGGAGGGCGAAACCCAGCGCGAGAACAGGCACGGAATAAACCGGCAAAAAACTACCCGGCATTATGGCTGTCATTAGCGCTCTCCCCTCGCCTGACCTGAAAACCTGCTCCGCGAACAAGGCGATGTTATTCCTTCTTTGATGATAGACGTACGCCCCGGGACAGTAAAGCATTTTCACACCTTTCATCTTCATGCGCTGAAGGAGAAGGTTTTCCTCGTTATAGTAAAGTCTCTCGTCAAACGGACACTCCATGCCCTCGAACACCTTTTTTCTGAAGGCAAGGTTGCAGAGCGTGAGCATCCTGTCGTCGCAAAACCGCTCTTTTTTCCCCATCTTGAACCTTTTCCTCATGCTCCACGCGATAAAGGCCGAAGAAAGCGCGTAGCCCGCGGCGCGCTGAAACCCGGAGCTGCCTTCCGGGGTTATATTGGGCCCGCCGATGACGTCAACGTCCCCGTGCTCGGCGAATTTTTCAATGATTTTCTTTATCGTGCCGTCACCAACAAAAGAGTCGTCGTCCAGAAAAAAGACCATATCGGCATCCGACCTGTTGAGCGCGATATTCCTCGCGGCGCTTTTCGAAAACCTTCCCTTGAGGTATACGGGTTCGATGTTTTCGCAGGCTGACCGCAGACTCTCAAGGTAATCACGCGTTTCAGGGTCGTCGCCGCTGGCCACCACGATGACCTTCACGTCCGCGCGTTTTAGCACTGATTCAAGGCATCTTTGGAGCAGAGCCCTTCTCTTATAGGTAATGATGACAACGTCGAGTTTCAGCATATTCTATCTAATTATACAGTATTATCCCCTGTCACCGCAATTTGACTGCTTTATTCTGGCGAAACTGGACTCAAGGAACCGCTCTTTCCCGTCCTTTATCGCCGTCCCGATCATCGCGCCGTTAGTGCAGGTCAGCCAGCAGTGGCATGTTCTTTTGTTGAAGTATCCCCTTATTTCCGACGCTTTTTCTCCGTTCCATAATTCATCGAATGAACTGTCCCTTATGTTTCCGGCGGCGAGCTCCTTGTTGACCGGGCAGAAATAGAACTTGCCGTACGGGTCCAGCATAGCCATCGTTTCACCGCAGGGGCATCCCGGAAAAAACCTCCTTCTTTCATTCACGTATTTCACTATGTAATGAAGCGACAGAAAATAGGAAAGCAGTCCTTCGTTCAGAAGCAATTCACAGCCGGAGATGTCCCTCAGCCCGAATTTTTCGCACAGGCTGTCCAATAGCCTGTCTATCTGCCCGTCCAGGATCCCGCGCTGCTGTCCGGTCCACGCGAACTCGCGGGTTTCCTTTTTTTGGACCATTACCTGGAAGGACACGTGGTAGCCTCTTTCGTCGCACCACTTGTAAACGTCGTGTAACTGGTGGCAGTTCTCAGGTAGTATCGTGCAGTTCAGGCTCACGGTGAGACCGCCGAACTCCTTTTTCAGTCTTTCAAGGGTATTCCGCAGGGAATCAAAAGTTCCCTTTTTGCCTCGTATCTTGTCGTGGACTTCGGCCAGTCCGTCCAGCGAGGAACCTATGGAAATCCTGTCGAAACCGTATTTCCGGTCTATCTTCTCAAGCTCCTTCTTCGCCAGGGTGTAGTCGGTCAGGTTAGAAAGAATGATAATCCTGCTTTTCGGGTACTTGTCCATGAAAAAGCTCAATATCTTGAAAAAACCGCGCTTCAGCCACGGCTCGCCACCGCTGAGGACGATGAACTCTATGGCGCTCAAAAAACCACCGGGGTGGAGCTTTTCCACCAGCTCTTCCGGGCTCATTTCCTTACCGGGCTCGTTGAAATACTTCAGGTTGCACATTACGCAATCGGAATTGCAGTTGAAAGTCAGTTCGACGTGCAGTTCTTTTGGCTTCGCGGCGATGACGGGCCTTGCCCGAGCGCTTTTCTCCAGTGAGCTTCCGAACTCTTCAAGGAATTTTCGTATTTTATGCATTGATACCTTCTTTTTTCAGACTTTGTAGGCACACGCTTATCAGCCGCCTCGTTTCGGCGTTGTCGGACTCAAGCTTGAGGGACTTCTTGAAGCATTCAAGGGCCCTGCCGTACTGCCCGTCGTGCATATAATAGCTCCCCAGGAGGGACCATTTGTCGGGCTTGACCTTCAGGACTCCGGACGTTTCGGGTATGCCGAGCTTCAAGGCAAGTTCGCAGAATTCCTCGTAGCGCCTGAACCTCTCCGCGTAGTTGTTTCTACCTTCGTCAGATTCCCAGAATAGATGGTGTTTTTCGCCAGTTATACCGAATTTATCAGGATTATTGTAGACAAACGTGCCCTTTTCAAGGGTAAAGAACGACTGGCTGGCCAGTATACTGCTGATGTAAGGCCTTGCCTCGACCAGCAGCTTCAGCGTCTGACCGAAATCTTCCATCGTTTCACCCGGGAAACCGAACATCACGTTGACCTGGAAATCTATGCCCGCTTCCCTGGTATTCTTGAACACGCTGACCGCTTCTCCGACCTTTACCCTCTTGTTCATCAGGTCCAGTACCCTTTGGGAGCCTGATTCCAAGCCGTAGCCGAGCCACACGCATCCCGCCTGTTTCATTTTCTTTAGCAGCTGCGGCGTCATTTTACGGCTTACCGCGGCCTGCCCGGCCCACGTTATCTTTATCTCCGCTCCGATGAGCAGGTCGCAGAATTGTTCGAGGTTCCCTATGTCCCCGTTAAGCAGCAGACCGTTGAAATAGAAATACTTGACGTTCGGGAATTCGCCGATATGGCGCCTTATCTGCTCGACCAGCCGTTCTGCGCCCATTCTTCTGTATTTCGGCCAAAAAAGCCTCTCGTAGCAGAAATGGCACGCGTTTACGCATCCCCGGCTGTCTAAAAGGTCAAGCCTTCCCGGCTGGGCGTATTTTCCCGACAATATGTCATCCCTGAACGGACTATAATCCGGAAACGGAAGCGCGTCCAGGTCCTTCTCCGCAGGACCTTCGCCGCTGTCGATGATGGAGCCGTTCCTATCCGTGATAACGCCCGGAACACCTGAGGCGTCCCTGCCGGCCTCTATCCTTTTCGCTATCTCGTTCAGCGCCATGTCGGCCTCTCCGGCGCAGACGTAATCTATGAACGGCTGCTTCGCGAAATCTTCGGCCATCTGGCACCTTGAGGCCTTGTGGCCGAAAAACACCACTGCAACGCCGGGATCATTCTTTTTTATCCTTTTTGCCACTTCATAGCTGAAAAGAACCGAGGTGGTGTGAGTCGTGAACGCCACAAGCCTGTTACCCTCTCCCAGAATGTTTTCGACGGCCTGGTCTATCCCGCACCGTGAAACTATTTCGTCCACGAAAGCCGGATTTTCCCAGAATGAATACATATCCCTGTCGTCCCAGTATTTCCTGTGTTCAGGGACGGCCTCGTGATATATCTTGTTGTTGAGATCATGCAATGATACTTCGTGGCCCTGCGACTCCAGATAGGCCTTCATGTATCCAAGGATATAGGGCGGGCAATACCTTACCCACCATGGCGCGTTGATGACCGCCAGCTTCAACTGCCGCCTCCTCCTTTTGAATAGTTTATGTTTTTAAAAAGATGTATGTTGTTCATGCTGTTATCGTGCTTTTCGTCCCTGTAGCTGTGGATAATGCCGCAATATCTAAAGTTCACGTTAAAATAATCATAAAACATGGAGGCCTTTTTTCTAAAATCCGAAGTGTAATCGTCTTTTATTATCAGCCCGCCCGTCCGCCACCACTGGATCCGGGCAAGCTTCATTTCGCTCATGCCGGGCATGTACTGCCCGTCCAGATAATCGTCGACCAGAACACAACCGTATTCAGTGAAGTTCCTTGATCCTGACGCGTAAGCGGTCATATTTCCCGTTTCATCGACCGAGAACACGCCCCTATACCATATCTTGATGCCGGTTTTTAAGGAGTATAAGTCAAAATTACGCAATATGGGCGGATGTCGAAAGGCAGAAAAATACTGCTCGATCTTGAGCGGATCGCCACCCTTGGACAGCTCAAACTCGTGTGTCAATTTTGCAAACAATTGCTTGCCTTCTTTTACCGACTCTTTTTCCTGATTCCTGTAATTACCTATGAACTCACCGGGTGGCACATAGTATCTAAGCGTGCTTTTATGCATTATTTTGGATATTCTCGTATTTTCATCCATCAAAGCATATGCTTGCACGGCCCCCAACACTATTATGGATACTACTAACACTGCCCCGCTCTTCCATTTAACAAGGCTCTTCAAGCCGCACGCACTTATTATCGCGAAGGCCGGGTGCATCGGGATAAAGTACCTGAAGCATTTCCAGTGCGGCATGAAAAATATTACGAGGAATGGAACGGCAATCCAAAATAGAATAACGATTTTATCCTTATCTACCCCTTTAATCAAAAAGGCTGCAAACGAGCCGGCCAATACCAGCGCGAAAGACGCCGTCAATTGTTCATTGTGCAAAGTATTCAAAAAGTATAGCAGGTTACCCGCTGAAAATATCCCTTCGCCTATTATCTCCGTGAAAGGGTTAGATAATATGAACAGCATTTTCTTTGAATCGCAATAAAATGGCGCCGTGACGGCCGCAAACACGCACGCGGAAATTAAGATGTTCCTGAGCCTTCCGGCCGTGCCGTCCTTTGGACCGCGAAGTATCACGTACAAAACATACGACAGGGGCCCGGCAATGAACGCTCCGAAACTCCATTTCACCATCATCGCCCACCCGCAGCCCAGAGCAAACAAGACTGAATATGCCCTGTTCCCAAAATAGTCAGTCCTCAGCAACAGGTACACGGACATGGCCGTCAGGCCCATAAGCGGGTAATCATTGAAATGGTTGTTCAAACCCATCCACGTGGCGGGATACAAGGCAAGGACAATCATCGCCATTATTCCGTTCAAATGTCCTTTTAGTCTTTTCCCTACCAAATAAGTAAATATAAAACCCATTCCCATATAAAACCCGTTATGAACGACGTTTGTCAACAACAAATTATTTTTAAACAATACCAGCATAACCGCGGAAATAAAATGATACAGCGGCGGGTGGTACCAAAAATGACCGAACGGTTTAAATATTCCGTCCGTCAGCATAATGTAATTGCCGTAAGTCGCGTTGAAATGCAGGTCCTGCACGCCGCTCAGCTCGAGGAACTCATCTGGATTTGAATAACTTAAAACGACGGTTATTTCGGCGACCATAAGGACTAAAAAAACCGCCAAGAAAACCGCGTATTCGCTTTTTAGTGTTTTAAGGCATTTTTTCATACTCCACCGCTTCCCTTAACAATAAACCCCTTCTGTCTCGATATTTAGCCAAGTACTTTCGATTACTACCCTTCCTTGCCATCAACCAACCACACGTATTCGTCGTTCGGGCACACATCGGCTTCGCACGGTGACGGGGCTTCCATCAGCCTGAAATCCTTATCGAAAATATTGCCTATGGGCTTATGGCTCAAAGGCCCGCACCTCGTTACGGTACCGTCCGCCTTTATGGATGCGTAATGGCAGCCTGCCCTGCACAACCTGCCCTTAGTTTTTTTACCCTCAAGATGATGGCTGACGCGGTTCATGTCGCCCAGGAAGGGCTTTATTGCCTCCCTCTCTCTTTCGGTATATGATTCGGGATACTTCTTGCCCTCATACTCACCCCAGAACGCGGCGAGCGCGAACGTTATTCCGTTCCTTTCGAATTCATCCCTATATTTGAGAATATCCTTCATCTGCGGCGGATAAGCAAGATAACATACCCCTCCTCTAAACCCTTTATTCTTCAGTTTCCTTATCTTTTCGATCAATTCCCCGGACTTGGCTTCCAGTGGATGAAAATTAATGTCAAAAAATACTCTTTCAGGATTTATTTTTTCACAAATATCGTCAACCGCGCAGGAAAGCTGGCTTGTTATCTTGACAATGTGCTTTTTGGAAAGATTCTCTATCAACCTGACAAAGTCCGGGTAGATGGACGGCTCCCCGCCAGTTATGCTTATCTGGCATTCACCGTAAAGATCGTACATTCTATCCCATACTTCGGAAAGTTTATTAATCCCGGGATAAACATTGTGTTTGCCCATCTCCTCCCACTTGCCGTAAAACCAGCAGAACGGGCATCTGAAATTGCATTTGTAGTGTATGTCCCATACAAAGGTTATTCTTTCCATATATCCGCCTTAGAACAGAACGTATATAAACGGCACTACCGCGCTGCTTTGCGCGAACATTATTAGCGCCCCAAAAAGCAGCAGCACCAGGACCATCGGTATGAGCCACCACAGCTTTCTTTCCCACAAAAACTTCATCAGATCTTTAACAATTGCAAAATTCTTTGAAAGCATTGACCTCTCCTTATATTGAACCTGTTAAAAAAATGTCCAGAAAAAGGCTTTTACAACGCTCGGAACATCGGCGAGCCTGATTCTTTTTACTTGATTCCAAAAAGGCTTTAGGCGAAAATAGAAACTCCTTAATGCCTTTTTCTGCAATTTCTTAAGACCGTCGGGGCTTTGTTCCTTGGTGACCCAGATCGGCAGTTCGCTGCTGAATGACACGTACGCGTTATACCTTTGCCAAACCGAAGTATCCAGAGCATTGTCCTTCCTGATACCGATATCAAGGCCGTTATTTCTCAGCTCCTCGAACAAGCAAGAACCAGGATACGGAACGCACACGCTGAACTGCGCCATGTCGATTGGCAGTTTTTTTGAAAATTCTATGGTTTCAAGGGAATCCGAGCAGCTCTCCCCCGGAAGCCCGAGTATAAAGAGGCCCATCGCGTTAATATTAGTGTGACTCTTTACCGTTTCTATCGCATCTTTGGCATCCTGAATGGTAATTCTTTTATTCATATCATCCAGAAGACGCTGGACGCCTGTTTCAACGCCAAAATTCATATCCACGCAGCCTGCCGACTCCATCAATCGAACGATTTCCTTGTCCATGCCTTTAACATACGCCTCGCACCCCCATCTAAAGCAAAGTTTTTTTCTAATTATCTCATTGCAGATATTAATCACGCGCTGCCTGTCTATGGTAAAGCTCGAATCCATGAAAAATATGTAGCCCGCGTTATAGTCTTTGATAAGGATCTCAATTTCACTTATAGTCCTGTCAATGGAATTGAACCTTTGTTTCTGGTTATTATGGACAGCGCAAAAACGGCATCTATTAGAACATCCTCTGGAAGTGAACATATGCCTGCTTGTTTTTCCCTTTTCTTCCGCTCCCAGCCTGAAATTGCTTATTCCGCCTATGCCGTATCTGTTCTTGTTTACCAGTTCTCGCGCGGGAAAAGGCAACGCGGAAAGATCCTCAATCAATCCATATCCTGGCGTCGTGACAACCCTGCCGTTCTCCACGAATGACACGGCCGGAACGGAGCTGAACCCTTTTTTCCTGCCGTGCTGGCGGACTATCTGCAATAAAACGTATTCTCCTTCGCCGTGAACGACGATATCGCAGCATTTGTTCAGCAGATACTGCTGAGCATAAATGCTGGCATGAGTATTGCCGTACACTATCAGCGTTTGAGGCCGTTCTTCCTTCAATTTTCTCCCGAAATCGTAAAGAAAACCGCCGTTTGAAGTAAAAGACGTGAAACCGACAATATCAGGGTTTAGTTCGAGTATCCGGGATTTCAGTTCCTTTTCGGATAACTCTTCGGCGAAAGCATCGATAACTCGCACATCATAACCGTTTTCCTTTAGCACCGCGGCCATGTAAAGCAGGCCCAAGGGCTCGATTTTAGGGACAAACAACGCGCCCCTTCCCAGGGTTGTTTCAAGGTCATGCGGAGGATTTACTAATAATATCTTCATTTCCGTAATTAACAGGATATTGAGCCTAAACCGTTGTCATTTCCCCACGCTGTTTTCGATGTACAACTTCTCCACGTCTTCGGCATTCCCGAAGGCGATCTGATTGCCTTTATCTATATATAGCGCCTTTCGGCAGAGCTTCTTTATTTCGCCGCTTATCGAATGGCTGATAAACAGAATGGTATTGCCCTCATTGAGCAGTTTTTCTATCGCGGCAAAACATTTTTTTTGAAAAGCAATATCGCCCACCGACAACACCTCGTCAATGAGTATTATGCCCTTGACTGTCTGGATCACGGTGGCGAAGGCAAGGCGCGCCTTCATCCCGGAAGAAAACTCACTGAGTTTCGCCCCCATAAAAGCGCCGACCCCCGAAAAATCCACTATTTCAGGGAGTATCTTGTCTACTTCCTTCCTTGAAATACCGTGCAAGGCGCTGTAAAGGTACACGTTCTCCAGGGCTGTGAACCTCGGGTTGAACCCTAGGCCCAGCTCGAAAATGCAGGACACTTCGTCCCTTACATCGCAGGTCCCGGTAGTCGGGGACATTATCCCCCCCAGTATCCTGAACAACGTCGTCTTTCCCGACCCGTTGGGCCCGATGACGGCTATCATCTCGCCTTTGTTGGCGTAAAGGCTGATGTCTTTAAGCGCCCACAGCTCCACCTTCGGGTATTCGCCGCTGAGCGTGTGCCTGATTGAGGAAAAAAGCGTCTGCCTCTCCCTTGAGCCGATATTGAACTTTTTCGAGATATTTCTGGCCTCTACCACCGGTTTCATTTCACAGCCTCTCCACGAATAGACCTTCGCTTCTTCTGAATATTACTATTCCGGTTATCAACAGGACCGACGAAAGCGCGAAAACATAAATCAAACCGGGCATCGCGGGATACTGGCCATCAATCAGTATGTCCCGGCTCGCCTTTATTATATGCGTCATTGGGTTCAGGAGTATTATTTTCTGCCTGCCGGGGGAAAGCATGTCCATCGAATAGAATATGGGGGTGAGAAAAAGTCCGACGTTCATCAGTATTCCCCAAATCCTTGCTATATCCAGGAGATACACGCCTATCGTCGTAAGTATGAAAGACAGGGAGATCACCAGGTAGAGCGTCAGAATGACGATAGGAATTATCAGGACCGCTTTCGGGGTAACGCTTCCTTTCACCAGCAACCAGAATACCATTAGAACCACCAGCTCAAGCAGATGTATGTATAACGAGGACAGCGCGGAGCTGATCACAAGAATGCTTTTCGGGAAGTTTATGCTCTTGACGTAATTTTCGTGCCTGAACACGCATGTTATGGAAGCCGTCGTGGCCGCCGAAAAGAAATTCCAGTGCACGAACCCTATTATAAGGTAAAGCGCGAAATTATTGATCTGCGGCCCCATCCACTTCACGAAGAGATTGTACAGGACAATAAAGTATATCAGCGGATGCAGCAGCGTCCATAAAAATCCCAGGAACGTGCCCTGGTCGCGCAGCTTGAAATCCGCGTTCACAAGCGCGCTCATCATTATCCAGGACCTGGTTAGTGGTTTCAGTTTCTTTTTCATATGGTCGTCACAATGTCATTCTTTTCGAGTAAAAACGCCCATTCGTTGCACGGGCAAACCTCGGAATCGCACTGCGCAGGCTCTTTAAGTAGTTTGAAATCTCCGCTAAAGATATTGCCAAGAATTGATTTCGACGAGTTCGACCCGCCGCACCTGCGCACGGACCCGTCAGGGCTGATAACCCCGTAAATCCTGCCGGCGTTGCATAGCTTACCCCTCGGATCGAACGCCTCTGTCTGGAAATATTCGCCTCCCCTGTTGCCCAAGTGCGGGAATATCGCAGCCTTTTCCTGTTCGGAATAGCTTTCGGGGTACCGCCTGCCTTCGTACGTCCCGAAGAAGGATTGAACCGTCAGGGACAGCCCGTTCTTTTCGAACAACTCTCTGTAGAAAGAAAGTTTTCCGATGAGCGGCGGCCAGGCAAGGAACGTTATACACTTCATTAACCCGGCCTCCTTAAGCATCAGCGCTTTATTAATGAATGCGTCAACATCGGCCGCAAGCGGATGGAAAGAAGGATTTATGCAAACTCTGTCGCGTTTTTTAGGATCTATCAATTCGTTCACATCGGCAGAAAGGTTTGTTATGACCATAAGTTCATGCAAACCGCTGATCTCTGAAATAAATTCAGCAAATCCTGGATATGTTAAGGGCTCTCCTCCCGTAACCGCTATCTTAACCTTGCCGTATTTATCGTAGATCAAGCGCCAGGCCTTCATAAGCGCATCTTTCCCGGGGTAGAAATTTTTTGTCTTAAGTTCATCCCATTTGCCGTCGAACCAGCAGTAAGGGCAACGGTAGTTGCAATCCAGATGTATGTCCCAGTTAAATGATACTTGCGGAGCCATTACAATTTCTCTTTTCAGAATATTAGCTGCCTTCTATCGGGTCACTCCCGCAGTCTTCAGTATTTCCTTATTAATTTTTACTTTTTGCCTGCAATGATAAGCGCACCAGTTCGACAGGTCCGAACGCGACAACTTGTACCTGTACGCCTGCATCATCTTCCCGTTCCATATCTCCTGAAAATCGTCTGTTATCATATTTCCCACCGGTATTATGCAATCCCCCGTCGGAACGACCAATCCGTTGCACTTTATATAAAGACTTGTCCAGGGATAATAGCACTGGAAGACGCATTTCGCGTCGTTTTCCGAGCTTTCCAGAATGATCGTCTGGTTGTATAGCCTTCGTTCATCAAAGGATTCTTCCAGGGTTCTTAGATAGGAGTTGAAATTGCAGTAAAACTTGATGCCGTGCTCCCTGCATTTGGCCTCGACGTCGAGCAGTATTCTTTTGGCCTTTTGCAAAACGTCCTGGTCCGTCCCGTCGAATATGTCCGCGTCCGGGGTATGAGGAGGATTCAGGTCGGCTAAGAAACTTATATCCAGACTGCCTATACCGTATTTTTTGCAGAAGTCCGGGTATAACTGTAATTGAGTCAGATTCCGTTTCATGGCTATCACATTAACGCTCAGATTCGGAATTTTTCCTTTTTTTGAGTATTCCTCTTTCAGCATTTCAAGGTTATTCAAGAGTATCTGATATTTCCCCTGGCTCCGGAGCTGTTCGTAAGTATCCTCGACAACGGAATCGATCGATATTTTCAGCTCGAGACCGTCAATGCCTACCAAGGAAGCGATAATCTTTTTATCCAAAAGAAGAGCGTTTGTGTATATATAGTGGTTTATATGAGGATATTTCGCATTAATGCTTTTGAGAAGGCCCATAAAATAATCAACAAGAAAAACCTCCCCACCGAGCCATATAATGCCTCCTATGTGAGGCATTACCGGCCAGAGTTTATCAAACATCGATTCCGGCAATGTGCTTTCCACCCTGTTTATCACGCCGCACTGCACGCACCTCAGGTTGCACTTGTTCGTTATTTCGATTTGCAGGAACAACGGCAGGGAATTGCAGTACAGTGACCTGAACCTCTCCTGAGTGTTAAGGGCGGCGTTGTCCGCGGAATTGCCGCCTTCAAGGTTTTTACACATGCAGCCGGGTTCTTTCACTTTTTCCATGAGGCGTTTAAACTCGCGGAAGGTTTCCCCTTCGACAACAAGTTCGCTTCCAATTTTCCACTTTCCCAGCCACTGTTTTTCGGCTTCTTGTTCGGCATCCGACATAGCTATCCTCCAGCCATCGAGAATTATGCGTTATATTTCCGGCGTCCGCGCCTTTTATGCGATGTCATCGGGCAAGGCTCAATATTTTTTTGTTTACTTCCGCTTTCTGCCGGCAATGCTTCGCGCACCAGTTTGACAGATCGTAACTGGAAAGCTTTTTTCTGTATGCCATCATCGCCTCGCCGTTCCATATTTCCTCAAAGCTGTCCTCCAGCATGTCCCCTATGGGTATTATGCAGTCCCCGGTAGGCACGACTATCCCGTTGCACTTTATGAACAGGCTCGCCCACGGATAATAGCACTGAAACAGATGCTCCATGCCTTTTTCTGTTTTTTCCGAGACAATGGTCTGGTTATAATATCTCCTCAGGTCTACATCCTTTTGTATCTTGCCTTTTTCCTTTTCAAGACAGGAATTGAAATTACAGTAAAAACGTATTCCGTGCTCCCTGCATCTTGCCCCAACCTCGGACAATATTCCTTTTGCTTTTTCTAAAATATTCTTATCGCCGGTTTTAAAAATATTCTGATCGGTGTCGCACGGAAGACTTGAATCCGCAAGGAAACTCATGTCCAGATGGTCTATTCCGTATTTCCTGCAAAAATCCGGGTACAGCAACAACTGGTCAAGATTATTCTTCATGACTATCACATTGACGCCCATGTTGGATTTTTTGCTTTTTTTCTGATATTCTTCGTTGAGAATTGACAAATTTTGCAGCAGCACTTCATACTTTCCCAGGTTGCGGATCTGTTCGTACGTTTCTTTCACTACCGAATCTATCGAAAATTTCAGCTCAAGGTAATTAATTGACGTCAATACTGAGGCGATTTTCCGGTCAATCAAAAGACCGTTAGTATAAATAGTATGGCCGATATGCGGAAATTTCCTGTTTATATCCTCCAGCAGGCTGAAAAAATAGTCCACTACGAAGACTTCGCCGCCCAGCCAAATCAAGCCGCTCAAATACGGATATACTTTCGATAGTTTGCTGAACATGCTTCTGGGAAGGGTCTCTTCCTTCCTTTTGACGACGCCGCAGGCAAGGCATTTCAGGTTACACCGGTTTGTTAACTCTATTTGTATGTATAGAGGCTTTGACTTGCAGTAAAGAGACTTGAACCGCTCTTGGGCGTTCAGCGCGGAGTTGGCCTGTGAAAAATCCCCTTCTTCCGCATTGACGCTCGGCTCGTGGCTTCTCGGTTCAGCTTCCAGATCGCCCGTTACCCGCACGTATTCTTCAAGAATCTCCGGGTCAACCCCCCTGTTGTGATGCCTTGCCCATTCTCTTTCCATCTTGGTTTTCTTCATTAGCACCTTCTTGTGCCTTGGGGATACCGCTCTTTTCTCAGCTTCCCCGAAGACCCGATTTTAATGATTCATATCTTTTCTGCACGGATATGTTTGACGGGTCAAGCACAAGGTATTTCCTCAGGCATTCCTTGGCCTGTCCCACGTCCCCTATGCAACAGTAATAATTCCCCAGACTCAACCAGCGGTCCAGTTCGTAGGATGTCTCAAGCCCCAGACCTATGTCCACCCCGATCGATCCGGCGAATCTTGAGAATTCATCACAGCGTTCCATTCTTGCCAGGTAAGTATTCGTCCCGTCACGCGACACCCAGTATTGTCCGTGCTCCGGGTTGGGTATTATATCGAATTCGTCCATGTGCTCCTGCATGTAGCTGTGCGGCTCTATCGTGCAAAACGTCCTTGAAGGATACGCCATGGTAATGTACTTTTTATTCCTTTCAAGGAATCTCAGTGTCTGACTGAAATCTTCCCTTGTTTCGCCTGGAAACCCGAACATGAAATTGCACGTCACTTTCAATCCGGCTTCGTGCGCGTTCTTCAGGACCGCGTCGGCGTCTCCAACGCCGTACCTCTTTTTCATTCTGTCCAGGACGCGCTGTGACCCGGACTCTATGCCGAAGGTGACGTGCGTGCACCCGGCACTCTTCATTTTACGAAATACCTCAAGCGTCATTTCCTTCCTTATTATCAGGTTCGCGTGCCATTGCAGCCCGCCTCGCAGGGTCCCGCCGGCCATGAGATCGCAGAACTCCGTCAAAACCGCCATGTTCCCGTTAAGCAGAAGGTCAAGGAACTCTATCCTTCTTATTCCGGGGTCACCCGCGGCGTGATGCTCTATTTCCTTGCATATCCGGCTTCCGCTCATGCTTCTGAAACCCGGCCAGTACCCTCTGGGCCCGCAGAATACGCATTTTTGGACACAGCCGCGGCTGGTCATTATCGGGATATGCCTCCCCAGATGCCCCGGAGGGTCGTAATCGTCGAACGGGGTATCCGAAAAATCCATGAACGGAAGAGCGTCCAGGTCGGCGGCCTCGCCGCGTTCTCCCGTGTCCACTATCCCGCCGTTGCGCTTGAAGCAGAGCCCCTTGCAGGACGCTATGTCCTCTTTTCCGCCAATTCTGCCGGCCAGCTCCGGCAGCGTTAATTCGGACTCTCCCCGCACGATTATGTCTATCTCATCGTTCTCCAGATATTGTCGAGGTTCGAACGGAACTAGGAAAGAAGGTCCGCCGATAACTACCGTAACGCCTGGCAGTTCTTTCTTTAGAATCCCGGCCGTCCGCAATACGCTGTGCCAGGAACACACGTTTACGGAAAAACAGGCCACGCGAGGCTTGGCAGCCGCGATCCGCCGAACGTACTTATTTATTGCTTCCGTATTGTCTGTAAAAAAACGTTCGACGTTCCTCGGGTCGCACCAGAAACTGCTTTGCTCTATGGCCCAGGAGTTCCTGTACCGTTCAACGCGGTTCCCGTAAAGGAACACGTTCATGTCGAAAACCTTCGCATCGTGGCCCGCTTTTTTAAGGCACGCGGACAACTGAGCCAGCGCGACCGGCGGGCTCGACACGCCCCAGCTGGGAGTCTGAATCAACGCTATCCCGCTCATCTTTCGCACCTTCCGTCCGGAGGGACCACCCAGTGGGAGCACCATTTTTCCTCCGAGTCCACGAGCATGCACTTCCAGCACGGGCATTTTTCCTGGCTGCAGGAAACCGGCTCGTCCAGCAGAGCAAAGGTGCCTTTTATTACATTGCCGAGATACACGGCCCCGGGGGTACAGCATCCTATGGCATCGCCGGTCGGAGTGATTTTAGCGTACATCTGGCCCATGCGACATTTCTTGTGCTTTGTCTGCTGCTGCTTTTCGTCAAACGCGAAATCAAGACTTTTCTGGGTCCAGGGCTCCGTGCCAAGCCTGCGAAGCAAAGCCCTTTCCTCTTCCGTGAACGCTTCCGGATAGGTTCTCCCGCCGTATTCTCCCCTGAAGGGGAGTATAGACATGCTCACCCCTATCTCGTTGAATTTTTGTTTGCATTCTTCCATCCCGACAAGTATGCTCGGATAGGCGACATAGTTGGCCCATACCTCGAACCCGGCCGCCTTGAGCTTGCGGGTTTTAAACAAGAATTCGTCAAAACTCACGAATTCCGGGTGATAGCTCACGCCTATCCTTGCGCGTCCCGGGCTTATCCTGCCTATCAGTTCGTCCGGGTCCCAGAACAGGTTCGTCGAACATTCCCACGTGTGAATCTCGGAAATCGCGCGTATCAGCCGGATGAAATCGGGATAACAAAACGGCTCGCCTCCCACCAGGTGTATCTGGCAGCTTCCGTAGCGGCCATAAATGTCCTTCCATATCTCTATCCAACGCTCTACCCCAGGATACGCGGTCTCGCAGGGCTCGCCCGCGTCCTTGGCCCCTCCGTAATGGCAGTAGCTGCACTTGTAGTTGCATTTGTAGGTTATGTCCCAGCTCATGAACACTTTTCCGGGCTTGATGTCCTTCCTGAAATCCGGCGGCGGCTTGATCATGCCATTACCCGCCCCTGACGGCATTCGGCCACCCTGAAACATTCGGCCGAGCAGATCTTGACGTCGTTTTCAAGCATCGACTTCCTGTATCTCTGCATTTTCTTGCCGTTCCAAAGATCTTCCATCGAATCGGTCATTATATTGCCTATCGGCCACCGGCACAGGCACTCGGGATACACGTTTCCGCCGCGTATGGCGTCTATGGAAAGATTTGTCCAGGGCATGTCGCATAAAACCCGGCTCCCCGAACCCGCAGAAGGCGCAGAGGTCTGTTTTTCCGCTTTGGACTGGTTTTGACCATTGTCCAGCAACGGCTTGAAATAGCACTCAAGTTCCAACCCGTTCTCCCCGCATCTGCGTTCGACATTTCCGACAGCCGTCCTTAGATAGTCGGCTTCCCCGGAACCGATACGCTCCTGTGGAACCTGTTCGCCGTGCAGGAGACCCAAAGATATCCGGCCAAACCCGTACTTCAGCGCGAACGGCACGTACTCCTCTATTTCTCTGTAGTTCGATTTCATGATGCACGTGCAAAGGGTCATTTCGGATGCGGACCCGTGTTCCGCCCTCTTTTTGCTCAACAGCTCGATATTAGCCGTGAGTTTTTCAAAGCTCGCCCCGCGGTTGATCTTTTCGTAAGTTTCCTTCTTCATTCCGTTTACCGATATCAAGAGCGCGATATTGTTCTTTGCTATCAGGTCCATCCACTCGCCGTTCAACAAAAGGCCGTTAGTCTGTATCGTTTGGGTCAGATGCCTGTGTTTCAGCGTGCTTTCCAGGAACTGCCTGAAATACGGCACCATGAAAACCTCGCCGCCCTGCCAGTCTATCCTGTCAAGCGAAGGAAGCAGGGGCTCGATCTTGGATATCGCTTCGAGCGGGATCGTTTCGTCTTTCTTCCGGTTCCCGATCTCGCACATTATGCAGTTGATATTACAGCGGTTAGTGAGTATTATCCGCAAAGTCTGAGGTTTCGAAGACAAAACAGTCTTCCCTTCTTCGATCTCCTTCTTCGCCAGCTCCCTGTTCAGGAGCATGCCGCTATCCTGCGCCGTTTTCGTCATATTTTCCACATTCACCACCGTTAAATCGCTCCGCCCCGGAAAGGACCCAGCTCTTTGACTTTTTCCAGGACGTTGCGCGCTATTATACCGTACCCCTTCTCGTTGGGATGGCTATCCGGCACGGAATATTCCCTATAATCGAGACCGTCGAACGCCTCCCTGTTCCGCACTACCGGGATATGGTGCCTTTTTTCAAAATCGTCCACTACCTCTTCGATGACCGGCGCGCTGAAGGGATAATTCTGCAGGACCAACGCCGTATCATTCTCTCTGGCTATTTTATACAGTTCTTCGAGATTATGGCTCAATAGCCTGAATACACAGCCTCCCCCTGGTATCCCGAACACGTGCATTGCGAACAGCTCTTCGCTTCCGGGATCCACTTTATTCATCTTAGCGATAACTTCCCTGCTCTTTCGGGTTTCGCTTTTCATAATATACAGCCGCGATAATTCCGTATACGCAGCCATATTGCGCGGATTCTTCTCTATGGCAGCTTTAAGACTCCTCTCGGCGGCAACATAGTCATTAACGAACAAGTAAGCCCTTCCGAGATACAAATACGCGTCGGAATTTCCGGGATCATCCTTTATCGCCTCTTCGCATATTTTCTTTGCCCTGAGGGGGTCCTGTATGGCTAAATCCGAAGCCGTCCTCAATTCAGCAATAACGTCCTGCCGGTCACCTTTTCCCCGGGCATTCACCGGCGTCTTGAACGCCTTTCTGTATTTTACGTTGATAATAGCCAATTGAACCAGCTTGTATGTCTTTAAGCGAAACAACATCCTTTTCAGCTTCGACTTCAGCGAGTTCGCGTCTTTGGTGAACAGGAAATAACTGCTGTCCTCCAGGTTCCAGGAGTCGTTCATTCCGCACATCACGACCGCGACGTGAGGCTCATACGCTTCGATCCATCCCTGAAACCTCTTCAACAACATCGACGAGTTTGATCCCGGGATTCCCAAATTGTAGACTTTATATTTCCCGGGTTCTTCTTTATCAAACATTTTTTGCAGCTGATCAGGATATGAAAACCCCTGTTCCGCGCCGATCCCGAACGTGTTCGAGTCGCCGACGCAAATTATTTTTATTTTGCCTCCGTCCGCGCTTGCTTTAAATTCGGCCGCGGACTTCTTCAGGGACGGCCGCTCGAAAACACCGTACGCCCTCAGGCCAAATTCGCACAAAAACACGCTCAGCATCAAACCCGCAGTTATTAAGGCTGTTTTCGCCAAAACAGATTTTGTCATCCAAACGCACCTTTTTCAGGGCCGTTCCGGGACCGCTATTCTACGAGCAAAAACGACCATTCGTTGCACGGACAGTTGTCGGATTCGCACGGCTCCGGACCCTCCAAGAGGCGGAAACCGTCGCTGAAAACATTGCCGAACGGCTGATGCTGCTCCTTCCAGTTACCTCCGCCGCAGCGGTACGCGTCGCCATTCGGATGAACCAGCGCGTAGGTCCTTCCGGCGTTGCAGTTCTTCCCTCTCGTCGACACGGGTTCAAGCTGGAACTTCTTGTCGGTATTGCCTCGCACACCGAGGGCGGTATTTACGATCACTTTCTCTTCTTCGGTATAGTTTTGGGGATAATCGAGACCGTTGTATTTGCCCCAGAAGCTTAAAACGTAGAAAATGAAACCGTGCTTCTCGAAGAGCTCCTTGTATTTCGGGATATCCTTCACGGCCGGCGGATACGCCAGATACAGCACCGTGTTCCCGAACCCGCCTTCCTTGAGCTCAACCGCGCGCTTCAAGAACTCCCCGCCGTCCGCGAAAAGCGGATGGAAGCTCATCCCGATATTGTATTTCGCGCCGGAACCAATGATGCCGTCAATGTTTCCCGAGATGTTCGACGTCACGCCTATATCGTGCATTTTAGACAATTCCGCGGCGAATTTCGGAAAATCCGGGTATATGCTCGGCTCTCCGCCCGATATCTCTATGTGGACCTTGCCGTAAAGTTTACGGATGTTCTCCCAGTAGGAAAGCAGCCTGTCCGTGCCGGGGTAGACGTTGTTGCACGCGATATCGTCCCATTTGCCGTGGAACCAGCAGTACGGGCATCTGTAGTTGCACTTATAGTGAATGTCCCAAGTAAATTGAATCATTTATTTTGCCCCTGCCCGATCATTATCCGGCCTTCCCCAGTACTTTACCCAGTCCGGCTCGGTCTCCACGAGCATGCACCTCCAGCAGTTGCATTCGTCCGCGCGGCACGGCTGCGGCTCGTCGAGGAGCCTGAACGTCCCGTCCAGCACGTTCCCGAGCTTTACCGTCTTGTCCCTGCAACACCTGTCCGTGCCGCCGTCGGGGTGTATGAAGGCGTAATTTTCTCCCATCCTGCACAGCTTGCCTTTTTTAATGGATTCGTTCGTCGTCTTGAAGTCCACAGCCTTGACGTTGGCCTCGTCCGTGAAAATGCCAAGCGTCATTTTCTCTTCACCGGTGTATCCCTGAGGATAACGCTTACCCTCATAATCCCCCAGGAAAGGCTGAAGGACGAGTTTCATACCTTCCTTCTCGAAAACATCCTTGTATTCCCGCATCTTCGGCAGAAAGGGCGGCCACGGAACGAAATTCACCCACAGCTCGTAACCCGACATTCTCAAAACGTTCGCTTTCTTTATGAACTCGCGTATATCTATGTGCTGCGGATGAAAGCTGGTACCGAACCTGGCCCTCTTCGGCTCTATCCTGCGTTCGAATTTAGCAACGTCCCACGAAAGGTTAGTTGTGAACTCCATTATGTGCTTTTCCGTCATATATAGAGCCAGTTCCGTGAAATCCGGGTAGTAAAACGGCTCCCCTCCGCTCACGACTATCTCGCAGCCACCGTACTCCGCGTACATCCTGTCCCAGACGTCCTTCCATGCCTGCAGGCCCGGATAGGCGGTAGCGGGAACGTTCGGCCGGCCGTGTTTCGGGGCGTGGCAGTACGTGCAGTCGAAATTGCACGCATAGGTTATCTCCCAAGTGAAGAATACTTTATGCGGCGGCGTTTTGCGCTTTAATGCCGGCTGAACGTTATTCATCCTTTATTATCCACTGTGATTCTATAGGACAGTAGTCCTTGTCGCAGGGCGCAGGGTCGCCGAACAGCTTGAATGAAGGATCGTGAATGGACCCGACCTCTCCCGAATGGCACTGGCTGCAGCGATCGACCCGGCCGTCTACCCGGATAACCGCGTAATCCTTCCCTGCCCGACATCGTTTTCCCTTGGGCGAAACAGACTGAAGCTGATAATCTAATTTTTCGCTTCCTTTATACGGGCTCAAATCCTCAATAATCCTCTTCTCTTCGTCCGAATTTATCACAAACCCGTCCCCTCGCAGGGGCTGAGGTATTAATTTTATGCCCTCGGATTTCAACCTCGAGGCCCGTTCGGGCATCTCCCTGATCTGGTTTGGGTGCGCCACGTAATAAACCTGCCTCTCCGGCAGATAGTCTCTTATCGCCACAGCCTTTTTGAAAAAATCCTCAAAAACCGCGAAAGCCGGATGAAAGGTCGGCGCTATTTTGAGCTGTTCGGGCGTGAGTTCCGGTACAAGCTTAGCTATATCCCAGCCCAGGTTAGTGCATATCTCGGGTATATGCTTCCTGGCAAGCGCCTTTACAAGGCCGTCGAACTGCGGGTACACGGAAGGCTCGCCTCCTGAAACAAAGATGTGGCACTTCCCGTAAAGCCCGTGTATCCTGTCCCAGACGGCTTCCCACTCACCGGGGGAAAGCACCACGTCCTTCTCCGGATGGTCGTTCCAAACCCCGCAGTAAGGGCACGCGTAATTGCACCTATGGCACAAATCCCATCCGAAGGTTATCATTTTCCGCCCGTCGCTAAATTAACTCCTTTTCAGTTTCGGCTCCCGCTTCAGTTTTCTCCTGTCGATCATAGGCCCCGCACTTTACCGGCATTTCTATTTTGGCCAGGAAATCGTCGAATTCATCCTTCCACCGCAGGCGCATATCGCGATTATTCTGGCCGTCGGTTGTCGTCCAATAATGAAGATAGTCCTCTATTATAGGCAGCTTGACATCAAATCTCTGCGGCATATGGCAGATCTCCGTACCAACGACATCGCACTCATGACCGGGAGCCACATTGCTTATAAACTCTCTATTGCGCCCTATGAATTCAAGCGTTTGCCGGAAATCATCCCGGGTTTCACCCGGGAAACCCACTATAAAATTTAGAACAACATTTATTCCTGAATTATAGGTGTCCCGAATAACTTTTTCGGCGTCAGATATGCTGTAGAATTTCCTCATTTTTTTCAACACGCGTTCGGAACCGCTTTCCATGCCGAAATTCAGGGTATGGAACCCCGCGCGTTTCATTTTACCCAACAGCCCCGCGTCCATATCAGTCCTTATCTGAGCGAGCCCCGAAAAAGTCACATTCCCGAGCTTCTTTTCCGAAATAACTCTGTCGCATAAATCGGACAACATCCGCACGTTTTGATTGCAGGCCGGATCGCATATTTCGAATTGAGTGAGGGAGGGGTACTGCATCAACCTCAGCCTGATTTCCTCCATTATGTTTTCAGCGCTTCGCGAGCGATATGATTTCCATGATGAATAGGTTGTGCAAAAAGAACACCTCCACGAACAGCCTCTTCCGAAAACAATAGGAATATAATTCTGATTCAGGTATTTTTTATGGTCAAAATCCGAAAAATCCGGAAACGGTATTTTATCAATGTCTTGAATTTCCGGGCGAGCGGCACCTTCGAATATCACGCCGTTATTGCGAATTATCGCTCCCGGGCAACCGCTAACGGCACCTTTGGCTTCAATAGCATTTGCCAATTCCAACAAGGTTTCTTCGCCTTCTCCCTGCACGACAGCATCAATTTGGGGGTAATCAAACAATTTCTTCCCCCGTAAACTGGCCAGATAACCCCCGAAAACTATAAACCTGCGGGGATTTTTCATTTTCAGCATCAACGCGATTCTCAGGCTCAAGGCCAGAGTCGTCTTCCATGCCGTGAAACCCACTATTGCGGGATTAAATTCCTCTATCTCCGCGACCCATTTCTTAAAAAGCTTCTTGTTGGACTCATAGAATGCCCTGTTATTTTCAATTATAGTCCAGTAATTGTCATCACCGTCGTTTGCGACATTATTATCCGTATTTATATCCCAACAACGCACCTCGTGTCCCGCTTTTTGCAGGTATGACTTAAGATAAGCGGGGCCGGGAGACATCTGGCGCGAAAACAGCACTGGTGGCACAACAAGCATTATTTTCATGATATATCCGCTTCGAGATCTTTTAGCAGATCAACTGCCGCCGTGATATGCGGATTCAGCAAGACCGATTTTCTTGCCGCTTCAACCGCACCGTTGATATTGCCGGTCTTCATATGCGTTTTTGCGACATGGAACCACGTATATGGATCGTCTTCGGATATTTTAAGCGATTTAGCGTAATACTCGAACGCGGCAGGTATGTCCCCGAGCGACGCATGCAGGTAACCGCATAACCTGAAGTAAAAACCTTTCGCCCATTCAGAATTCGTGAATTTCGAAGCTTTTTCCAGCAGTTCCTTCGCTTCCGCAAAGAATCCTGCGCGAATGTATATTTCGCTAAGATATAAATATGGAAGCTCATTGTCCGGGAATTCCGCCATGGTCTGCTCGAGCAATTTTACGGCCCCGTCGGAATCGCAATTATCAAGCAGAACCTGCAATGTCTTTCCGCGTTTCTTTATTTCTTCATATTCAGCAACTATTTCTTCGTTCGTCGGCTTCTTTTCCACGGAATACAACCCGGTTTTATGCCGTTCCCAGTTCCAATCCCGTTCTGTTTTCTCTTCCTCGCCCACTATCATTGCCTTGTAGCAGAAACACTGTTCCAAATCGCACCAGGCGGGTTTTTCAAGCAACGAAAAAGTGCCGTCTATCATGTTGCCGAGATACGCCCTCTTATCAAAGGTGCAGCAGCGGAAAACGTCGCCGTTCGGGCGTATCATGCCGAAATTCATGCCCATGCGGCAAAGACGTTTTTTCGTCTTCCTGTCCCCCTCATTTACCTTGAAGTCAAACATGTCCTTGCTCGCCTTGTTAGACACGTTCACAGAGAGCCAGGACAGCAGTTCGCGCTCTTCGTCGGTATACCCTTGCGGGTAGTACTTGTTGAAAAACTGACCGCCCAGAGGTATCACCTGGAACTGGATGTCCTTCTCTTCCATCGCCTTCTTGACCGAAGGTATTTCCTTCATGAATAGCGGCCAAGCGACAATGGAGACCGAGGTATATATGCCGTTCTCCTTAAGCCGCAATACCTTATCGATAAAATCCTGGAGCTTCACGTGCTCGGGGTGATAACTTGATGATATGACCAGCCGCGCCCGATCGGCTATCGGGGCAAGGGCACGCGCCGCTTCGTTAACGTCAAAGGAAAGGTTAGTTGTCACGTTTAACGTGTGCTTTTGCCCGAGCGCGACTAAAAGTTCGTTAAAACCGGGATAAATAAAAGGCTCTCCTCCGGAAAAACGTATGTGGGTGCTGCCGTAATTCTCGTATATCTTGTCCCATATCTTAGCCCACTTATCGACGCTTATGTAGCGCGTCTTTCGCCAGGTATCCACGCGGCAATATGAGCATCTGTAGTTGCACTCGTAGGAGATGTCCCAACACCAGTAGACGCGGCCCGGCGGCTGCGTCCTGGGAAATTTAATGGAGTCGTTTTTCTGCTTCATTTCTTCGTTCATAACTTTAAAACCCCTTCAACCACGTGATACGGGGCATTGATGCCGTCCATCAATCGACGACCTCCGATTCAAGGCACGGGCATATCTCCGCGTCGCACACTTCCGGTTCTTTCAGAAGGACAAGTTCTTTTTCGAATATATTGCCCAGCACCCTTCTTTCCCCTATCTGCCCGCAGCGGCCGACTTTACCGTCGGGATATATTAGAGCGCCTTTCATGCCCGCTTTGCAGAGTTTTCCCTTCCTTTTTACGTTGTTCTCCCAAACCTCACCCATTCCCAGGACCTTCCTCTCTTCTTTTGAATACGAGAAGGGGTAATCCTTGCCGTTATAGGTTCCCACGAACGGGATGACCCTCAAGAACTCGCCCGCGAGGCGGACCTCGCTGACCCATTCATCCAGACGTTCGAAGAAAGGCGGATAGCAGCACAGATTGATGTCTCCCATCTGAAAACCCTTTTCTTTAAGCCCCCTCTGCTTGGCAAGTATGTCCTTTAGCCCGTTGAATCCGGGATGAAAACTAAGCGACATCGATATCTTCGCCGGGTCGAGCAGGGCCGCCACCCTGTCCGCGTCAAAAGTTCCGTTGGTCGAGATGTTTATCGGGTGATGGTACTTCGTTATCTCTTTTATCAACTCGATGAAATCTGGGTACAAAAAAGGCTCCCCCCCTGTTATGACCATCGTGCACCTTCCGTAGCGCTCCGATATCCCTTTCCAGAACTCCTTCCACCATGCAACGCCGGGAAACCTGTTCCTTTTGCCGTATTCCTCCCATTTATCCTTGAAAAAACAGTACGGGCACCTGAAATTGCACGAATAGACAATGTTCCACTCGAAATTGACCAGAGGGGAACCGTTAAAGCATTCCTTTGAAAGGTCCGTGCCCTGTAGATAGAATTTTTCGCCCGCGTTTTTCGTCATCTTTGCGCTTCTCCGGCCATGTTTTTGAGGATCTCCTCTATTTTCCTGTTGACGACTTCGTTTTCCGGGTCGAGCTTCCTGTAGCTGTCGTAATAGCTCAGCGCGCTGTCGTATTCCTTTTTGAATTCGTGGTAATGCCCGAGGTTGAAGTATTCGTCCAGCTCGACGGTGGTCTTGACCCCGCAATCGACTTTCAGGCCTATCTCGCGGCAGAGCAGTTCGAACCGCTGGCACCTTTTCAAACGCACGGGATACGTGTTCGTGCCGTCGTTTGATTCCCAGTACAGGTGATGGGACAAGGGCGTCCTGATACCGTACTCCTCCGGATGCGAATGCAGGTAGCTGGACTCCTCCAGCGAGCAGTACGTCCTGCTCGGATAGACCCTTTCCACGTAGGGCGCCGCCTGCTTCACGAAATCAAGGGTCAGGTCGAAATCCTGTTCCGTTTCCCCGGGAAAGCCGAACATGAAGTTGCAGGTGACCTTGATCCCGTACTTGCTGGCGTTCCTTATGACGTCAAGCGCCAGCTCGGGGCTGTAGAATTTTTTCATCCCGTTGAGAACCTTCTGCGACCCGGATTCTATGCCGAAAAACAACCTCTGGCAGCCGGACTCGGCCATAAGCCGGAGCGTTTCCTCGTCGAGCCCGGGGCTGATTATGGCGTTGGCGTTCCACTGCATCTTGTGCGAAGCGGGAAAAGGCGGGTATTTTACCATAAGCTTCGCGAATTCCCTTACCCTATCAATATTGCCGTTAAAAACAAGATCGGCGAAATCAATGTGGGACACGTCGGGTTTCTGCAATGATCTGTGATAGCTTATTTCCTGATGGATCCTCTCGCCGCTCATATATCTGTATCCCGGCCAAAAGGCCCTCGAGCTGCAGAACGCGCAGTTCCACACGCATCCCCTGGAAGCCATCATCATGATGTGCCTTGAATCGTCATAATCCTCTATCCTCAAATCGGAAAAGTCCATGTACGGTATCTTATCGAGGTTTTTCAGGCTTTTCCTTTCCCCGGTAAAGGACACGCGGGTACCGTCGGAGCGGTGTATACCGGCGCAATTGGCTATATTTCCTTTTTCAAGGGCGCGCGCGAGCTCCCCCAGGGCGATGTCCGACTCATGCGCTATCACGTAATCCACGCAGGACTCTCCGAACGCCTTTTCGATGTTCCGCTTATCCAAAAACAACTGGCCGCCGAAACATACCTTCATATTCTTGTCCTTGCGCTTCAGGAGCTTCGCCATCTCGACACTGAAATGATAGGACGATGCCGCCACCGAAAAACCCGCCAGCGCGGGCCCGAAAGCCAGAATCTCATCGGCGTACCCTTCGACGGTCCCCGATATGTCCGAAAAGAACCGCTTCACGTTATCTTTCGAGTACCAGAACATAGACTGTTCCCACGCCCAGAGATTCTTGTACGATTCTTCCCTTCTCTTGTAAAGGCGGTTGTTTACGTCGAACGACCTTGTCTCGATGCCCTGTGCTTTGAGGCACCCGGATAATTGCACCACCGCCAGCGGCGGCTCTCTCGTACCCCACACGGGGCATTGCAATAGGGCTACTTTCATTTTTTAATTCCCGTACCTTAACAGGTGCCTGTATACCGACCCCGGCAGGTCAGGGTTTATCCGCTCCCTCACGAACCTTTCGATCTTGCCGATATCGTCTTGCGTGAACCTGCCCGCGACCGGGGAGCATTTCACGGCCTCGGGGTTCTTGGCGAAAAGTATGTCGTCCACGAAAGCGGCGCAGTTGCAGGGCTCGTGACAAAAGGGATTTCCAGCATCGGCTCCGGGGCACGGCGAGAAACAGTCATTTTCTATCATGCGCAGCCTGAAATATCTCCTGTAGCACCTGTATCCGCCTGCGCGCGGAACGTTCCCACCGTCACCGACGGGGTAATTCATTATCACCTTTCTGCCTTTTTTCTTTAGATCGTCAACCAAGCCCCTGAACCTTTCGAGGTATACCTCGTCGCTCAGGATAGATTCGGGGTGCGTTTTAGGAAACATCGGGCACAGTATGTGATATATGTCCCCGCTAACCCGGCCGAGCATATCGTTGAGCTCGGCTATGCCGTCGTTCTCCAGCGTCTTCCTGTACACCACGGAATTCACGGTCACGTTAATGGATTTGTCCTTTTTTTTCGCGGCAGCCGTCACCTTCTCTATGTTTTCCGCTATTTGAAAAGGGTCCACGCACCTGTATTCCATCGAAAGATCCCTGTCTGCCGTATCGAGCGATATTATAAGGTCGTCAATGTTATCCATTACATCGATGGCCCTGTCAGGCATGGTCATGTTCGTGCTCAGCGCTATCTTGGCTCCCGTCGAGGCCCTCGCCTCCTCGATTATGGCCCCCAAAGACTCTACCAGCAGTGGTTCCCCGCCTCCTATCCATATGTGTTTCGGCTTTTCCTTCTTTATCACGCTCAACCCCCGCGAATAGTCCTTTTCGGAGTATTTCGGCTTGTCCTTGGAGCAGTACCTGCAGTTCAGGTTGCACGACTCCGTTATGAACCACTCCAGGGATATCGGTATCACAATGTCGTTATTTTTTGCCGCCGCCGCGTTCATCCCTCTATCACCTTCTTGATTTCGTCTTCCGTTTTCCCTCTGGTTATTATATGGCTCCTGAAATCGTTTACCGCGGCGGGGTTCGCGCGAAAGCAGTATTTGGCGCACGACGTATCCCCGTCAGCGAGTTTTTTCCTAATGCCGGTGAAATATTCGCCGTTCCACACGTCCATGAATTCCTTGTTCAGGATACTCTCTCTTGAGTCCCCCGCGACGTCGCACGTGATTATATCACCGGAACAGTTGATCATTATCTGGCTCCAGGCTTCCCCGCACAGCGTCTTTTCCCTGTAATTATCCTGACCGAATTTCGGCGGCAGGGTGATTCTCATTCCCACCCTACTCGCTGTTTCCCCAGCTTTTAAAAGAATGTCGTTCGTTTTTTCTTTTATGAAAAAGCACGACAGATCCCTCTGGTCCTGCCTGTAAATGTAGTTATAGTACGCGATAACGGAATCGGCCCCGTATTCCTTGGCGAAATGGACGAATTCCACCAGGTTGTCTATGTTCTTCGCCGTCAACAAAAAGACCATGTTCAGCCTGACATTCCCGCCGTTGGCGCGCAGACTCCGCAGATGCTTCAGATTCTCGATTATCAGGTCGAAGTTGCCGGATTTCGTCATCATCCTGTGATAATCACCGTTGGAAGCGTGCAGCGATACATGGATAGTGTACCTGTTACCGCTGTCATTTATGTAGTCCGCCATCTTCGGGGTGAGCGTGCTTCCGTTGGTCGCGAACATCTTTTCCGCGTGCGCGAAACCGTTGAAGTAATCCAGGCTCTCCTTTATCCCGGGAAGCGCCAGCAGCTCTCCCGATCCGGTAAGGATTATGCTTTCGGCGCGTTCGAACACAGGCTGCAGCTTGCGGCCGTACCTCTCCCTGTATTCGTCTATGTCAAAGTGGCTGTACGCGGCGTCCCTTGAACAAAACAGGCAATCCTGATTGCATATGCTGTCCATCTGCACGAAGACCGTGCGCGGGTACGAGGCAAGGACTATCTTCCTGGAAGCATATTCTTCCTGGTTCAGTTTCGTGTTTTCTTCGACCTTGTTGTTGCCGGGCATCAAAATACCTTCCCTTGCCGTCACACGTTTCCCTGTTTGGCAAAAATCCTGTAGTCCGCGTGGTTGCTCGCGCCTATGTGGTCGCACCTTACGCACACGTTCTCTTTATTCGTCTTTCTTCTGTTCCGCACGTATTTTCTCGCCAGCCTGTATTCGTCGTTGTTCCATATGGACCTGAAAGGCTCCTCGAACACGTTGCCGAAATCGTCCTTCTCTTCCTCGACCGAACAGCACGGCGACACCGATCCGTCCGCGTTTATCGTAACGCCGTCCCAAAGCCATCCGCAGACCCCGCCGGCGTTCTTGAACCCAAGCTTATCGTCTTTTTTCAGGTAGTTATTGTACTTGTCAATGCTCGACACCCACTCTGGAGAGCAGAAAGGCGCGGTGAACCCGATCGAGTCCACACCTGCGGCCGCCGCCATTTCTTCCGCCTTCTGCATTTCATGCTCGTTATGCCTGAATACAAGGTACTGCCAGTGGATGTGGGGACCGGCCGCGTTCACGGCTTTTTTCGCCGAGATTATCCTTTTCATATTATCCATTACAAGGCCTATATTCCCGTTCTTCCTGTATTTCTCGTAAACCTCCTGTGTGGCTCCATCCAGCGAGACAGTAAGCCTGTCCAGGCCCGACGAGATCAGACTGCTTATGTCGCTGTCCGTCATCACCACGTTCAGGTTCGTGTCCACCTTGGCGGTCACGCCGTAGGTCTTGGCGCGCTTGATCATCTTCCAAATATCCCCGTTGAGCAGCGGCTCGCCCCAGTTGCAGAAATCGATGTGGAATAAATACGGGCCCAACTCGTTGATAATGGTGTTGAAATTATCAAACGACATTATCGCCTGCTTTCTCTTGTTCCTCTTTTGACCCGTGGGGCAGAACCTGCATTGCAGGTTGCACACGCTCGAAGGATCTATGGTCATCCAGTAAGGGTATCCGTAAACGACCGAATGCATCCTGGATTTCTGATACTCTATCAGATTATAATTTAAGCGCTTCCTCAGGTACCTTATATTCATTCCTGTTCTCATACAAATATTTCATTATTTGCCTTTGGGTCTCCGGCCTGAATGTAATGTGCGAACGTATATCATCAACGTTCGATGAATCGTACTTGTAGCAGTACCTGCACCAATTGTGCACCTTACCGCTAATATGGCCTTCTCTGAGAACCTTGTAGCCCGGTCCGTTCCATATATCCTTGAAATCTGTGTCCTTGATGTTCCCGATGTGGTTGCCGGCAAAGCAGCACGGATTGACGCTGCCCTGGACCTCCACGTAAAAGAAGTTCCAGGGGTCATGGCACATCTGTTTTGCGCCATCGCGTTTTTGCCCGTATTTCGGCGGCAGCACGAGCTCTATGCCGTACCTGTCCGCCAGCTCCTCCGCGGCGCCCATGCTGCGAAGCGCGGCATCCTTGTGGAAATACGTGCTCATCTTTAGATGCTCCGGGACGAATACCGTCAGGTAGTTGCACGTCACCCTGTCGACGCCGAGCAAATGCGCGAGCTTAACGAAGTCCGGCAGGTCGTCGATGTTCATGGAGGTTGCCAGAAATACCAGGTTGACGTGCAGGTCGTTCCGCTTTTTGTTCCTGATGTCAACGAGTTTCTTTACGTTCCTGAGCACGCTGTCGAAACTGTCCGTTCCCGTAAGGCTTTTATGCAGCTCTTTGCGCGATGCGTGCAGAGATATCAGCACAGAATACCTGCCTTCCGCAAGCCTGTCGCAAATCGCGTCGCCAAGGCGTATGCCGTTGGTGGTGAACACCTTTATGTTGTCTTCAAGCGCGCCGTTTATATGATCCAAAAACCGCGGAGCTTCAGGCATTAACAGAGTTTCCCCGAAACCGCAAAACCCTACGAATTCGGCTTTTTTAACGACATTTTCCAGCCTCTTTTCAAGGTATTCCGTGTAATAATTCAAAGTGAACTCCGGATAATCACCGCCCATGCAAAACACGCATTTTGAATTGCATTTGTAATGAGACCCTATCGTAACGTATTGCGGCGTGGAATCCAGCGTCGTGCGCCGGCCCCTGATTTCCTCCGCGTTGATCTCCCGGTTCTTCTTAATAAGGTCCATTACCGCCGCCTTGTGATTCCTCTATTCTCATGCTCATATTATCGATCGCGTCCCTTAAAACCGGCAGATACTCTTCTATCCCCTGCCGGTACGTGTCCATCGCCACGGAATTTTTCGCGATATCAAGCTTCATCTTTAGAGCGTCAATCTGGGCCCTATGCTCCGGATAACACTGCGTATAATTGAACAGCACGGTATCGAGGTACGGGTCTACTATCATTTTTTTCTCGTAAGCCATCCTAAGACCCAGTATCCTGGATAGCAGATACGCGCTTCTGTATTTATAGTCGCCGTTGTTGTCGATAGCGCACATCCTGATAGAAATCGCGAACCTGCTGACCATCTGCTTGATCATCACGTCCAGAATGTCGTCTCCCGGATGTTTATACAAAGCATCCAAAAAACCGTATTGTTCCCTTTTTTCGCTGCCTGTGTCCTTTATCTCCATATCCGCGCCGTTCCCGTTTTTTATCAATTTATAATAAGTAAAAGGCATTTCGTTATACAGAGAGTATATGAGGGCCTGGTATATGTTTTTCGTCACTATGACAAGCGGAGTATTCGAGTACCTGTTTTTCGTTCTGATTATTGCGCTCAATTCCTGCAACATGTCGTCCTTCATTTTTTCCTTGTTTACGTATTCTTCGGCAACCAGGACAAATATGTGGCCCGGATTATCGCAGATCATGCCCAGAAAACAGCTGCCCAGCATCGCTTTTATTTCGTTTACCAGCATGGAGAACATCTTATACTGAAGCTTGTCCGCTTTATTTAAAAGCGTTTCCGGCGTTTCGAAATGCTTGTAGGAATTCACGTTGGCCGCGACCGTGTCGAAGTATCCCCTTAGTATCTCGTTTGTCTTGGACACGGACAATATAAATATATCGTTATAGTAACTATCGCCCGCGCCCGTTCTTTTCTCCCACACTGACAATGCCCTCAGGTAGATTTCCTTCTCGGCGCTGTCCGCTGATCTATCGGCGCATTCTCTCAGAACATCCCCCCTGCTCCGGTACGGGCAATACTCGCCCTTTTTTATGGTTGCGGAATACTTGAGCAGGTCCGCGAAATGTTTCGTATAGGTCATAACGCCTAAAATATCCTTTTTGCCGTAAAAATATATCTGGTTAATCTTCATATAGGCTTCCATCAGCTCCGTCAACGTGCCCACGATGAATGATTCCTTCGTCAACGACCGTTCCTCGCGGCACACGTCCTTTCCCGCGACAAGCAGCCATGAATCGATCTTCTTGCACGTCCTGATGTCACCTCCGGAGAAATAGTTGCCGCATTCGCGGAAATTCATTACCTGCATTTCTCCGAGTACCGGGAAAACGGATTTTAGCGCCCCGCAGAAGCTGGTCAGCCTTTTTAAAAATATGTTTTCGTCTTTCGGCGCCATGTTGTCTATCACTATCATAATGTCTATATCGCTGATGCCGGGGATCCAGTCCTTATTGGTGGCCATGCCCCTCCGCAAATACACTGCCTTTACACGCTTAAGCCTCGCGAGAACAACTTTCGCGCAAAATATGGCGAGATAGTAATAAATCTTGAATATCGTGTTCGCGATTCTGTATTTTCCGAGCTTTACGACTCCTTCGCGTATAACGTACTTTATCCTTTCGTACCGTGAGCCGCGTTCGTGCGCACGCCTGGCAGCCGCATATTCTCCGTTAATATTCTTGTCAATAATGCTCATCTTGCCGGTGTCGTTCAGGATAATCTTCTCGCGTATGTTGGATAACTTATTGTTCTCCAGCCTGCATTCGGCGGACTCCTGCACCATGATGCCGACCGTGTACTCTTTTGCCCCGCTTATTTTGTTCCCCGCTATATCGGCTGCCGCCCTGTCATTGCAGACAACGGCCGCATTCGTTACGCTGACCGCGTTGCCGGAAATATTAGCCACGCATATCTGATTGAGGCTTATAGCCGTGTCGGCCGTTATATTATTGGAGCTTATCCTTACCTGAGCGCTTTCAAACGCACTTATCGCGGATGACACCTTTATTTTATTTTCGGATATGTCGGAATTAGATAAATCGGTCAGTAGAATACCTACTTCCGAGTCATTATCCATTGACTCGATTCTGTTCCTCTTTATATCCGCGCTGGCCTGATTTGACACGACTATTCCGGTGCTTATGCACATACCATTGCTCGATATCGTTCGTTTGTCCGCTTTATCACACGCGTTCAATTTCCTTAACCTTATTTCGTTATTGGTTATCACGCATCTGCTCTGGCCATTGCACTCAATACCCCTGTTCCCCAGATCTATCCTGTTCTCTTTGATCTGCGCGATACTGCTGTCCCTTACCACCACGCTTCCGTTCACGCCGGTTTCCCCTGCAATTAGGTTCTTCTCTATCATCCCGCTGCTCTGGTCCATCAGCTCTATATCGCAGCCCTTGAGCTTGTTCCCGCTTATAACACACCTGCCCTGGCCGCTGCACTCTA
>JAFGGC010000008.1 GCA_016930715.1 Endomicrobiales bacterium
GGATATACTATCTGTGTCTTCCTGGAAACCATGACCTGCCGATATTCGATAAGCTATTAGAGGAAACGTGCACAAAGCATCATAACTCATTTTTCCTTGATAATCGCAGGATTAAGATCAATGGTTACGAATTCATTGGCATGAGCTGGATAGCGGACTTTCCGTTCGATTGGAAGGACCGGTGCCGGTTAGATCACAAAAACTCCAACCCCGTAGAACCATTTGAGAAGGCAGTAATATCCGAAGGCACTGCTATGAAAGAGATTAAGGACTGGGCTGGTTATATAAAAAGCCTTCTGACAATTGAGGATGAGCTTGAAATACTGGTCAGGCCGGAAAACATGGCAAACAGCATCTATGTAATACATATGCCGCCCGCTAATCTTGGTCTCGGCTTGTGCGAAAGCGACCTGGAAGACGGTTCTAATGCCATATACGAGTTCTTGAGGGCGAACCAGCCGAAGATGTCCCTGCACGGGCATGTGCACGGTTCCCCAGAGATCTCAGGCAAGTGGCATAACAACATAGGCAGAACGGTGTGCATCCAGCCCGGCCAGCAGGAAGACTTTACATATGTCGAAATAGAGCTTGAAACGATGGAATACCGGAGGTTCAAGGTTTAACCGTTAAAAAGCTGTTTATAATCAACTGTAGGTCAAAATGGCAGGGCAGCTGTCCCTGATTTGGCGTCTGTCCTGCCAGGAAACTCCTTAGATGTATTGAATGCAAATTTCAGTTGAACAAAAGTGATAAGTTTTGTATAATACGTTTCCAATGGCGATTTATGTTTGTGTTAAAAATGTGTTATGAGTGTAAAAACAACCTGTTTTTTTAAGATATCAGAAGTTGTCAGAAATTGCCATAAAGTTAGCATAGCGGTTGGTTTTACCGTCGAGATATTTGAAATAAGTTGGTTTATGACGGAGACGGGCCAGTAGCTCAGTTGGTTAGAGCAGACGACTCATAATCGTCGGGTCGTGGGTTCAAGTCCTACCTGGCCCAAATTCAAGGAAACTCCGCTTGACATTTGCGCGAGCAAGTAATATAATCAGACCAGAGTTTTTTTGAAATAGATACAAACCGAGGAAGTCCTGTGACAGGTGCCGCAAGGCGCATGTCACCCGCCGAAGCAATGGCGCAAATACGGCGAATAGCCGTGTCCATTTGCGGAATGTAATGCTAAGGCGGGTCAGATCCAGGCACTGCCCCGCAACGGTAAAGTCCTTTAAAGGGAATGAGTCCGGTCGACGGTTTGTCAGAAAAAGGCGGGTAATGCCCGCCGACTTTCGCGGGAAAGACACCAAAAGACGGCCTCATTTTCCTCGCGGAAGTGGGGTTTTTTCATTTTAACAACGATTACACAGATTATAAAAGGAGATTACACAGATTCAGACAAGCATCAAGGCCTTAAATCTGTGTAATCTAAGTCAAAAATCTGTGTAATCAAATGGATTTAGCTATGATTCTCATAACGGGCGGGGTAAAATCAGGGAAAAGCACGCTGGCGCTTGAAATAGCGAACAAAACAAAGGGCAGGAAGCTATTTGTGGCCACCGCGGTCCCTTTCGATAAGGAAATGAGCGCAAAGATAGAGCGCCATAGAAAGGAACGAGGCAGCGGTTTCGAGGTTAAGGAAGAGCCCACTGAAATAGCGGCTGTCATCAGGGAAAACGATGCGGACGCGGTGGTGGTGGACTGCGTCACAGTCTGGGTGGGAAACATAATGCACGGCGCAAAGGACGCCAAAAGGTATTTCAGGGATTTCATCGGGTCGCTCAAAGGTAACGAAATAATAGTGACAAACGAGGTCGGTATGGGGGTGATGCCGGACAACGAGATGGCGAGGGAATACGCGGGTTTGCTCGGTAAAATAAACAAAGAGCTTGCCAATAAAGCCGATGAGGTCTATCTGACGGTTTCCGGTCTTAAAATGAGGATAAAATGAAAATAGGCTCGACGTCCTGGGTTTCAAAGAATAACTACCTTGAGAACTGCAAGCTACTCGAAGGGCGGGTTGATTTCGCGGAGCTTCTTATATATATGTGGGACAGGAATCTTGAAAAGGAGTTTTGCTCCCAGATTGATGGCCTCGGGAAACTGGAGCTCTTTTACACCGTCCATCTTCCGCTCGGAAACATCTCCGAATGCGAAAAGGCCTACAAATTCCTGAGAACCACCGACCTGGACATAAGGAACTACGTCCTGCACCCGCACGATGGCTGGCAGGGCTTCATCGAAGGGAAAAAGGACGTTGTCCTTGAGAACACGATAGAGGCGTATCCCGCTTACGAGCGCATGGTGATAGACATAGGACACCTGAAGCTTTCCGGCTCGGAGGACGCGGTTTTGAACGACACTGCCGTCAAGGAAATAAGGGAAATGCACATCCACGGGGTCGGTGAGGGAAAAGACCACAGGACCCTTGACCGCCAGACCATCGAATACGTATCGGGACTTGTTGAAAAGTATGAAATACTGGAACGCGCGATGAAAAAAGAGGATTTTCTACTCAATTTCGAGGTTTTTGATTACGAAAAACTGATGCGTTCGCTATGGAGGTTCAAGCAGAGTGGATATTCCAAAAATCTCGCCCGTTGACAGGACCATAGAGCCCGGGATCCAGCAAAGAATCGATTCTCTGACGAAACCGGTGGGCAGCCTTGGGAGGCTCGAGGAGATAGCCAAAAGGGTCGCGCTCATACAAAAAACCGTCAAGCCCGTCATGGCAAAGAAAAGCGTGTATGTCTTTGCCTCCGACCACGGAGTGGCGGGTTCCGGGGTCTCTGCGTACCCGCAGGAAGTTACGGCGGAAATGGTGAGAAATTTCCTGGCGGGAGGCGCGGCGATAAACGTTTTCGCGAAACACACAGGCACCGCGGTATTCGTGGTCGATGCCGGTATGAAAAGCGACGTAGGAGCAAAATCGGGGAACTATATTGTGCGGAAAACCGGGCGTTCAACGAAGAATTTCGCAGATGAGCCGGCGATGAGCAGAAAAGACGCCGAAGCGCACGTCGAGATGGGGTTTGGCCTGGCTGACAAGGCGAAAGAAGACGGCGTAGACATAATAGCGGTCGGCGATATGGGAATAGGCAATACGACGGTAGCCGCGGCGGTGTGCGCGGCCTGCGAGCTTCAAACCGAATCATTGATCGACATAGGCACGGTAATAGATTCCAAAACGCTGAAAAAGAAGGAGAAACTGGTGAAGCAGGCCCTGAAGAAACACAAGCCGGATCCCCGCGACATAGTGGATGTTCTTTCGAAAGTCGGAGGATACTGCATAGCGCAGATGACCGGGTTTATGCTCAAGGCCGCGTCGAATTCGATGCCGGTAGTCCTTGACGGTTTTCCGGTGTCGTCCGCCGCGCTTCTCGCGTGCAGGGCCGAGCCGAAGGCGGCGGAATACATGTTTGCCGGACATCTGTCGGCGGTAAAGGGCCACAAGGCGGTCCTGGATGCCCTGAAGCTTGAGCCAATCCTTGACCTTAACATGCGGCTCGGCGAGGGGACGGGCGGAGTTCTCGCGGTTTCCGTTATCGAGGCAGCCGTGAAAATGATGAACGAAATGGCGACTTTCGAAGGCGCCGGCGTGTCAAAGGGAAAAGAGGATAAAAATGGAATTCGTTAGGAACGCGGCCGAAGCGTTCAGGATGATATCTAGACTCCCGGTGGGGCGGGCGAAAACCGAGCGGGGAGACCTTAAAAAGGCCGCGGGGCATTTCCCTCTGGTCGGGTACGCAGCGTTCGCGGTCTGGTGCGCAGCTTTGCCGCTCGTTTCTTGTATTTTCGGTGACCATTTGATAGCGGTCATACTGGCCTTTTCCGTTTTATACTATTTTTTCAATTTATTCCATTTTGACGGTTTGCTTGATACAATGGACGGCCTTTTTTCCCAAAAATCAAGAGAAGATGTTTTAAGGATAATGAAGTCGGGTAACATCGGCCCGTCGGCACTGTTTGCCGGAGCTTTGTACATAGCCTTGAAGATTTATCTCGCGGCCGGTCTCGAGATGATGCTGTTTCTGCCGGTATTCGTGATCTCAAGATGGGCGATGGTGCTTTCGATGTCCATATCAAAGCCGGCGAAGAACGAAGGGTTTGGTTCAACAATGCCTTTCGGAAAGATGGGCACGGCAGCTGCCTCCGGCATATACATAATACCGGTATTCTTCCTGGCTGATCCCGCTATGGTGGCGGCAGGGATCGCTCTTGTTTTTCTGTCGGTGTTTGTGTTGGTCAGAACGGTTGAAAAAAAACTAGGGGGATTGACCGGGGACGTTTTCGGGCTCGTGAACGAGGCGTGCGAGCTTCTGTTGATGCTTTTATTTAACAGGATGCAGGACTTTGTGTTTCCAGTGTCTATTTTCGGAGGATGACATGATAATCGTGAATACCGGCGACGGAAAGGGCAAGACGACGGCGGCAATGGGGCAGGTCCTGAGGTCGCTCGGAAGAGGGTGGAAGGTCTGCATCATTCAGCTTTTTAAGGGAAGGGAGTTTTACGGCGAACAGACGATACTCAAGAAACTCAAAGGTTTAAAGCTGTTGTCTTTCGCGCCGAAACACCCCGCGTGTTTCAGGAATATCCCGGAAAAAAAGGTAAGGAACGAATGCAGGAAGGCGCTGTCAGAAGCCTGGTCGGTGATAAAGCGTAATAAGTTCGACATGGTAGTGCTCGAGGAGTTCAATATCGCGGTAAGGGACGGTTTTTTAAAGGCGGAAGACCTGCTCAAGGTGCTTGGAGCAAAGAGTCCGGCGGCGGTGGTCATAGTGACGGGAAGAGGGGCATCGAAGCAGCTGATTGGAAAAGCGGACCTCGTGACCGAAATGAAGGAAATAAAGCATCCGTACCGCAGAGGAATTACCGCGCGAAAGGGCATAGAGTTCTAACGGCAATGATGAGGACGTTCAAAACATTTTTTTGCTTCTTAGCGGCAATTTTCATTCTTGCCTGTTCGTGTTTCGCGGAAACCCCGAAACGCATAGTCGCGCTTGCCCCATCCATATCGAAAAGCCTTGCCCTTTTGGGCCTGGAGGGCAGGGTGGTCGGGGTCACGACCTACTGCCCGGATTGCTATTCGAAAACCGAAAAAATAGGCACGGTCCTTGAACCTAACGTGGAAAAGATAGTGTCGCTTAAACCCGACCTCGTGGTAGCTTCCAGGGAAGGCAACCGCCTGGGGCCGGTCGAAAAAATCAGGCAGCTTGGCATAGAAGTGTACGTGATGGGTTCGGTGGACAGCTACGAGCAGATTTGCGGCGAATTCGGAAAACTTGCCGAATTTCTTGGAGAATCAAAAAAGGCGGATGAGATCGTTGAAAGGTCAAGGGCGCGGCTTGCGGCATTGAGCGGGAAAACGGCCGGCGCCGAACGACCCAGGGTGTTCTGGCAGATAGGCGCAAGGCCGATGTTCAGCGCGAGCGCCGGCAGTTTCATAAACGACATAATAGCGTTTGCCGGCGGGACCAACATAATGGAAGACCTCAAAGCGAGGCATCCCCAGGTCAGCCTTGAAGAAGTGGTCAAGAGGAACCCGGAGGTCATAATACTTGTTTCAATGGGGGCCGAGTCCGGCGAAGTTTTAGAGAACTGGAAGAAACTGCCCGAAATATCGGCGGTCAGGAACGAAAGGGTATATTTCGTGGACAGCGCGCTTTTCGGCGAGCCGACGCCGGACTCGATAGCTGAAGGCGCCGAGAAGATATTCAAGTTACTCCACGGGAGGTAGGATAGATGAAAACGATAGTTTCCTGGAGCGGAGGCAAGGACAGCAGCCTTGCTTTATACAAGGCAATGAAAGCGGGTCATGAGCCCGTCTGCCTGTTGAATTTTGTTTCGCAAAAGCACGGCAGGTGCTGCTTTCACGGAGTGCCGGCCGGCGCCGTGTCAGCGCAGGCTGAAGCGCTCGGTTTCCCGCTTGAGCAGAGAAGCGTTCCCGACACGATGGAAGGCTATGAAAAGGTATTCAAGGAAACCGTCAGGGAGCTCATGCGGAAATACGGCGCCGAAGGAATGGTTTTCGGCGATATTTACCTCCTCGAGCAGAAGAGCTGGGTTGAACGGGTTTGCGGCGAGATAGGCATAACGATGATAGAGCCGCTCTGGGAAAGCAAGCCTGAGGAAATATTCAAGGAATTCGTCTCCCTCGGTTTCAAGGCGGTCGTGGTGAGCGCCAAGGCCGATATTTTCGGAGGTGATTTCGTCGGTACCGTCCTTGACGCTTCAAGCGCCGATGCGATAAAGGAAAAAGGCGCCTGCGTGTGCGGGGAAAACGGCGAGTTCCATACTTTTGTCTTCAACGGGCCGATATTCAGCAGGGAAGTCCGGATAACCGAGTCGGAAAAGGTGCTGAAGGAAGGTTTCTGGAGGCACTGGTTTCTGGATATCAGGGCTTTCGCGGCAGGGGACGCGCATGCGTGACAGAAGGCTGATTTTTGCGCTTTTCGCGGTCCTGCCGGCGGTTGTGGCGGCCGCGTCCGTGATGTTCGGCGGCAGCATGATGGGCCCTAGAGAGGTTTTTGAAGGGTTGTTCCGCTCAGGGGTTTCCGACGGCACGTATCAGGCCATAATCTGGAAGATAAGGATACCCCGTATCTGGCTTTCAATGATAGTCGGAGCGGGACTCGCGGCAAGCGGCTGCGTGTTCCAGGGGATGCTCAAGAACCCTCTTGCCGATCCGTACACGCTGGGCATATCCGGAGGGGCGGCGCTGGGGGCGACACTAAGCATCGTCACGGGCCTGGCGGGGTTCACGGCGTTTTCGCTTCCGTTGTTTGCTTTTGCCGGCGCGCTGGGGTGTTTCGCGGCGGTTTACGCCCTTGCCTCGACGAAAAATTTCTCCAACCACTCCCTCATACTTACAGGTGTCATAATCGGCTACGTCTGCTCTTCCATCGTGCTTGCTTTGGTTGCCGTCATAAGTCCCGAAAAACTGCACGCTTCGATAATATGGCTCACGGGAGACCTGTCGAGCCCGGACATGGCGCTCATCCTTCCCGCAAGCGTCTTAATAGCCGTCTGCGTGGCCGTCCTGTTCGCTTTCTCGCGGGAGCTCAACGCGCTGACGCTCGGCGAGGAAAAGGCGTATAACCTTGGTGTAGAATCCGAGAAAATAAAGAAGACTGTATTCATCGTGGCCTCGCTGATAACCGGAGTCTGCGTATCGATGTCGGGGATAATCGGCTTCGTGGGGCTCGTGGTGCCGCATTTTACGAGGAAGATCGTCGGCCCGGACCACAGGTTCCTCATTCCGGCGTCGGCGCTTTGCGGAGCGGCCTTTCTGCCTGTCTGCGACACGCTGGCGAGAACCGTCATAGCGCCGGTCGAGCTTCCCGTGGGCGTGATAACGGGCATATTCGGCGGAGTATTTTTTCTCTTTTTCATAATTAACCCCGTTAGAGAAAATTAGATGAAATGTTTCATAAGGTTATGAAAAACAGAGTTTGCGTCGATGTCAGACATGAATTCAAGGAATCACGTTCCGCCTGCGGCGGGACCGC
Organism: Endomicrobiales bacterium; assembly: GCA_016930715.1. Lineage (GTDB taxonomy): Bacteria > Elusimicrobiota > Endomicrobiia > Endomicrobiales > JAFGGC01 > JAFGGC01. The sequence continues at coordinate 7,504 of JAFGGC010000008.1, forward strand.
TTCTAACGGGGCAAAACACCGCGGTCAGGGAAAGCAATGAGCGTTCTTGAACTGGAATCCATTAGTGCGGGTTACGACGGCAAAACCGTCATAAAAGACATAACCTTTGCCCTTGAAGAGGGTGGTTTCCTCGGGATAATAGGCCCTAACGGGGCGGGCAAGACCACGCTTTTCAGGACAATAACCAGGACCATAGAGCCCCGAAGCGGCAAGGTGGTGTTCGAAGGCGAGGACCTCGCGAAAATGAAGCGCGTCGAGATAGCAAAACGTGTTTCGGCGATGCTTCCGCTTTTTGACATTCCTTTTTCATATTCGGTCTCGGAGTTCGTGATGATGGGCCGTTTCCCGCATCAGAGCCGTTTCGGCGCGCACACGAAGAAAGACACCGGTGTTGTCGCAGGGTCGCTGGAGCTGACCGATACAGCGCATCTCGCGGAAAGGAAACTCCGCGAACTTTCGGGCGGCGAGAGGCAGCGAGTGGTGCTCGCCCAGGCCCTCGCGCAGGAACCGAAACTGCTTCTCCTTGATGAGCCGACAGCGTATCTTGACCTGGGCCATCAGATAACGATACTTGACGTAATAAGAAAACTGAACAGGGAAAAGGGCCTATCCGTTATCATGGTCATTCACGATCTGAACCTCGCCGGCGAATACTGCGATTCCATAATTATGATGAACGATGGCGGGATTTGTTCGAGAGGGGCTCCGCGCGAGGTTTTAACCTATCAAAACATAGAGCAGGTATACAAAACAGTCGTGATAGTAAAGGACAATCCGATATCTAAAAAACCATACGTGGTCGCCGTTTCAAGGGAGGAGTTGGAGAAGAAGTAAGCCCCTCTTTCATCCTCTCCCCCTGGGGGAGAGGAAAGTGGTGAGGGGAAAATTGCCGGTGACGGGAAACCCGTGAAAACCGGGTGCAGCCCCGCTACTGTAAAAGCGAGATAAAAATGGCGTTTGCCACTGCTGTGTCAGGTGGGAAGGCAGGCGCCAAATGAGAACGCTTCGAGCCAGGAGACCGGCCGGCATGTAACTTCAGTTCAGGGTTCATAGTTCGGAGTTCGTAGTGCCGTCAACTACGAACTGCCAACTACGGACTATGAGCTGATTTAACTCGAGGGAGGCAATATGACAGTGAATAGCGAATAGAGATAATAAAAAGAGAACGACAGGAGTTTGATCTGTTTAATCGGTTTAGGTAATCTGTGTAATCGTCTTTTATGAAAGGAAAATAAAATGAAGAATAAAATAGTGGCATTGGTGGTGCTGGTTTTCGGGTTTGGAAGCGCGTATTCGCAGGAGTCGCAGGAAAACGTATTTTTAAGCCTGACAAGGCGGGCTGAATCGCTTCGCGAAATGCCTACGTCGGTTTCCGTGATAGGGAAAGAAAAATTGAAACGTTCCAAGGCCAAAGACCTGGGCGAAGCCGTGGAGAACGAGCTGGGAGTAATACGGGGGAAATACGGTTCGCTGGGGGCTTCAAGCACGCTGATGATACGCGGCGCCGGGGCGGAACAGGTCCTCGTGCTTGTGGATGGCAGGCGCGTCAACAGGATATCCAACGGCTACGCCGAGTTGAGCGAGATACCTCTTGACGCTGTCGAAAAAATCGAGATAATACGCGGGCCAGCGTCCGCCATATACGGCACCAGCGCCATGGGCGGCGTCATAAACGTGGTAACGAAAGGATATGACCCGAGCAGCCCACTGTTCGAGGCAGAGGTGTCAGGAGGAAGCTTCAACGGCAGGTCGCTTCGCGCCGGCATGAACGTGGAAAGAAACGGCCTGTACGGGGTCGTATCAGCGTCGAAAAAGCTGAGCGACGGCTGGAGGGAGAACTCTTCTTACGAATCGCAGGATCTCTTTGTTCGCACGGGCAGAGACTTCAAAAAACACGGTTCATTCGACCTGTCAGGTTCGATCTATTCGGACGAGGTAGGTGTCCCCGGCCAGTCCGTTGACCTGGCCACTCTGCTGCCCCTGAGCGTCGATAAGTACGACGGCCAAGCGGAGAAAAAGGCGTCAACTTCCGAGGCAACCCAGAGGACCTCAAAAAAATCGGTACGTCTCGAACACAGGATAGATGTCCCGCGCGGAAAACTTGACACTACAGTTTATTCCCGTGACGAGGTTATGAAATACACGGTGCCTTCGTGGTTCCTTGACGCCAGGTATGATTCGCTCGTTTTCGGCGCGGAAACGAAATACCTCATGGAAAACGGCGTTACGGTCGGGTGCGAATGGTGGGAAGAAAAATACAAGCAGACGGACGTGGCGGCCGATCTCACGGCGCTGGACAGATCGAGAGTGAACGGTTCGGGGTACCTTCAAAGGAAATTTAAGATTGGCAGGTTCGTGCTGCTTCCGAGCCTGCGCTATGACGACAATTCTTCTTTCGGGAGCGTTTTCGCGCCGCGTATTGGCGTGGTTTATAACGCCACTGAGAAAAGCAAGTTTTCCGCCAACGCCGGCAGGTCCTGGCGTTCGCCGACGTTCAACGAGCTCTACTGGCCCACGGAAACCAACGCGTATTCGGGTATCACTTACGTGACCATGGGCAATGGCGATCTGAAGCCGGAAAAAAGCGTGAGTTGCGACATTGGCTACGCCGTTGAGGGCGAGAACTCCTCGGCCGGGCTTACCGTGTTCAATTCCGACACGGAAGACCTCATAAACTGGGAAGGGAGCTACGACCCGGCGACTGTCACCTACACCTACATGCCGCAAAACATTACCGACGTCGTCCACAGCGGAGCTGAAGTGAACGTGAAGCACAAACTGACCAGCTGGCTCGCCCACGAAGTATCGTATAATTACCTGTGGGCCGAGGACAAGATAAACAAGGTGCTACTTTCGTACAGGCCGAGAAACACCGCGAAATACACGCTCAAATACATCAACGGCAGGGGTTTCAGGGCCGACGCGGACGTAAAATACACGAGCAGGCAGAACACCGAAAACCCGAGCATACCTGAGCTTGAGGAATACAGCGTCGTGGACATCAGGGTAACCCAGAAGATAAAGGACGTGGACGTCTGGGCGAAAGCCGAAAACGTGACCGATAAAAAATACCAGACAAGGCTCGGCTACCCGCTTCCCGGAGCGGCGTACTACGCCGGTGTCGAAATAAGGTTCTGGGAATAGAAACATCAGCGTATAGCGGATAGCATTTAGCGTATAGGAAAATCAAACAAACCCGTTCTTTTTTTTAACTATACGCTATCCGCTAAACGCTATACGCTGGTTTTGGGAGGTTAAAATGTTCAAAAAGGTTCCGCTTGACATTTCCTACCGCCTGATCAACCACGGGCCGTGCGTGCTCGTAACTTCGGGCGACGGGATCAAGAACAACGTTGCCCCGGTTGCCTGGACGATGCCGGTCAACGACGACCCGCCCCTGATCGCCGTAGCATTGAGCGTAGACCATTACACGACCGAGCTCATAAGGAAAACGGGTGAACTTGTAGTGAACATACCGGATGAAAGCATGCTTCCTTCAATACTGGCCGCGGGCAAATCCTCCGGAAGGAAAAAAGACAAGTTCAGCGAAGCAAACCTCACGCCGCAAAAAGGGGAAAAGGTCAAGGCCTGCCACGTCAAGGAATGCGCGGGGTATCTTGAATGCAGGGTGGTAAAGGAGTTGGAGTTCGACGGTGTCGCGCTTTTTGTCTGCGGCATAATGGCGGCGAACGCCAAAGAAGGCCTTTTTGACGAAGCCTGGATAACGGATAAGGCGAAGACAGTGCACCATGTCGGCGGTGGATATTTCATGGTCTCCGGAAAGAGGATAAAAAAATCGACCTGATTTCTTCCCCTAACCTGACCAGTGCTGTAGAATTATTCGCATTCCCACGTTATCAATGTTGGCTTACTTGTAAAGTATAACTTGTCAAGATATGTTTAATATGCTATAATTAGCTTGGAGAGATATTATGCCTCAAGTTGAACTGCACTATACAGAATGCAAAAGATGCGGCCACAGGTGGCTTCCGAGACAGGCGGAAGTCCGCATATGTCCGAAGTGCAAAAGCCCATACTGGGATAAAAAGAATTTAAAGAAAACCCTGCCCGGGAAGCTAAAACTACCGAAAGGGGTAAAAGAAGAGAGAAAAAAATATAGCGATTTCGTAGGTTGGAATGAAGATTTTATGGCATTTTTAAACTTACTCAACAAGTATGGCGTTGAATACTGCATAACCGGAGGGTATGCGGTTTCGTTCTATGTTGAGCCGAGGTATACGGAAGATTTGGATATCTATGTGGCCAAAACAAGGGAGAATTCTAAAAAGGTTGCCAATGCCGTGAAAGATTTTATGGGAGAAGACATCGACGAAGAGATGTTTATTGGCGATAAAGTGATACTAAGGATGGGGCATCCGCCTAACAAGATTGAGCTTTCCAATCATCTCAGCGGTCTTGAAGAAACCGAAATAATCGGCCACTGCCTTCATGCAAGTTACGGCAATGTCGAAACCTGCTTCATCGGGTTAGACGATCTCATAATCAATAAGGGCATAGTCAGGTTAAAATCACACAGGCAAAAGAAGGGCAGGCAAGATGAGAGAGATTTTCAACTTCTTAATATGCTAAAGGAATCCCAAAAATGAGAACAACCAGTATTAAGGTTTTTCATTCTTATGAAGAAGCGGACCAGGACTACGAAAAAGAAATCCTTGAAATGACGCCCGAAGAGAGGTTGCGCGCCCTGGAAACGATTAGGTACAGGTATTTTCTTTTAAAAGGCATCAAACATACGGGTAAAGTCGAAAGGGTGCTGGAAATTGGAAAAGTCGCGGATGATTGATATGAAGAAGGTTGCGTTGAGAATTTTTAATGGTTTTAAAGAAGCAGACAAGGATTATGATGAGGAAGTCCTTAACATGACGCCTGAAGAGCGGATGGCATTTATGGAGAACTAAGAAGAGACTATTTCAAGGTCAAAGGACTTCCAGCAGAAAAAAGTAATCAGAAAACTGAAAATAATATATAGGAAAATCAAGGATTAGTATCTCTCTTCTTGTTAAACTTATCCCAAAAACACCTTCCAAAAACAATAAAAATTTAATAAAATACTTGCTATGTCAGTTAAAAAGAGCATCGCCAAGGCAGGGGTGGTCGTTTTTTTCTTTTCCGTCATCGGGAAAATCCTCGGTTTCGCTAGGGAAATAATAATAGCCGCGTTCTTCGGCGCCACCTACAAGGCCGACGCTTACTTCATCGGCCTGGCCGGCCCGGAGTTCATACGTGAGATAGTATCGGGCGGGGTACTGACGGCTGTCTTCATTCCCATCTATTCGTCTACTCTAGCTAAAAAGGGCGACACCGAAGCAAGGAAGTTCCTCGGTTCGGTCCTCACGATCCTTTTTGCCGTGCTTATAGCGCTGATCTTCGCGGGCGTGCCGCTTTCCAAGTACCTGGTAAAGGCCATCGCGCCGGAACTCACCGGGGAAACCCTTGAAATGGCTTCTATCATAGCCAGGATAGTGTTCCCGGGAATTATTTTCATGGGGTTCACTTCCATTTTCGGCAGCCTTCTGAACGTCCACGGCCACTTCGCGGCGCCGTCGATGTCGCAGGCGATGCTGAATATAGGCATAATCTCCGGCGTGGCCGTTCTTTCCGGCACGCTGGGGGTAAAAAGCCTTGCCGTTGGTTTTCTCGCGGGTGCCGTGCTTCAGTTTTTGGTCGTGTATCCGGTTTTAAGGTCAAAAAAACTCGGTTTCTCGTTCGGCGTGCACCGGTCCGAAGAGCTGAAGGAAATGCTCGGGCTTTGGCTGCCGCTTTTTTTCATGACCGTGGCAAGCACCGCCAACGACCTTGTTTCGAGGAGCCTCGCCTCCGGGCTTGATTCTGGCAATATCTCGGGAGTCAGCTACGCCGGCAGGATAAGGGAAACGGTCCTCCTCTTGTGCGGGGTGCCTCTCGGCACCGCGGTGTTCCCGCACTTGAGCGCCTTCGCCGCCCAGGGAAAGACCGGAGAACTTGAAGACACGACTTTTTTCGCCCTGAGGCTCGTGGCGTTCATAGCCCTGCCTTTTAGCGTGTTCATGCTCGTTTTCGCGACGCCGGTCGTAAGGCTTCTTTTCGAGCGCGGGATGTTCGACGCCGGCGCGACGCAGTTGACGTCTTCGGCCCTGACCTTTTACAGCGCCGGAGCAGTGTTTTTCGCGCTGGTGTATATCATCGTCAGGGTTTATTACAGCACGAAGAACACGAAAAAGCCGCTTTTTGTTTTTCTGGCGGCTTTTGCCGTGAATATAATTGCCGGAATCATTTTGAGAAAAGACATGAACGCGGGCGGGATAACGCTGGCGCGTTCGATCGCGGACGCTTCGGCTTTTTTTATGCTACTTTTCGGACTGCGGAAGATATTTCCGGGTGTAAGGATATCGAGTTTTCTCGGGTACGCTCTGAAAATAGCGGCGATAGCGCTGGTCAGTTCGTATTTACCTTATATTGTTCTGTCGGGTTTCCTTGAAAGTCCAGGCAAAAACACGCTGGTGTGGTCGCTGCCCGCCGCGGTAGCGGCGGCCGCGGTGATGTATGTTTCGCTCTCGCTTCTGTTCAAGGTAAAAGAGATGAAGTCAATCGCGGAAATCGCGATGAAAAAAATGGGGTTAAAAAATGCCTGAAGTTAACTTCAAAAAGATTCTCTGCGTTTCGACAACCGGGATGGGGAACAGCATACTCTATCTTCCCGTGATAAGGTCGCTAAGGCGCAATTTTTCCGGGGCGAAGATCGACTTAATCATCTCAAGCGTTTGCGGGAAGGAGTTCATAGAGAAAACTGGAGAGATAGACAAATTCATATTGATAGACAAAAAGCTCATGTCGCTTCTTGATTACGCCAGGCTCGCAATGGATGTGAGAAAAAGCGGATACGACCTTTACGTGACGTCTTTTCTGGACAAAAGTCCGAAAACGGCCCTGTTGGGGTTTTTCGCGGGGATACCCGTGAGGGCCGGTTTCTCCAACGGATGGTGGAAGATGTTTTACACGCACATTGCCCCCGTGGATCAGAAAAAACACGAGGTGGAATACAACCTTGACCTGATACGCGCGCTCGGGCTGACGCGCCTTGACGACAGCATTGAGATGCCGGTGGAGGACAGGCACATAATCGCCGCTCAGAACAAGATGCTGGCGGCCGAGGCGGGTGATTTCCACAGGCTTTTTGCCGTGCATCCGGGTTCGGGCGTCGAACTCGGGAAGAATTCCAAAAGGTGGCCGGCGGAAAGGTTCGCGGAGCTCGCGGACGCGATATCCGAAAAATACGGTTGGAGCGCGGTCATCCTGGGTTCAAAGGACGAAGAGGGCCTGGCGGGGGAAACCGCCGCGAAAATGAAGCATAAACCCGCGGTAATGGCGGGAAAGACGACTATCAACGAGACCGCCGCGCTTATAAAGATGTGCAAGCTTCTCGTGACGAACGACAGCGGGCTCATGCACGTCGCGGCCGCCGTGAAAGTGCCGGTTGTCGCGGTATTCGGACCGACCCTTTACTGGAAAAACCATCCGTGGCAGACTAGATACAGGTTGTTAAGGCTGGACATGCCTTGCAGTCCGTGCTACGATTTTAAAACCGTGAAATGCGGTCACAATAAATGCCTCACGGATCTTGGCGTGCAGCAAGTGATGGCGGAGATCGTGAACCTGGTAAGGCCTTCATGAAGATAGCCCTCGTCGTTAGAGCCTATCATAAAAGGGGCGGGATATCGCTGGTTGCGGCGGAGCTTGCCGAAAACTACGCCGAAACGGGCCATGATGTCCACGTCTTCACGTCTTCGTGGGAAAATACTGCAAACGCGGCAATAACGTTCCATAAAGTGCCGGTAATGAGCCTCGGCATCCTGAAGAACCTGAAGTGGTTCGCGTTGAACAACGTTTTCGAAATATCAAGTTTCGCGCTGATGTCTCTGTTCAGGATAAAAAAGGGCCGGTACGACGTCGTCCACGCTAACGGAGACTATTTCGGGTACTTTGACGTGTGCACCGCCCACAGCTGCCACAAGGCCTGGCTCAGGTTTTTTCTGAAGGAAAACAGGAGTCTTCTTGAAAGAGTCAAGAAATCGGCATTGAACCCCCTGCATTTTATCGTTCTTTTCATAGAACGACATAACTACAGGAAGGCGAAAAGGATAATAGCCGTGTCAGAGGGCGTGAAAAGAGAGATATTATCCAATTACAGCGTAAATGCCGGCGCGGTAGAGGTTATACCTAACGGCATAAACACGGAAAAATTCTCCGGGACCTCAACGGAGAAAAAGGGCGAAGCGAGGAAAAAGGCAGGAATATGCGCGGATGAGTTCATTGCGGTATTTCCCGCTCACGAGTTCCGGCGGAAGGGACTGTTGCAGGTAATTGAAGCCGTAAAAGGGCTCAGGGACAGGAAACTGAAAGTATTCGTAATAGGCCGGGATGACCCGTCCGAGTACCGGAAGCTGATAGAGCGGTACGGCATCAAGGACAAATTTGTCTTCACGGGCCCCACGGAAGCGATCGGGGATTACTATGCGGCCGCGGACGCAATGCTGCTGCCGACCTCATACGAGCCGTTCGGCCTCGTGATACTCGAAGCGATGGCGTCTGGACTGCCCGTTATAGTTTCGAAGGAAGCGGGCGCTTCGGAATTGATCTTGAAAACGGAAGACGGCATGTTGCTGGAAGACCACAGAAATCCAGAAGAGATACGCGCTAAACTGGAAAAACTGATGGATGACGAACGAACGAGAATAAACATCGGCGAAAAGGCCCGCGCGAAGGCGGCCAAGTATTCGTGGCGGCTCATCGCGGGCAGGCACATAGAACTTTACGGCGAGGTAGCGCGGTCAAGATGAAAATAATACTGATGACCAGGGTTATGCCCGAACACGGATCCGGAGGCATGCAGCAGCATGCGAGTGTTCTTGCCGGCCGTCTGGCGGAGGAATGCGAGGTCACGGTCATCACGACGGCCCATCCCAATAAGGGCGGCAGGATAGAATCAGATGGGAAATTGAGGACCATATTTCTGAGCGGGACCGTGCCCGGCAGGTATTTTTTCGGATGGTGGAAAAGATCCGCGGAAAAACTGGACGAGCTGCTCTCTAAGGAAAAGTACGACGTTATCCTGAGCGAAAGCGTTGCCGCATACGGGTATTTCAAGTACGGACTGCACAAAAAACACAAGCTGCCGGTGGCTGCGGTCGTACACGGGACTTTTGAAAAAGAGCTCAGCACCATACTGCGCAAGAAACACGGCTTGTTCTCGATGCTTTCGCTTATGTACATGTTTTACATGTATTTTGCGGTCGACGTCAGGTTCTACCCGAAACTATCGTCCATAATAGCGATAAGCAGGGAACTGGCAGGCCTTATGCGAAAAAAGTATCCTCAGGTCCCCGTGCATCTTGTCTATAACGGGATTGACCTCGAGAAATTCAAGCCGAGGCCCAAGGACGTAAGGTTTCTGAAAGAATACGGCATTGCAGAGAATGACGTGGTGATACTCTGCGTTGGCAGGCTTGAGAAAGAAAAGGGAGCCGACGAAATGGCGGATTTGATCCCCCGTTTGCCGGAAAATCACGGCAATTTAAGGATCGTCTGGGTGGGCGAAGGAAAGTATGAAAATGAGTTGCGGGAAAGAATCAGGAGGGAGAAACTCGCCGGCAGGATAATACTGACGGGCCAGATGGAACACGACGCGCTGATTTCCGCCTACAATACGGCGAATCTGTTTATGTTCACGTCGCATTCCGGCGAAGGCCTGCCTCTCGTCATTCTTGAGGCGCTTGCTTCGGGCCTGCCGGTGGTGTCCACGAGGATGCCGGGCACGGAGGAGATACTTGATGAGGACAAGAACGGGTGTTTTTTCGCGGAGAATAACCCGGAAAAGCTCGCGTTAATCGTTGACGGCATACTGTCGTCGAAAAGCAAGCAAGAAAGCATGAGCATAAGCGCGAGAAAAAAAGCGGAAGAAAAATTCTCTCTTGAAAGTATGGCCGAGAAAACAAAAGAAATATTGAAAGATATTTCAAGCAGGGGAATCGAGAACGTCAGGGAAACCGCGGCGGGATACTGCGCGGCAAAGGTATTTTCGAAAATGACAGGAAGGCGGTTGGACCTCGTGAGCAGGTTTTATGAAAGGGAAGGCTCCGGAAGAACGGACCCTCCGAAATACCTGGTGAGGGTGGATGATTATCCGCATTGGAAGCATCCGGTGGAGAAATTCAAGGAATTCCACGATATAATGAAAAAAAACTCCGTGGGCTACCTGCTGGGGGTCACCCCGAAGCCTTCATTAAAGCCGCTTGAGCCCGGGATGCGCGAAACCAGGGACCTGAACGAAGAAGAAAAGAAATACCTGCAGAAGATCGGGAAAGAAGGCGTGGAGTTTGCGATGCACGGTATAACTCACAGGTCGGTCAGGTACGGAGACAAAACTGAATGCGCCGGCAGGCGCAGGGAGGAATTCGAGGAAGACGTGAAAGCCGGCCTTGAGGCGCTGAACGGGATGGGGATAAAGCCCGGAGTGTTCATACCGCCCTACAACACGTTCGATTTCGGGAGTCTCGGCGTACTCAAGAAATATTTCAGGCTCGTCTGCGGCGGCGAGGAGTCGATAAGATACGTAGGCTATTACTGGGGATTGACGGACTTGAAAGAAATGCTTTACTATCCCTCGTACCCTCCGTTATACGCCAGGGCCGGGGACATTGCACGGTATCTCGAGAGGAAGTCGGACGTCCTTTCGGGCAGAATCCCGGTAACGCTCCACTGGACGTGGGAACTCGAGGATGGTTTCGAAGGCCTGAAGAAACTCGCCGGAAAAATGAGCGGCAGGACGCTCAGGTGGGAAACGCTCCTATGATAAAGGGACATAACATAATCTGTTTCGGTTTCGCCGAATGGGACAATCCCTACAAGACTAACCAGCACCACGTGATGCAGAGGTTATCCGCGGCGAACCGCGTGTTGTTCGTGGAATCGCCCGGCTTGAGGAGGCCCGCGTTCCAGAAAAAGGACGTGACGCGCATAATCAGACGGTTTTTCAGGTGGTTCAAGGGGCCCAGGGTGGTCAGCGGAAGCATGGTAGTCCTTTCGCCCCTTGTCATCCCATTCCACGGATTCGCCCCGGTCAGGGCTTTCAACAGGCTTTTCCTGGGGGCTCAGGTCAGGTACGCGGCGAAAAGATACGGATTCAGTTCGCCAATCCTGTGGTGTTACGCCGTGAACGCCGCGGATTTTTTCGGCCAGCTGGACGAGAAGCTGAAGGTTTATCACTGCGTTGACGATATATCCGCCAATCCTCTGGTTCCGAAGGAAGCGGTCCGCAGGATGGAAGACAAACTGCTGAAGTCCGCCGACGTCGTTTTCGCGACCTCAAAGCCACTCTATGAATCGAGGAAAGATAAAAACGCCTCCACTTACTACATGCCGAATGTAGCGGACTTCGGGCATTTCAACAGAGCGGACTCGCCGCAGACCAAAGAGGCAGGGGACCTGTCCGCGATACCGAAACCGAGGATAGGTTTTATCGGCGCGCTGAGCGAGTACAAGCTCGACTTCAAGCTCGTTCACGACATCGCCAAAAAACGCAAGGACTGGAATTTCGTCCTGATAGGTCCGAAGGGAGAAGGGGAAAAGGCCGCGGACACCGGGATGTTCCGGGATCTCAAGAACGTTCACCTGTTCGACGGCAGGCCGTACGCGGACATACCCTCTTATCTTAAGGGTTTTGACGTCTGCCTGCTTCCCAACAGGATGAACGAATACACGAAGAACATGTTCCCTATGAAGTTTTTCGAATACCTTGCCGCGGGCAAACCCGTGGTGTCCACGGCGCTGGAATCGCTCAAAGAACACGGCGACGTGTGCTATATCTCGGCGACGGAAGAAGAATTCGAAAAGAACATCGAAAAGGCGCTAGATGAAAAAGACGAAAGCCTGAAACAAAGAAGGATGGAGACGGCGAAACTGCACGGCTGGGACAAAAGGATCGAAGAAATGTCGGAGAAGGCGGAAAAGATACTTGCGGGGCGGAAGACGTGAAGCGCCTTGTGATCGTACCTACCTATAACGAATCCCAGAACATCGGCAGGATACTCGAGCAGATACTTGCGCTCAAGGAGCTGTTCGACGTCCTCGTGATTGACGATAATTCTCCCGATGGTACCGCGCAGACAGTAAAGGAAATTGCATTGAAGATACCGAGGGTTCACCTGGTCGAGCGCTCTTCAAAGCTGGGCCTCGGCACTGCCTACATCGCCGGATTCCGGTGGGCGCTGGAGCGCGGGTACTCAAGGATCTACACGATGGACGCGGATTTCTCCCATCAGCCGGATTACCTGCAGTATCTGGACGGGGAGCTTGAAGAAGCCGCCCTCGCGATAGGGTCGAGATACATAAAGGGAGGCAAGATCGTCGGCTGGCCGATCGCGAGGAAACTGATAAGCCGGTGCGGGAATTTTTACGCGAGGATGATAACGGGCCTGCCTTTCAGGGACTGCACGAGCGGCTTCATGGCGATGAAAAGGGAGGTCGTAATGAACTTCCTGAGCGGGGACGTGAGGACAGAGGGATATTCATTCCTGATAGAGCTTAAATTCACTGGGTGGAAAAGCGGTTTCCGCGTGAATGAATACCCGATAGTATTCTCCGACAGGGCGGCAGGGAAGTCGAAGATATCCAAAAAAATAATATTAGAGGCGTTTTTTCTTGCGTGGAAGCTAAGGATGAAAGGAGCGTTCGGGAAAACGAGGGGTAACGCGTTTTTCAAGGCGGCGGACCGTTTTGTCGGCATTCCTGTAGTGTTCATAATGGGTTTATTCACAGGAAAAGAGCCGGCACCGGACGGCGACCCGAAATCGATAGCCGTCATTAAGCTATCCGCGATGGGCGATACTGTGCTTTTGACGCCGGCGCTTCTGGCGCTGAAGAAAAAGTATCCCGGAGCTAAAATCGACGCCGTGTGCACGGATATAAACAAGGCCGTGTTTTCAAAATGCGGATGCGTCGACGATGTGATAGTGCTCGACGTAAAGGGGCTGTTCAGAAACCCGTTGAGGATCTTTTCCGTTTTCTCGAAGAAGTACGACGTTTCGCTCGACTTCGACCAGTGGCTGAGGCTTTCGCCCGTGCTGTCGCTGCTTTCGGGGGCCGGCAGGAGGTACGGTTTCAGGACAAAAAACCAGTTCAGGCACTATATTTACACGGCTTTCGTAGAGCATTCGAAGGACCGGCACGAGGTAGAGTCTTTTCTTGACGTGGCCGGGCTTATGGGAGCGGAAGGCTCGGGAATTCCGCCCAGGTATCCCGTCACGGAAAAAGAAATGGAAAAGGCCGTCGCGCTGACGGAAAGAAACGGCATAAGAAAAGACGAAAGTTTCATCGTCATTCATCCCGAAACTCCGGCGCACGGCGTGCAAAGGCAGTGGCCTGCCGGAAGTTTCGTGCGGTTCGCGAAGATGATGGTCGAAAAATATAACGTTAAAGTGTTCGTTACGGGCACCAGGCAGGACCTCGCGTCGAACTCGAGAATAGCCGCCGCGATAGGATCCGAGGCCGTGGTTCTGGAGCCGCTCGATATAGATGAATACGCAGCCGTGATATCGCGCGCGCGGCTTTTCGTGAGCTCCAATACCGGCGTAATGCATCTTGCGTGCGCGCTGGGCGTTCCGGTGATAGGGATACACGGGCCCACGAGCTCAGTGAAGTGGGGGCCGCGAGGCGAAAAATGCGTCAGCGTGAAATCGGAGTTAAAGTGCAGCCCGTGCCTGTATCTCGGTTTTGAATACGGCTGCTCCCGGAATAGATGCATGGAAGCGGTAAGGCCGGAAAGGGTGTTCGGCGCGGCCGGAGAGCTTTTAAAGACCGGCAAGTGAAATATGATATAATATAGATGCCCTTGAAATAAAAGGACATCATGATTGAACGGGTTTGATGCTCAGATTGCACAGATTTATAAACTAATTGATTTAAAAATGGATCTGTATGATCGGTTCAAAAAATCAGTGTAATCGGGCATAATGAATACTATGCTGGGAGGTAACGTAATGAATACCCTGAAAAGCTTTATTTTGATGCTTGCGCTTACGCTTCTTCTGGTCTGGATAGGCCAGATGCTGGGAGGCCGGGACGGGATGATATACGCCCTGATATTCGCCGGAGTGATGAATTTCGTGTCCTACTGGTTCTCGGACAAAATAGTACTAATGATGTACCGGGCGAAACCGCTTTCCGAGAACGAAAATCCGAAGATATTCAGGATGATGGAAGAATTGACGCGCTCCGCTAAAATACCGATGCCGAAGCTCTACGTCATAGAAACGAACATGCCTAACGCTTTCGCGACCGGCAGAGACCCGCAGCACGCCGCGGTGGCGTTCACGCGTGGGATACTTAACCTGTTGAACACGGAAGAGCTAGCGGGGGTTGCCGCCCACGAGCTTTCGCACGTGAAGAACAGGGACATACTCATTTCGACGATAGCGGCGACGCTGGCCGGCGCCATATTCGTGCTTGCGAGGATGGCGCAGTTCGCCGCGATATTCGGCGGCGGAAGGGGTTCGAACGGCAGGGACAACGCGATGGGGAATCTTGCCGTCGCGATAGTCGCGCCCATCGCGGCGATGCTAATACAGATGGCCATATCGCGTTCAAGGGAATACATAGCTGACGAGAGCGGCGCGAAGATTTCAGGGAAACCTCTAGCGCTGGCGAGCGCCTTGCGGAAGCTGCATCAGGGCGTGCAGACCAGGCCCGCCAGTGTCAACCCGACTACCGCGCACATGTTCATAGTCCATCCTTTTAGCGGCAAAACGCTGATGAAAATCTTTTCCACGCACCCTCCCGTAGAAGAACGCGTCAAGCGGCTTGAAAAAATGGCCGAGGAAGCGTCAGGCTATAGTGTGCCTAACGTCATACGCTAATACTGATGGAACACCGCAACCCGAGACTCACGGCGCTGAAAATCCTGTCTAAGTATTCAGACTCCAGGGACAATCTTTCAAGAATTACGGATTCTTTCCTGTCGCGGGAGCCCGCGCCCGAAGGCGGTTTTATCAGGGAGCTCGTGCGGGAAACAGTGCGCCGCCTGAACCTGATAGACTACCTGATAGGCCGTTTCGCCGAGGGGAAACTTGAGGCGAAAGTGAGGGACATACTGCGCCTGGGGGTTTACCAGCTTGTTTTTTCGGAGAAAACCCCTGAATACGCCGCGGTGAACGAGACTGTCAAGCTGGCCGGTGAAGCCGGCAGACAGAAGGCGAAGAAGCTCGTGAACGCCGTCTTGAGGAATATATCGAGGAACAAGCGGGACACGCTCGTCAAGGAGCTTTTCCTGCGCTGTTTCCATCCCGAATGGCTTTCAAAAAGGTGGCTGGAGAGATTCGGCGAAAAAGAGGCGCAAAAGTTTTTTGTAGCCAACAATTCCTTTCCGCGGGTCACCGCAAGGGTGAACACGCTCAAAATCACCAGGGAACGGCTTATTGCCTTGTTCGCTTCGGAAGGGACGAAGGCGGAAGAAACGCGGTACTCTCCCGACGGCATCGTTTTCGAGTCAAACCCCGAACTTGAAAAACTCCCGAGTTTCAGAAAAGGTTTTTTCGTCCTTCAGGACGAGGCCTCGCAACTTGTTTCTTACGTTCTGCGCCCGAAGAAGGGCGCAAGTATCCTTGACGTCTGCTCCGGTGCCGGTATAAAGACGAGCCACATCGCCCAGATGACAGGCAACACCTCTAAGATAATGGGTGTTGAGATCTCCGAGCATCAGGTCCGGCGCGCGAAGGAGAACTTCGCGAAACTGGGCGTGCTGAGCGCGGAGACGGTCCGCGCCGACGTTTTCACCTGCAAGACCGGCAGTTTTGAGTACACGTTGGTAGACGCCCCGTGTTCAGGTTTAGGGGCACTGCGCAGGAAACCGGACATAAAATGGAACAGGAAAGAATCGGACGTGAAGGAAAGATACCCCGAAATCCAGTCGCGGATACTGGCGCACTGTTCGGGCCTTGTCGCGCCGGGAGGCGCGATGGTCTATGCCACCTGCACCACAGAGCCCGAGGAGAACGAGGATGTCGTGGAAGGGTTTCTAAGGAAAAATCCGGATTTTGGTCTCGGCGTGATAAATCTTCCCGGCGAAGCGGCGCGCCTGTGCGAAAACAACGGGACCGTGCTGAGGACATATCCGCACAGGCACGGTATGGACGCCTTCTTTGCCGTTAGACTCATAAAAAAGGGCTGAAGATGAAGACAAAGAAACGATACATCCTTGACCTTGAGCCGGGAGAGCTTGCCGGTGAGATACGAAAGCTCGATCCCGCAAGATTCAGGATAAAACAGATACTCTCCTGGGTATACGCGAAGAAGGCGCCGTCTTTTGACGTGTTTTCGGACGTTCCGGCAGGGATGAGGCGGGCGCTCGGGGACGGCTTTCTTTTGAGAACGCTTACGATAGCGGAAAAAACGGTTTCGTCCGCGGACGGAACGGCCAGGTACGATTTCAGGACAATGGACGGCCAGACCATACCCGCCGTCCTTCTTCCGGCAAAAGACAGGACAAGCGCCTGCATATCCACGCAAATCGGCTGCCCCGCCGGCTGCAGCCTGTGCAGGTCGGGAAAGACGGCATTCAAGCGGAACCTGACCCGCGGCGAGATATTGGAGCAGCTTCTCGCGATGGAAAATGACTCCGGCAGGAAGATCGGCGGAGTGCTTTTCATGGGAATGGGAGAGCCTCTTTTCAATCTGAAAAACCTGGAGAGCGTGCTGAGGACGCTCACGGACCCGGAGCTGTTCGGTATTGGCAGGAGGCACATAACCGTGTCGACGGTCGGAATAGTGCCCAAAATAATGGAGCTTTCGAAGGCCAGGACCGGAGTGAAGCTAGCGGTATCGCTGCACGCGCCGGACGACAGGGTGCGCCGCGTGTTCGTGCCGGAAAAAATCGGATATGGGGTGGAACAGGTAATGAAAGCGGCCGCGGATTTCGCCAGGGAAAACGATTCCGTCCTGACCGTGGAATACGCCCTTGTAGCGGGCGAAAATGACTCTATGCAAAACGCGGAAAAATTAGTAAAATTGATACGCCGGACGGACTTGGGGCCCGACTCCGTGAAGGTAAACCTCATCCCCTTCAACCCTACGCGCGGAATGAAATGGAGACCGCCTTCGGAAGAAGAAACCGCGAAGTTCTGCGATGTTCTTAAAAGCGGGAAGGTGCTTGCGATAGTGAGGAAGGCAAAAGGGGCGGATATCGGCTCGGCCTGCGGACAACTGGGTATATGAGGCAATTTTAAATTTCTAATATCTAATTTCAAAAGGTCTAAAAGTAAAAAGATTCTGCTGATGTTTTAATGATACTTTTTTAGAAATTAGAAATTGTAGTTTAGAAATTTCAGCGACTAAAGGGAATTAAAGGGCATTAAAATGAAAAAAATCGGTATCGCGATGGGCGGCGGAGGGGCGAGGGGGCTTGCCCATATCGGAGTCCTGAAAGTTTTGCAGGAAAACAAGATCCCGATACATTTCATATCAGGGACTTCGATGGGCGCGATAATAGGCGCGTGCTACGCGTGCGAGCCCGACGCGACAAAATTAGAAGAAAATATTATCAGGGCGCTCGAGGGATCCGCTTTTTCACATATGAGGATAAGTATTTTCGGCGACAAAAAAGGGCGCGGGGTCAGGGGGATATTCACCAAAGCGCAGAGTTTCGTCAAGTACAGCGTCCTTCATGTCATTGAACACAACCGCCAGTCCATACTCAGCGGGGATAAACTCAGGAGCATAATCGGCGATATAATCCCGGACATAGACATGAGAGAGACCAGGATACCTTTTACCTGCGTCGCGACGGATCTGACCAACGGAACCGAGACGGTGTTCGAAAAGGGCCCGATCAGGGACGCGGTACTCGCGTCGTCGAGCATACCGGGGGTGTTCCCTCCGGTCGAAATAAACGGCATCTATTATTGCGACGGAGGCGCCGTGAACACTACCCCGGTATCCGTGGTAAAGAAAATGGGGGCTGATTTCATCATCGCGTCAGACGTCAAAGGGAAGCTTGTCAAGTGGGAAAAACCCCAGGTGGCGCGGGCCATACTTGAAAGATACCGCTACATCACCGCCATAGTGCTCAACGATATGCGCCTGAAACAGGCCGACGTATCGATACTTCCTTCGGTCAAGTTCCTTCATTGGTCGGCTTTCAACAAGTACAGGCACCTGATAAAGGAAGGCGAAAACGCCGCCGCCGGAAAAATTGCGGAAATAAAGGCGAAGATCGGGATGCCGGGTTTACTAAAAGGTTTCAATAAAGTTATTGATATTATAACGCAAAAGGCTAAAAAACTGTATCGCGGCAGACCTGCCTGAACGTCCCCGCCGGTGCCCGGCCATACGCTAAAGAACCGCACGTTTTCCTACAACACGAATTATTTGACAAATTAGCATTTTTTTGCTAAATTATCGGCATAAAATGTCGTTAGCAAAAGAAGGTTTTGCATTCATCCTGATCCCTGCAGTCATAGGGATTTTATTTTTCCTGATTGGAAGGGGCCCCGTACCCATTGCCCTGGGTTCGGTATGTGTTTGCCTTGGCCTGTTCTTCGCGTTCTTTTTCAGGGACCCGGCCCGCGATGTCACGGCAAAGGAGAACGAACTTGTTTCTCCGGGTGACGGAAAGGTAATGGAAATCGTCGAAGAAAACGGGGAGAAAATAATAAGGATATTCCTGTCCGTTTTCGACGTGCACATACAGAGGGCGCCTTTTGACGGAACCCTGGCGAAAGTCGAGTACAGGCCCGGCAGATGCCTTCCAGCGTACAAGCCTGAGGCGCACATACTTAACGAGCAGAATGTTTTTTACATAGACACGAAAAAAGGCAGGATAACTGTCAAGCAGATAGCCGGGATACTGGCAAGAAGGGTCGTGTCCTGGAAAAAAGACGGCGATATTTTGAAAAAAGGCGAAAAGATAGGCATAATAAAATTCGGTTCGCAAGTGGACGTACACATGCCCGTGACGGCAGAAATCAGGGTCAAACAGGGCGACAAGGTCGCAGGGAACACGAGCGTGTTAGCGGAGCTGAAATGACCCGCCGCTTCGGCGAGTTTCGCCGAGACAGAAACAATCGTTACAGCGGCAGTCGCGGAACGTTTTGGATGGCAGCAATACAGGAGTGTGTTAATTGAAGCTGAAAGGTTTATACATATTACCGAGCCTGTTTACCACGGCAAACCTTGTGATGGGTTTTTCGTCGATTGCGTATTCCATCAAGGGCGATTTCACGCCGGCGGCATGGTGCATAATAATCGCCATCGTGATGGATATTCTCGACGGAAGAGTCGCGCGCTGGACGAAATCGACTTCGAGCTTCGGTATAGAGTACGACTCGCTGGCGGACATGGTCTCGTTCGGGGTCGCGCCGCCGATTCTTATGTACCAGATGGTTTTGAACACGATGAAACGGCCGGGGATGGCGATCGCCCTGTTTTTCGTGATGGCCGGTGCGTTGAGGCTTGCCAGGTTCAACATGAGGGCCAACGAGGGCCAGGTAACCACGCATTTCGTGGGTCTTCCGATACCCGCTGCGGCTGGAATTTTGTCGTCATTTGCGCTTTCGTACGAGTTATTCGAGGGAGGCCACGTGATGACGTTCAAAACGATACCGGTGCTGATGCAGAAGATGCCGTTTTTCTTCAACAGCATACCGATACTAATGGTAATCATATCGTTTTTGATGCTTTCGACCGTGCCCTACGCGGCTTTTAAAACGATGAAGCTGAACAGGCCGAAGAGTTTTCAGCTGTTTTCGTTCATACTGATAGCGATAATACTTGTTATGACTTATCCTCAGAACATAATATTCTTGCTCTTTCTTCTGTACCTCCTTTCCGGGCTGACGGGTTACATCTGGCGGTATTTCCGACTTAGACAGTCTTTAGGGCTGTCATTTGCCGGCAAGAAACGCCAAGACGGCGACGCCGGTCCTAAAGACAACGGAAACGACTAATCGAATCGAGAAAATTCCAAAAAATGAGAGGATAATAACATGGATAAAAACAGGGTAATCATATTTGACACGACACTGCGCGACGGAGAGCAGTCTCCCGGCGCGAGCATGAACATAAAGGAAAAGATAAAGGTAGCCCACCAGCTGGCAAGGCTGGGGGTTGATGTGATAGAGGCGGGTTTTCCCATATCGAGCCCCGGCGATTTCGAATCCGTAAAGGAAGTCGCAAAAGCCGTAAAGGGGCCGTCGATAGCGGGCCTATGCCGCTGCAACGAAAAGGACATCACGGCGTGCTGGAACGCGGTGAAATATTCCAAAAAACCGCGGATACACACGTTCATAGCGACGTCGGACATACATATCAGGCGCAAGCTTCAGAAGACCCGCGAAGAGGTGGTCGAGATAGCCGAGAGATCGGTAAGGTTCGCGAAAAGATTCTGCGACGACGTGGAGTTTTCGGCCGAGGACGCCGTAAGGTCGGATTTCAATTATCTCTGCCAGGTGGTGGAGGCGGTGATCGAGGCGGGCGCCACTACGGTCAACATACCGGACACGGTGGGCTACGCTATACCCGAAGAATACGGAAGGATGATAAAAGACCTCAAGAACCGCGTGGAAAACATTGAAAAAGTGGTTTTAAGCGTGCACTGCCATAACGATCTTGGGCTCGGCGTGGCTAATTCGCTTGCCGCGGTCGCGAACGGCGCCAGGCAGGTCGAATGCACGGTAAACGGCTTAGGCGAGAGGGCCGGGAACGCCTCCCTTGAAGAGGTAGTGATGGCGCTCAACACCAGGAAGCAGTTTTTCGGCCTGACTCACGGCATAAAAACCAAAGAGATCTACCAGTCGAGCCGCCTTGTTTCGAGCGTGACGGGTATAATGGTTCAGCCCAACAAGGCCGTTGTCGGAGCCAACGCCTTCGCGCACGAGGCCGGCATTCACCAGGACGGAGTGCTCAAGGAGCGCCTGACATACGAGATAATGAAACCGCAGGACGTCGGCGTGCCTTCGAACAAGCTGGTGCTGGGCAAGCATTCGGGCCGGCACGCGCTGATACGCAGGCTCAAGGACCTGGGTTATCACATACCCCAGGGCGAAGTAGAGCGGGTTTACGGCCAGTTCAAGGCGCTCGCGGACAAGAAGAAGAGCGTTTACGACGACGATATCATCGCGCTCGTTGAAGAAAGCATGGGCAGGATGCCCGAGGTGTACGCGCTTGAATACCTGAACACGTCTTCGGGCACCGGCATCATACCGACGGCTACGGTGCGCCTAGTGAAGGATGAAAAACCTTCCGCTTCGTCTAAAAATGCTAAAAAGGGCGGAGTGATACAGGAGGCCGCCTGCGGAGACGGCCCGGTTGACGCGGCGTACAAGGCGATAGACAAGATAACCAGGATTGACGCCAAGCTCACGGATTACACGCTGAAGGCCATATCCGGCGGGCAGGACGCCCAGGGCGAGGTCAACGTCAAGGTGGAGCACCGGGGCGTTTCATACACGGGGCGTGGCACCTCGACCGATATCATCGAGGCGAGCGCCAAGGCTTACCTACAGGCGTTGAACAAGATAATAGCGATGACAAAGGACAACAAAAAGAAGGTAAGAGAGAGCCTGTAAAAAGACAGCGTATAACGGGAGTACTTAGCGTATAGAAAAACTAAGTACAAAAAGCTTTTTAACCGTACGCTATCCGCTATACGCTATTATCGAGGAGAATGTATATATGGGAAATACCATAACCGAAAAGATACTGGCCGCGCACTGCGGCAGGGATAAAGTGAAGGCGGGCGAGTTTGTCGAACCGAAAGTGGACGTCGCGCTCGGTAACGACGTTACCGCTCCGCTTGCCATAAAGGAATTCGCAAGATCCGGCGCCGGGAAGGTGTTCGACAGGTCCAAGGTCGTGCTCGTGATGGACCACTTCACGCCGAACAAGGACATAAAGAGCGCGGAACAGGTGAAGTTCGTGAGGGAATTCGCCCTGGATCAGAAGATCATTAACTACTTTGAGGGCGGGAACTGCGGCGTGGAACACGCGCTTCTTCCGGAGAAGGGCATCGTCGTGCCCGGGGATCTCGTGATAGGGGCGGATTCCCACACGTGCACCTACGGCGCCCTCGGCGCGTTTTCAACGGGCGTGGGTTCAACCGACCTTGCCGCCGCGATGGTAACGGGAAAGGTATGGCTTAAAGTACCCGCAGCGATAAAATTCATCTACAAGGGAAAACTGAACAAATGGGTCGGAGGGAAGGACCTGATACTCCACACCATAGGCAGGATAGGCGTCGACGGAGCGCTGTACCAGTCGATGGAGTTTGCTGGTCCCGTCATCGAGAAACTGCCGATGTCAGACAGGTTCGCTATGGCCAACATGGCCATAGAGGCCGGCGGCAAGAACGGTATAGTGGCGCCGGACAGGATAACGCTTGACTACGTGAAAGGCAGGTCTAAAAAGAAACACATAGTTTTCGCGAGCGACCCCGACGCGGAATACGCCGACGTCATCGAGATAGACTGCTCGAAGATCTCGCCGCAGGTGTCGCTGCCCTTTCTGCCTTCGAACGCGAAAGCGGCGAAAGCGCTCGGTAAGATCGAAATCGACCAGGTTGTCGTTGGCTCGTGCACGAACGGGCGCATCGAAGACCTCAGGATCGCAGCGAAGATAATAAAGGGCAAAAAAGTGAATTCAAGGGTCCGGTTTCTCGTGATACCGGCCACACCTAAGGTTTACAGCGACGCCCTCAAGGAAGGGCTCATAGAGATATTTATGAAAGCCGGCGGTATCGTTTCCGCGCCTACCTGCGGGCCGTGCCTCGGCGGGCATATGGGCATACTTGCCGCCGGAGAGCGATGCGTGGCCACGACCAACAGGAACTTCGTCGGCCGGATGGGGCACGTGAAATCAGAAGTCTATCTTGCGGGAGCCGCGGTAGCGGCCGCATCGGCGATAAAAGGCAGGGTCGCGGACCCGTCTGAAATATAGAGTTCAATGAGAGGAAAATAAAATGTCTATTATGCTGAAGGGCAGAGCCCATAAATACGGTTCAAACATAAATACCGACGAGATAATTCCAGCGAGGTACCTGAATACATCGGAAGCCTCTGAGCTCGCCAGGCACTGTATGGAAGACCTTGACGGGGATTTCATGCGCAAGGCGCGCAAGGGAGATTTCATTATTGCCGAGAACAATTTTGGCTGCGGTTCGTCCCGGGAGCACGCGCCGATATCGATCAAGGCGGCCGGTCTTTCGGGGGTGATAGCGAAATCGTTCGCGAGAATATTTTTCAGGAACGCCATAAACATAGGTCTTCCGATACTCGAGTCTCCGGAGGCGGTCGACAAGATATCCGGCGGCGACGAGATAGAGATAGATCTTTCTTCGGGAACGATAAGGAACATCACTAAAAAAGAAACGTACAAGGCCCAGCCGTTTCCTGAGTTCATGCAGGAGATAATCAGGAAGGGCGGGCTGATCGAGTACATAAAAAAATGAAGCTCCATGACCTTACGGTCATGGTATCTTCATTTTCTTCGGAGCGGCGGAATCCCCCGAAGCATCCGCCTGCGCTAAACATGTTGCCGATAGTCACGGCTATTCGCCGTATCGGCAACATAGCTTCGGCGGATCCCCGGCTTCGCATTCATCTGCGGACTAACGTCCGCAGTTTTCTGCGAAGGGGGATAACAACAGGAAAGCGAGGAAGAACAAGATGGAGAAAAAGAATTACCGCATTGCAGTGCTTGGCGGCGACGGCACCGGGCCCGAAGTGGTCAGGGAAGGAATAAAAGTGATAGAAGCAGCGGCGAGAAAATCGAAATTCAAGATCGAGTGGGTCAACTACGACCTCGGCGGCGAGCGTTACAAAAAGACCGGGGAAATACTCCCCGACAGCGTTTTATCCGAGCTAAAGAAAGTCGATTCAATTTTCCTGGGCGCGATAGGGCATCCGGACGTGAAACCCGGGATACTCGAGAAAGGGCTGTTGCTTCGCCTGCGTTTCGAGCTTGACCAGTACATAAATTTGAGGCCGGTGAAACTGTATCCAAACGTTGACACGCCGCTGAAAGACAAGAAACCGGAGGATATAGATTTCCTTGTCGTGCGCGAAAACACCGAAGGGCTTTACTGCGGCGCGGGGGGGTTTCTGAGAAAAGGCACGAAGAACGAGGTTGCCGTTCAGGAATCGATAAACACGAGATACGGCGCCGAACGGTGCCTGAGGTACGCCTTCGAGGCAACGAAGGCGCGCAACAGGGACAAGAAACTGACCCTCTGCGGCAAGACGAACGTGCTGACGTTCGCATTTGACCTCTGGGAACGGACGTTTTACGAAGTGGCAAAGGACTATCCGGACATAAAAACGGATTACGCCCACGTGGACGCGACCTGCATGTGGATGGTCAAAAATCCCGAGTGGTTCGACGTCATAGTCACGGACAACATGTTCGGCGACATAATCACCGATCTGGGGGCGATGATACAGGGCGGCATGGGGATAGCGGCGGGAGGGAACATCAACCCCGAAGGCGTCTCGATGTTCGAACCCATCGGAGGGTCCGCGCCCAAATACACCGGGAAAAACGTGATCAATCCGCTCGCGGCCATATGCGCGGGCGCGATGATGCTTGACGCCATAGGCGAAAAGGAAGCCGCCCGTACGATAGAGAATTCGGTAGAAAAATCCCTGACCAGCGGCAAGATAAAGAGTCTTGCGGCCGGCAAAATGGGTTTGACGACGACCGAGATGGGCGATCTGATAGCGCATAACCTATGAGAGGGACAGCGCCTATTTTTTAGATGATTTTCGGCACAGTCTATACAAAGTTACCTCTATATTGAGAACGTATGTGAATGAAGATATTACAGTGCATAGAAAGTAGTCGCTGTCCCTGAAAGAGAGGAAAGGTGAAGAAATATAGCGTGGGAGTAGCGGGCGCGACCGGCGCGGTCGGCCTTGAGATGATAAAGATGCTGGAGTCCAGGAAGTTCCCCGTGGGTTCCATCAGGCTCCTTGCCTCGGAGAGGTCCGCCGGCAAGAAACTCAAGTTCAACGGACGTGACGTCGAGGTGCAGCTTCTTGGGCACGATTCGGGGAAGGGGCTTGACGTGGCGCTTTTCAGCGCCGGGGCAAAGATATCGAAGGAATTCGCCCCGTCGTTTGCCAGGGATAACTGCTTCGTGATAGACAATTCAAGCGCCTGGCGCATGGAGCCGGATATTCCGCTGGTGGTGCCGGAAGTAAACCCGAATGATTTGTCAAAAGAAAAAAAGATAATCGCCAATCCGAACTGTTCCACTATACAGATGGTGGTCGCGTTGAAGCCCATTCACGATTCGGCGCGCATAAAAAGGGTGATAGTGGCTACCTATCAGTCGGTTTCGGGTGCCGGACAGAAGGGGATTGAAGAGCTCAAGAACCAGGTCGTCGCCTGGGCAAAAGGAGAGGCCGTTCCGGCCCCCTCCAAGTTCACTCATCAGATAGCATTCAACCTGATACCTCACATTGATATTTTCACTGAAAACAGTTATACTAAAGAAGAAATGAAAATGGTCAATGAGACCAGGAAGATAATGGGCGATCCTTCCATTATGCTTTCGGCCACGTGCGTGCGCGTCCCGGTTTTCAGGTCACATTCGGAAGCCGTCTGGATCGAGACCGAAAGGAAAATCTCGCCGGAAGAGGCAAAAATGCTTCTTTCAAAAGCGCCCGGGGTGGAAGTCGTTGACGACGTTGCGAACAACAAGTATCCGACCCCGCTTGACGGCGAGAACAGGCAGAAAACCTACGTGGGGCGCATACGCGACGATATTTCGGCGAAGAACGGGCTGACCTTCTGGGTCGTTTCTGACAATCTTCTGAAAGGCGCGGCGCTGAACGCGGTCGAGATAGCCGAAAAGCTGGTAGAGAAGAAGATAGTATAAAACGATTACACAGATCACTCAAACAGATTACACAGATACACCGATAAGGTTGAATCTGTGTAATCGCCTAAAAAAATCTGCGTAATCAGTGAAATGATATGAAGAAATTAATCATAAATGCCGATGACCTCGGTTACAGGGAAGAGATAAACAAGGGCATAATGTTCGCCCACCAGAACGGGCTCGTGACGAGCGCTTCCCTTTTCGTCGAGCGCGACGGCACCGCCGACGCGCTAAGGTTCTTGAAGGAAACCCCGTCGCTGGGGGTTGGCATCCACCTTGATCTCGACAAGTATTTTGAAGTAGACCACCACCTGGGGATAATCCTCGGATGGAGGGAGACGAAACACGATATTGGCGCGGTTGCCGGAGAAGTTAATAGACAGATCCAGAAGTTCAGTTCGTTCGGGCTTTCGGCCGACCATCTGGACAGCCACCACCACGCGCATATGATTGACGAGGTTTTCACGGTCGTATGCGACGCCGCGGCGGAGCACAAGATACCAGTTGTCAGGTTCGACGAAAAGCACTTCGTTGACCCGATAAAAAGGCAGAAGATGAGGCAGTATCTCGCGGACAAGGGCCTGAGATGCATAGACCACTTCATAGAGGGATGGTATTGGGGAAACGTTGACGAGTCTTATAATGTAGCGGAGCTTATGACCCATCCCGGATACGGCGAACTCTGGCGGGAAGCGGAGCTCGCGCACTGCTGCCAGCCGCAGCTTAAGCAATACTTCATTGACCAGAAAATTGAACTATTGAGATTTTCTGATGCCTTTTCATCATAATTTACTGATGTTCATAGAGTACGACGGCAGGAAATTCTCCGGCTGGCAGAAGCAGCCGGGAACGAGGACGGTCCAGTCAGAGATAGAAAAAGCCGCCCGAAAACTATTCGGCCCGAAAATAACTTGCGCGGCGGCAGGTAGGACCGACAAGGGCGTTCACGCGCTCTCGCAGGCGGTGAGCCTGAAAATAGACAGCCGGCAACGGGACGCCCGGAAAACAAAAGAACTCCTTAAAAGGGCGGCATATTCGCTAAATGCTCTCCTGCCTGAAGACATATCGGTATCCTCGGTCCAATGCGTCGATCCCGGTTTCACTCCCCGTTACAGGGCAAAATCAAAAGTATATAAATATAATATCTGGAACAAACCCGAGAGATCGGTGTGGAGATCACGCACGCACTGGCATCTGCCTCGTAAGCTCGACATCGCGCTTATGAAAAAGGCTTGCGGCAAATTGCGCGGGCGCCACGATTTTTCGTCGTTTGATTCAGCAGGAAGCACGCATAAAAATAAAGTTGTGCATGTTGAGGGCATAGGCATAAAAAAGCGAGGCCCGGACATAGAAATTGTTTTCAAGGCTGACAGGTATCTCTACAAGATGATAAGGAACATCGTGGGGTGCCTGGCGGAGGTCGGCAGGGGCGGTTTGAGCCCCGGAAAGGTCGCGGAGATACTGGCGGCAAGAAACAGGACGGTCACGTACAAGCCGGCACCGGCGCACGGACTCTTTTTAGAAAAGGTGGTGTTTTAAATGAGTAAAAAAACGGAAAAAAGGGGCCAGCAAAAGACGGAACAGGACGAAAGAGGCATTTCAGCCACGGGCAAAAAGGTCATAGCGGCTGGCATTTTAGTGGCCGTCGCGGGATATTTCGTGCTGACGAAGACGGACCCGGCCGGACAAAACTGGGCCTCAACGCTGTCGCCTTTCCTTATACTGGGGGGATACGTTTTGATAGGAGCGGGTATTATAGTGCCGGAGAAACCGGCTGATATATTCGACAAAAAGGAGGGGTAAAAGGCCGGTCATGATCTGCCCGATGTGCAAAAAAGAAACCGAAAAGATGATTCAGTGCGAGATTAGAGGCGATATTTGCCTGAAATGCTGTTTTCATATATCAAGCGGGGACCCCGAAAGCCTGAAAAAAGTCAAAATCGACAATAAACTCAGCAAGGAACAAGTCTTGGAAAAGTGCCTGAAATGCGCCGTTGACAAGAAGATTCAAAAATAGCGGTGGTGCCGGAAACAGGTTTCACAAATATTTCACAAATATTTCAAAGAAATTTCAATAAATTATGTAAAAAAACATTGAAAAAGAGCGGAAAATCGATTATAGTATTTGCGTAAAAGAGCTTATCACGGAAGATCTGCGCTAATAACGAAAGGGAACGCGTAGTCCGATGAAAAAGCAGGCAAAGACGTTTTTCCACTTCACAATAGCGGCAAGCCTATTGCTCAACTCGGCATTCCACGTTAAGTTAGCTTTAGGCGGTATAGAACAAAAACATGCCTTCACGCAGGAAAACATTTCCACGTACTATTCGCTCCTGACGCAAATACCCATTAACATAGTCAGCGGTCTTATCGGTGCAGAAAATTGCGGTTTACCCGGGATGGGGGCCGCGAAGAAGGCGCCTCAACCGAAGGACAGTCACACATCTTCCAGCAATTCCAGCGATTTCGCGATAACCAATACAATGTTTTCGACGTCGCTGCAGGCGACGGGGGGCGCGCTCTGGGACGGCGTTTTCTGTGGTTCAAGCGTGATAGGGTGCGAATCTTCGGATAGAGCCCCGCCAGGAAATCAACGGGCGTGGTTCTGCGTCATCCTGCTATTGCTCTTGATGTTCTTTAATTCGGTCAGAAGGGGAAGTTTGCCTTACAGCATCGTCCTTAAAGTCGTTGAATATAGCCCGATTCGGTTTTCCGAATCGGGTTTTTTATTTATCCGCTCACACGTGAGCGGGGAAAAACCCGCCGAAGAGGCAGGTTATCAAAAAATCAGGAGATAGAACAATGAATCCCAAAAACCTGTTATTGTTTAAGGGCTCGCCGCCGCGGCTCATTTTTGAAGTGCCGAGTTTCAGGAAAGCAGTTGCCGTCTTAACCTGTATTTCGTTTATATGCACCTCGGTCGTGCCTGTGAGTCTCGCTTCGTCTGTCAGGGATGAAAACCTAAAGAAGCAAAGCACCGCGGTTCAAAATGAATTCATCCTGCCGTATACGGTCGGGCGCATTACCGATTATCGCGACTACGGGACAAGGGACGTCATAGTCAACATACAGGACCTCCATTGCCATCCCGAAGTCCAGAGGAACATATCAAGGATAATCGGGCTCATAGACGAACAGTCAAAGCTGAAATGCGTGTACTCAGAAGGGGCCTCAAAGGACCTTGACACTTCCTGGATATGCGGGATATGCGACGGGAATATCGAAAAAGACATAGCGGACGCGCTTGTCGAGAGCGGCAGGCTCGGCGGCGACGAATACTATTCGATAATATCGAAAAAGTATAACCTGATAAAGGGCCTTGAGAATCCGAAGGTTTACGAAAGGAATTCGAAACGGCTCGCAAGGATCCTTGAGCGGAAAGAAGAGTTTTCAGGCAAGATCCAGGAGCTCAGGAAGCGCGTGGAGTCGCTCGGCGAAATCTATCTGGGCAACAGGAACAAGAGGTTTAAAAGGCTGGTAGAGGATTTCAGGTCCGGAAGCGTCAGCGCGAGCAAGTACTACAAGTTACTCATAAAATACGCGGAAGAATCCGGGATATACCTGGAAGAATACGGAAACATCTCGGGTTTTCTTGAAATAATGGAACTCCAGAAGAAACTCGATTACGGAAGGATCTCTTCCGAACTGCAGCGCTACATGCAGGAACTCCGCGCGAAGGTATCGTTCAGCGAATATTCAAGGCTGAAAGAGAATCTCGACGATCCGACAAGGCACGACGAGTTTTACCTGAACCTGTCAGCTCATTTCAATAAATCCGCCGGGAAAGGCGGCGCGTACAGGCACCTGAAGAGATTCTTCGAGTTCATAGAAAAAAACCAGGAAGTCAACACCCAGAAGCTCGTGAGGGAAGAAGAACGTCTAGTGCGCAGCATTTTCGATTTCAACGCCAGAAGCGTCAGCGAAAAAGAAACCGCTTATCTGGGTTTCTATCTTGACGCGTTCAGTGATTACCTTGCCGGACAGGTGAGCCCTGAGAATCACGCAGAAGTGAAGGAGAACAGGGAAAGATTCAAGCTGTTATGGTCAAAGTACGTCGGCAACGACGAGCTCTTCGCGTTGGAAGGGGCGCAGGCGCTTCTCGACGAATACTACAGGGTCAACGGGAGCAGGAACGCGATATTCCTGTCAAGAATGTTGTCAGGCGAAAAAATAAGTTATTCGGGCGGCAATGACGAGAAAAGCGCCGACAAAATGATAAGGAAAGGCAGGGTCATAGCCGTCCTAACGGGCGGGTTCCATACAAAAGGGCTGGTAGAGCTTCTCAACAAGAACAGGCTTTCATATGTCGTCATAACTCCCAATGTCACGTCCGGCACGGAATTCTCAACCACGGTTTACGAACGGCTGATAAAGGAACAGGCAAGGATAAACGCTCAAGGTATGGCGATAATGAAGGCCACGCAGGGGCTGGCCGCAATGTCCAGGGAGCAGAGAATAGAGCAGGTCCAGGTCGGTTTTATAGAGGGGAAATGGCCGCAGATATTTGACGGAACGGACGACAAGAAATCCGCGGCGGAGAAACTCAACGATGTGTTGCAGGAGTTAGACCCTGAAAGCGCGTTCATATACGACCAGCAAAAAGGAGAATCCAGGTTCGTACGCGCCGGGAAAGTGTACCGGATAAATGTTGAAAACGGACTGGCAGTCGTGGAAGAGCTCGAAACCGCCGCTCTTCATTTT
The DNA here is from genome assembly GCA_016930715.1 of Endomicrobiales bacterium. Taxonomy (GTDB): domain Bacteria; phylum Elusimicrobiota; class Endomicrobiia; order Endomicrobiales; family JAFGGC01; genus JAFGGC01. Next base: position 38,126 of record JAFGGC010000008.1, read on the forward strand.
AACGCCTTGATACTGAAAGGCAGGAGAGAGGAAGTTGACGTAACAGCGGAAATAACGGAAAGAAGCGGCAGCGAGAAGATAAGCGTACCCAACGTGCTGGATGACGGAGAACACTTGCTGAACAACATGCTGATAATGACTAAGGCAGAGATGGATGAGCTTTGCAGGGGGTTGGGAATAGACGAGGAGGAGCTCGGAAGCCTGGTGTCCAGGGCGTACGCCGCGCTGACAACGTGGAAAAAACGCGAACTGAACCTTGACCCGGATTCCATAAAGAATAAAAGGATACTGCTCAGCCTGCTAGCCGCCAAGAAAAGCAAGCATCTCTCCGAAGATTGCTCGATGAACGCGTTCATAGGCATAAACAGGACGTTGTTCGAGATGGCCAAAACAAACAAAGAGGCCGCAAAATTGCTCTTTATCTGGCTGATGGCCCACGAAATGAGGCACGAGGCCGGCATGAAAGACGAAAGAACCGAGTTCGACGTGGAACTGATAGTGGACCTGATGATAGAACGCGGCGTGCATATCAATAAAACCACCGGTCTTCTGGGCGGTTACGTGGATAACGGCGGTTTCTTATCCGAAGTCAAAAGGGCTTACCGTGACAAAACAGGGGAGATGGTGAAAGCGGCCGTTTATTCAATGAAAGACTCTTTAAGTGAATTCAGGAAAAAGTTCGGATTGGCGACGCTTATAGGCCTCTCTTTTACCATATTTAAGGCGGTATTCCGCGGGCAGGCCCCGACGGAAGCTCCCGCGGGCGAACTTGACACGATGAACATAGACGCGATAATTGACGAGTTGATGGCCTGCAAGGACCCTATCACTAGAAGCTTCAGGTATAACGAAACGGTCGCCTTCATAGAGAAGTATTCGAAGATAGTGGAAATAACAGGCAGAGATTATCCCGTTGAAGCTCCCTGGCCTGTGCTAAAGGCAATAGTCCAGCTGACGAGGAAAGAGGAGGACGAGATAATCAGGATAATCCGCGCAAAGTACAGGATGGCAAGGAAACCGGTCCTTGCCGACGACATTCTTCTTATGAACAGGATATTCCCGAAGGACTGGTTAAGAGAACAGGCGCCGAATCTCGAAGGCGTAAAGGTATATTTCGTCGCGGCCGAGAAATCGCACTGGTCCGGCGGGCTCGGCCCCGTTATGGTCTTTCATTCGAGGGGAATGAAGGAGCTTGGCGCGGACATTGAGACGGTTGAGCCCGGATACCAGTACCGCAGCGACAGGGAAGACCCGGAAAAAAATCCTCTTGATTATTCTGAAGAAAGCCCGACCAAGCTCACAGACATACAGGAATTGTTCCGCTGCAGCGTGGTAATAGGGGACAAACCGGTCAATGTTTCGGTCAGCATGGGCATCGATCCTGCCGGGGTGCCGTCTCTGCTCGTGAAGGATATTCAGAGCGACGGCAATTCGAAGTTCACGAAGATGCTCTATAATTACCAAAAACCCTTTAATCCCATCAGTTGGGAGGAATTCACGGCCTTTTTATGCGCCGCTTCGGCGGAAATGATAAATATGGTGGAAACAAAAAGACTCAAGGAGCTCGGGGGCAAGTGGAAACCGCCGATCGTCCACACCAACGACGGCCAAACGGGGCCTTTCGAGGCGATGGTGAGGAGCAGGTACGCGGACAATCCGGTAATGATGAGTATAGTGAGAAGGATGTTTTTCACGACCCACACGTACAGGAACGTCGGTCCGATGTACCCGATGTATGACGCCACGGAACCGACAAATTCGCCGCTGAGATTCCTGATGGGAATAAAGAAGAGATTGTTCCCGGCGTTTAACCAGAAGGGCAACGTGAACTACTCCGCCGGCGGCGTCAGGCTGCCGCGGGTCGCGGGAACGGTGGCCAAACAGCACAGGGCCGATCTCTTGAAGTGGAACTGGTATCCCGGGGCCGTTTTAAGAGCCATCACGAACGGCGCTGTTCCTGAAATGATGGCGAAATATTTCAGGCAGACGCTGAATCAGCTTTTTCCGGAAGCGGACGTGGAACGCCCTGAAGCGAAACAGATACAAGCAGTCAAAAAGACCAGAAAAAACGCATTGAACGATATGGGCATAACAACTTCGACCGGGGATAAGCTTGAGGTGCACGCAGACAGGATATTGATAGGCAACGCGAGGAGACTTGTCGAGGAAAAAGAAGCTATGGGCGACCCAAAGTCGCAGTCGCCGGAAGAAGCAAGGAATTCAACGGACAACTTCCGCGATGCCACGGCGACGACCTGGGAAAACGTTTTAAGGATCGTGAAGAAAGGCGGCGACCTTGTGATATTCGGGCTCCACCAGGGCACGGACGAGAGCAACAACCTGGCATTGAAACTCGAGAAGTGGGAAAGGACGATAAAGGAGCTCAAGAAACAGCATCCGGAAGAGTATAAAGGTTCTTTCCAGTTCGTTAAATTCTACACTCCGGACCAGAAGATAGCGTTCCTGTCCGCGATGGACATACAATTCCAGCCGTCCACGAGAGGCACGGGGGCCGCGGAATACACGGAAGAAGACATCTCCGCGAACGGCGGTCTTCAGATGAGCCCGCCGTATAACGAAGGCATAATAATGGCGCAGGGTTTGAGGCTTGACTGGAAAAAGCCCGGCAAGGGCAACACGATAATACCGAAAGGCAACAGCCCGAAGGACTGGGGAGACGCCTTCGACGAAGCGATAGACGTATGGCAGAAGCGCAACGACGATTTCTACGAACACTGCGCAACATCCGTGAGACTCAACAGGGTCCTTTACTACCTATTGAGCTGTGCCGCATATCTAAGAAACTACGACGGAATAGTGAAGCACGACAACGAGGAACTGGAACAGGATAGACAGACAAAGGAGGCGATAGTCAGGGCCGTGGACGGGAACTCCGCGGTCGTAAAGGCCCTTTTGTATGACGGAAGGAACGGTGTCCATCCTTATCATTTCAACGGTCACGGACCGGCCGAGACCGCCGGGCTCAGGAAATTCATCGCGAAAAAACTGCAGATAGAGGAAGAGAACGGGTACAATGCGCTGTACGACCATCTGAAATCCAGGAATTTCGCGAGCTACATAATGAAGCTTTTCGACGGGCTGGAGGTCTCGAGCGAGCTGGAGGAGTGGTTCTCGCGCCTTGAGAGAAGCCCGGGAAACTGGTTCACGAAAAATGAAAGATTGAACAATTTCATTCTGGATCTCGCGGATGCGCTCGAAAAGAGCGCGGTCGAAACAACAGCAGAAGCAGCGGATGCGAGCGCCGTTGAAGTCGAACCGGCTGAGACAGACGCGCCGGTGAAAGCCGAGTGGAGCGCCCTGCGGGAAGGGAGTCCGTACCATTCAAGGCATTCGGAAAAGGACGGACAAAGAATATTGTTTCAGAACGCCGGCGAGGTAAGGGATTTCGGAATGAAGCTGGTGCGGGAAGGAAGAGCGTCGGGTCCGACGAAAGTGAAGGTTAAGGCCGGACTGATGAAGGCATATGAAGTGGAGGTAATAATAGAAGGCGGCATACGCCTGACCGAACAGGAGATAGGCGCTCTCATAGAAGCGGCGCTGGACAGGACCGGTGCGAAACCCGACCAGATGCC
>JAFGGC010000009.1 GCA_016930715.1 Endomicrobiales bacterium
AAACCAGAACCGAAACCAGAACCGAAACCAGAACCGAAACCAGAACCGAAACCAGAACCGAAACCAGAACCGAAACCAGAACCGAAAACCGAGTCAAAACCGGCCGTAAAAACCGAACCGGCACCGAAAATCGATGTAGAGCCGGAACGTAAAACCGAACCAAAACCCGGCGAGAAGCCCGAAACTAAGCAATCCGAAAAAAAACCCATAGTCGTCAGGTCTCAGCCCGAAGAAAAGGAATCAAGGCCGGGGTTTTTCAAAAAGATCTTCGGTGTTTTGGGAAAGAAGGAGAAAAAACCGAAGGGGCCCGTGCCGGTCAAGGGCGTCGGCAAACCCGTTAAGATAGAACAGAAGCCGGTGTACGAGGAAAAACAAAAAGCCAAGCCCGAAGCAAAACCAGTTATGAGACCGGAACCGCAGCCCGAAACAAAACCAGCAATGAAAACTGAAACGAAACCGGGGTTTCAGCAGAAACCAAAGCAGCAGGAAGAGGTCAAACCGGCCCAGAAGCCGGCGCCCGCGCAGAAAGCCCCTGAAATAGAACAAAAAACGCAGCAGGAACAGAAAAAAGTGACTTCACAGGACAAGAAAACGGCAGTTGAACTCTGCAACAGGGCGAACGTGGAGTTCAAGAAAGGCGACACGGACGCGGCAATAAACCACTACACGAAGGCGCTTGATCACGATCCGGGCAACGCTCTGAGCTACCTCGGCCGGGCAACGGCCTGCATCAAAAAGGAGTCTTTCGACGCGGCTTTCGAGGACCTGAACACGGTCATAGCGCTCGACTCCACTCTGGCGGCGGCGTTTTACAACAGGGGGACCATATTCCTGTCAAGGCGGGACTTCGAGTCGGCGCTCAATGATTTCAAAAAGGCTGTCGAGCTCAACAAGAAGTACGCCGCGGCGTATTTTGGGCTCGGACAGGCCTACTCCGGCAAGGGGGAGAAGCCGCTAGCCGTTGAAAGCTACAAAAAAGCCAAATCCTTGGACTTAACGCGCGCTAAGCAGTGCGATCAGGCCATAGGCGAGCTGGAAACCCGGTAATTACCTGCCAAGAATCCCATAAAAAACGTTCGCTGTCAGACGCGGTAATCCACAAATTTTCCACAGGCCTTTCTGAAAGCTTTCCGTAACCCTAAATCCGCTGAAATTCGATGTTAAATGTTTTGCACGCATCCTTGACAGCTACGGGCTTATTTAGTATACTTTCCACAGTGGTGAAAAGTGGTGAAATGTAGGTAAAAATGTATATTGGTGAGTTTGTATATTCCATCGACCCCAAGAACAGGATATTTCTGCCCGTCGACCTGCGCGGCAGGAACGTTTCTTTCATAATTACGAGGGGTCTTGAGGGCTGCCTTTATCTTTTCGACAAGAAGGGCTGGGCGGGAATCATAAACAAGCTCGAGAACCTCTCGCTCGAAGATAAAACGCAGGAAAGGGCGTTCAAGAGGGCTATGCTGTCGGGCGCGCACGAGGTCACAGTGGATTCCCAGGGGCGGATATTGATACCGCAGGGGCTAAAAGAGAACGCCTCGATAAAGGGCGACGTAGTCATACTCGGGGTCGGCACGCGGATCGAGATATGGGACCAGAAACGCTGGAAGAAATATTACGCTGAAACCGCCGAAAGGTCCTACAAGAAACTCTCGACAAAACTTGAGATTTAAGGGATGCGGCCGATGTATCATCTTCCTGTGATGGCGGAGACGGTTGAAAAGTATCTTGTGACGGACCCCGCGGGCCTTTACCTCGATTGCACGCTTGGGGGCGGAGGACACTCGGAGAGGCTTTTAAGACAATACCCCGGTCTCAGGGTTATCGGAATAGACAGGGACGAAGAGGCGCTGGAATTTGCAAGAGAAAGACTTAAGGCATACGGAGCGAGGTTGAGTATTTTAAAAGAAAATTTTTCAATGTCCTCGGAAGTCGTTAGGAGGGCCGGGTCGGAGAAAGTGAACGGAATGATCGCTGATCTCGGAGTATCGTCGCATCAGCTGGAAGAAAAAACAAGGGGATTCGGGTTCGATTCAGAAACGCTTGATATGAGGATGGATCCCGCCTCGGGGAAAAGCGCCGGGGACGTGATAAACGAGTATCCAGAAGAGAAGCTCGCGGACATATTTTTTAAATACGGCGAAGAAAGACATTCCAGAAAGATAAGCAGGGCGATAGCCGCCGAAAGAAAGCTGTCGAGGATAGATTCCGCGAAACATCTGTCCCGGGTGGTCTATGCCGCGGTCGGTAAAAGAGAAAAAATCCACCCGGCCACGCGTGTGTTCCAGGCGCTGAGAATATTCGTGAACGATGAGCTCGGAAATCTCGAAAGACTTATGGCTGGTCTTTCCGGATTGCTTCTGCCCGGTTCAAGGGCCGTCATAATATCGTACCACTCGCTGGAAGATAGGATAGTAAAAAACGCTTTCAGGGATATGGCGGGGAGCGGTTCGCTCACGGTCCTGACGAAAAAAGTAGTTTTCCCGGAAGACTCGGAAATCAGGAATAACCCGCGCGCGAGAAGCGCCAAACTGCGAGCGGCGGAAAGGGTCTGATGGCCGCAAGATATTTCAGCATTCTTATTATCGCCGCGTTCATCCTCGCGTTCTATGTCTGGCAGCAAACACAGGCGGTCAGGCTCGGTTACAAGGTAGACGGCGTAAAGAAGGAATGTGAAACCTGGGAGCAGGAGAATAAAACCTGGCGGTTGAAGATCAACACGTTGCTTTCTATGGAGCGTCTCGACAAGGTTGCCAAGGCAAGGAAGCTGATAGTACCCGACGATAAAAGAAAGATTTATCTTTCCGATTAGGATTGCAGGACGATCTCTGAATAAGGAAGGCCGATGCCAAACAGGTACAGGATGGCTTTTGTCGTAGTAATTATCTCGCTCTTGTTCTTCACAGTGGGCGTCAGGCTGTTCTTCATACAGGTTTGGAATCACGAAGAACTGAAGAATAAAGTGGAAAGAATGGTTTTCAGGGAAAGGTCCGAGCTCTCTTCACGCGGCGGCATATACGACAGATCAGGTAAAATACTGGCTATGACGGTCAAGAATTTCGCTCTTTTTTTGGACCCGAGGATGATAACGGATATAGCGCGCACGAGGTCGGAGCTCGCGAAGGCCGGCATCGAGATTGAAGTAAGCGACAAAAAGATCGCCGAGGAAACGGGCGCTTACCTTCCGGCCGCAAAAGACCTGAATTACGAGCAGGCCGAAAAAGCCAAGGGTTTTAGTGTCAGGGGCGTCGGTTTCATACCAGGGGTAAAACGCTGCTATCCCGAAGGAAAGCTTGCCTGCCACGTGCTCGGTGTCGTGGGACGGGAAGGCCGCGGACTTGAAGGTATCGAGTATTACTGCAATTCGTTCCTTGCCGGGAAGAACGTCAAGGGTGTTAGTTACAGGGACGGCAAGGGGCGGGAGATTTCCGAAAAGATCATCGACCCCGGTTCATCTAAAGGTTCCGACGTATTTCTTACGATAGACCGTAATATTCAATTCATAACTGAACAGGAAATAGAGAAAGCATGGAAGGAATCCGGGGCAAAGCGGGCGATCGCGATAGTGCAGGACCCCAACACGGGGGAAATACTGGCGCTCGCATGCAGGCCGAACTTCAATCCCGGAGATTTTTCCGATTCCGGCGAGTTTCTCAAGAATCCTGCCGTGACCGATATATTCGAGCCGGGTTCCACGTTTAAACTGGTGACAATGGCCGCCGCGCTTGAAGAAAATGCCGTGAACCTGAAAGAGAATATCTGGTGCGAGAACGGAAAATACCAGGTTTACAGGCACGTCATCAAGGATCACGAGAAAAAAGGTTTTTTGAACGCGTCGCAGATCATGGAATACTCGTCCAACATAGGCGCCGCCAAGATAGGACAGCGTCTGGGCAAGGAAAAAATGTATCAATACGTCCGACAGTTCGGTTTTGCCAGCCGGACAGGCATAGACCTCCCGGGCGAAACACCGGGAATCCTAAGACCTCCCGAACGATGGAGCGGACTTTCACTCCCGGTGATATCGTTCGGTCAGGAAGTAGGCGTGACGGCGCTGCAGATGATCAACGCGTATTCAGCGGTGATTAACGGCGGAATGCTGCTTGAGCCCAAGATAGTAAGGCAGATAAAAAACCCTTCGAACCTGAAGGCGTGGACCAATGAAAAAAGGGAAGTCAGGAGGATAATCTCGCCAGAGACCGCTGAAACGCTGAAAAAAATGCTTGTTAACGTCGTTGAAAACGGAACGGGGCAGGCGGCGCAGGTGCAAGGCTACAGCATAGGCGGAAAGACTGGCACCGCGCAGAAGAGAGACCCTGCCACGGGAAAATATTCTTCGTCCAAATACGTGGCTTCGTTCTGCGGCGCGCTTCCCATATCGGACCCGCAGCTCACGATTTTTGTGATGCTCGACGAACCGCTCGGCGACTACTGGGCCTCATCGAGGGCCGCGCCCGTGTTTTCAAGGATCGCCGGGAGGACGGCCTCTTATCTGCGGATAGCTCCGGACAAGAAGAACGTGACACTGTGCAACGCGGGGCAGCGTAAGGAGTGACCGGAAGCCCGCGCGGCGCTGGCCGGTCTTTTACAGGCAATAACAAAAAGAGCAGAGGGAATAATGAAATTGTCGAAAATCTTGAAAAATATCGATTCAAAAGTTAAAGGCGACGCCGATATCGAAATAAAAGGCATAACCTACGATTCAAGAAAGGTCAAGCGGGGCTACGCGTTCATAGCTCTTTCCGGACAGCACGTGGACGGCAGGAGCTTTGCCGCAAAGGCCGTGTCGGAGGGCGCCGTGTGCGTGATAGCGGACGCGGAGATCCCCGGGATAAAAGCGGTACAGGTCGAGGTGAAAAATCCGGCCGAGGCCATGGCCGACATAAGTTCTAATTTCTATTCGCATCCCGATAAAAACCTTCATCTCATCGGAGTTACTGGAACGAACGGAAAAACAACCATAACGTACATGCTTGAATCGATTTTTTCGAGGAACAAGAAGGCCACCGGCGTCATTGGAACGATAAACTACCGCTACGCTAAAAAAGTAATTCCCGCGCTCAATACCACCCCCCAGTCGCTTGATGTCGACAGGATGCTTGCAGAGATGTCCAGGGAAAAAGTCGCCGTCTGCGTGATGGAGGTCTCGTCACACGCCCTTGAACTCGACAGGGTCAGGGGGCTTGAGTTCGATACGGCGATTTTTACCAATCTTACGCGCGACCACCTCGATTTTCACAGGACGATGGAGGATTACTTCTCGGCCAAGGCGAAGCTCTTTACCTCGTTGAAGTCAGGCGAAAAAAACTTTCCAAAGACAGCCATCGTAAACATAGACGATCCCTGGAGCAACAAGCTCATCCCGCTTGTCAAAGGAGCCGGGGTGGTGACATACGGTCTTTCGCCCAAGGCGGATTATTGCGCTGAAAACATACGCGCCTCGAGCCGCGGGTCGGAATTTCTCGTTCAGACGCCGTTGGGCAGGAGGAAGGTCGAACTGCCGCACCTGGGCAGGCACAACGTTTATAACGCTTTGGCCTGTGTCGCGAGCGCGGTAGGTTTCGGCGTGCCGTTTGAAAGCACGATAAGCGCTCTCGAGAACGTTCAGCAGGTTCCGGGCAGGCTTGAAAAAGTAGACTGCGGGCAGAACTACACTGTCGTCGTGGATTACGCCCATACTGACGACGCCCTGAGGAACGTTCTTGAAGCCCTGAAGGAATTGAATCCCGCAAGACTGGTGACGGTCTTCGGCTGCGGGGGCGACAGGGACAGGTCCAAACGCCCCGTGATGGGAGACGTGGCGACAGACTTGAGCGATTTCGTGTTCGTTACGTCCGACAACCCGAGGACAGAGGACCCGGAGCGCATAGCCCTTGATATCGAGGTCGGCATCAGGCGCAAGCACAGGAGCAACTATCAGGTGCTTGTCGAGCGGGAGCAGGCCATAGCCGCCGCGGTCAACATGGCCGCCAAAGGCGACATCATACTGATAGCCGGCAAGGGCCACGAAACATACCAGATAATAGGCGACCAGCGCGTGCATTTTAACGACGTGGAAATGGCCCGGAAATACATTTCGGCCGCGGAGAACTCGCGGCGCGCCTGCGCGGTCTCCGAAGGAAAATAGGTTAGGGTATGGATAACATTTACATCAGGGAACTCGTGAACGCCACCAGGGGCGAATTCATGCTCGGCGATCCCCACGGGCACGTCAAAAATATTTCAATCGACACGAGGGGAATAAAAAAAGGCGATTTCTTTTTCGCGATCTCGGGGAAGAATTTTGACGGGCATAATTTCCTTAAACAGGCGATAGACAAGAAGGCCGCGGGGCTGGTCATATCCAGGAGCGACGTGGATTTCGGGACTCCCGCCCCGGTCAATCCGGTGTTCCCCGCGATAATAAAGGTGAAGGATACTACGAAAGCGCTGGGCGACCTTGCCGGCTATTACAGAAAAAAATGGGAAATACCCGTCATTGCGGTAACCGGTTCCAACGGCAAGACGACCACGAAGGAAATGCTTTATTCCATCTTGAGCAAAAAAGGCCCGACCCTTTCGACGGTCGGGAATTTCAACAATCAGATAGGCCTTCCCCTCACGCTTTTTCAGATAGATTCAAGCCACAAGTATGCCGTCGTGGAGCTGGGAACCTCGTGGCCCGGCGAAATTGAAAGGCTTACCGAGATCGCCGCGCCGGAAGCCGGGATTATAACCAACATAGGAGCGTGCCACCTTGAGAATTTCAAAAACAAGGAAGGCGTGCTCAAGGAAAAAAGCAGTCTGATAGACGGGTTGCCGTCCGGCGGATTCGTCGTTCTGAACGCCGACGACCAGTACCTCTCAAGGCTCAACCCGCAGGTAGAAACCATCCGTTACGGGATAAACACGAAAACGAACGTTTTTGCCGCCGACATAAAACTGTGGCCGGGGTTCCCGGAATTCAGGTTGCATCTTAACGGCAACGTGACGGATATAAAGCTTCCCATGTACGGCAAATTCAACATCTATAACGCGCTTGCCGCCGCTTCCTGCGCCTGGAAGCTGGGGATGGGCATGGACATTATAAAAAGCGGTATCGAGAGTTTCAGCCTTCCTAAAATGAGGATGGAAGTAACGACACTCGTGTCCGGAGCCGTCGTGATAAACGACGCCTACAATTCGAACCCGTTTTCCGTGAGAGAGTCTGTGCAGAGCTTCATTCAGGCGTTTCCCGACAAGAACAAGATAGTTGTGCTCGGAGACATGCTTGAGCTCGGTTCCGAGGCGGAAGCGGAACACGAGAAACTCGGGGATTTTTTAGCGACGCAGTCGCTCAGCCAGATATTTCTTTACGGCCCGATGATGATAAAAGCGATAGACGGGCTTAAAGGAGTTCCGGCGGAACATTACCTGAAAAAAGAGGACCTCGAAGGCGAGCTCGACAGGCATCTTGTTTCTGATACCGTCGTGCTTTTCAAGGCATCGAGGGGCATGCATCTGGAGGAAGTAGTCGAAAATATATTCGGCCGGCACGGCATAATGGACAGGTGAGAAATGTTCTATCATTTATTTTATCCGCTGCATGAAGTGTTTTCCCCTTTGAACGTGTTCCAGTACATCACGTTCAGGGCGGGAGGTGCGATACTGACGAGTCTTGTTTTCAGCTTCATAGTCGGACCCTACCTGATAGACTACCTGAAGAAACTGAAGATAGGGCAGACGATCCGCACGGACGGGCCCCAGGCGCATCTTGCGAAGTCCGGCACGCCCACGATGGGCGGGCTGATGATACTGGTTTCCATGGTGATATCGACTTTGCTCTGGGCGCGCTTGGATAACCGTTTCATAATCGTGGCCCTTGTATGCACGGTGTGGTTGGGCCTCATAGGTTTCTGGGACGATTACCTGAAACTGGTGAAAAAAAACCCGAAAGGACTGAACCCGCAGGCAAAAATGGCGGGACAGATGCTGCTCGCGATAGGCGTGGCCACGTACCTCTGGATGTTCCCGCCGAATCCAGAGTTCATCTCCAAGGTGAACATACCATACCTGAAGAGCACTTTTATCGAACTTTCTTTCCTTTATATCCTGCTGGTCATAGTGATAATTGTCGGAAGCTCGAACGCCGTCAACCTGACCGACGGGCTTGACGGGCTTGCCATCGGTAACCTTTCGATAGCCGCGATAACCTTGAGCCTGTTCGCCTACTTTGCCGGCCATATGAAGATAGCGCAGTACCTGAGGGTCGTGCCTGTCCCGGGCGCAGGCGAACTGACCGTTTTTCTAGGCGCGATGCTCGGCGCGGGCCTGGGATTCTTGTGGTTCAATTCATATCCCGCGCAGGTCTTCATGGGGGATACGGGGAGCCTTTTTCTGGGAGGCGCGCTCGGCGTGACGGCGATTTTCATCAAGCAGGAGCTTATACTGGTCGTTATAGGGGGGGTTTTCGTCGCGGAGGCCCTATCCGTCATTATTCAGGTATATTCGTTCAGGCGTTTCGGAAGGAGAGTCTTCAAGATGGCCCCGCTGCACCACCATTTCGAGCTCTGCAACCTTTCGGAGACTAAGGTCACGGTGAGATTCTGGATAATCGGCATAATTCTTTCGCTTGTCGCGTTGGCTTCGCTCAAGCTGAGATAGTACCTTTAAAATGAAGAAATTTCTCAAAAACAAAAGAATAGGAATAATCGGTTTTGCGAAATCGGGCATTGCCGCGGCAAATCTCGCGGCCGAGCTCGGGGCGCAGGTATTCATCACGGAAACAAGGGCGAAAAAAGAGTGCGCTTCGCAGCTGAAGGGTCTGAAGAACGGCATAGAACTCGAGTTCGGCGGGCATTCTGACAGGATACTGGGTTCGTCAATGATAATCAAGAGCCCGGGCGTGCACGGCAATATCGGCGTGCTCAAGAAAGCCCGGCGGAAGAAGATCCCGGTCATAAGCGAGGTGGAGTTCGCGCTAAGGTATTCAAGGCCCGGAAGGCTCGTCGCGATAACAGGCACCAACGGTAAAACCACGGTAACGACGCTTATCGGCGAAGTATTCAGGAACGCTGGCAGAAAGGCGATCGTCGCGGGAAACATAGGCAATCCGCTTTCCGATTACGCACTTAATATAGGCAAAAAGACTTCCGTAGTGATGGAGATGTCGAGCTACCAACTCGAGGACTCGCTTTATTTTCACCCGGACATATCGGTCATCCTTAACATAACGCCCGACCACATAGAGCATCACCGGACTATGGCGAAATACGTCAGCGCCAAAAAGAGGATTTTTCTGAATCAGACGCAGGGCGATTTCTGCGTGCTCAATTATGAGGACAGAACGCTTTTACGGATCGCAAGGAAATGCCCCGCGAAGGTCGTATTCTTCTCGAACAGGAGGAAGCTTGAAAAAGGGGCATACTACAAGGACGGCGTGATACGCGTGAATACCGGAACGAAGAAAGCCGTGCTGAAAGTCGTGCCTATGATGCCGGGCATGCATAATATCGACAATATACTTGCGGCGGCCGCGTCCTGCGTATGCGCCGGCATAAGAGGTCCGGTAATAGAGAAGACCATAAATTCGTTCAAGGGGGTCGAGCACAGAATAGAATTCGTCAGAGAGGTGAAGGGTGTTAAGTACTATAACGATTCAAAGGCCACGAACGTGGATTCTACCCGCGTGGCGCTTGAATCTTTCGACAGCAGCGTCTGGCTGATCCTCGGCGGAAGAGGAAAGGGCGCGCCCTATAGCCCCTTGAGACAATATGTCGAGGAAAGAACTAAAGGGATAATATTGATAGGCGAAGATGCCCCAAGGATCAAGGAAGAGCTCAAAGGCGCTGCGAGGATGTACGACTGCAGGGACATGAAGAACGCCCTGAGGCTCGCTTCGACCATAGCTTCCGGCGGCGATGTAGTGCTTCTTTCGCCGGCCTGCGCCTCGTTTGACCAGTATAAGAATTTCGAAGAAAGAGGCCTTCACTTCAAGAGGCTCGTCAAGAGTCTATAAGATGGCAAGAGGCGCCCCGTCCGATTCATTCGATTATGTGCTTCTTTTCGTCACCGCGATACTTACGGTCATCGGGACGGTTATGGTGTTTTCCTCAAGCGTCATAATGGCCGATGTCAGGTGGCAGGCTCCGTACCTTTTCGTGACAAAGCACGTTATTTGGGTGCTGGTAGGCGCGGCCGCGCTGTTTTTCTTCTCTAATTTCAAATACTACCGTCTTCAGGACTTCGCGAAACCCGCCGTGTTCGCGATCGTGATACTGCTCATCCTCGTTCTTTTTGTGGGTTCCGCGAAAGGCGGAGCGCGCCGGTGGTTTTCGCTGGGGCCTCTGAGCTTTCAGCCGTCCGAACTGGCAAAACTCGTGCTTATTATCGCGCTGGCCGACTATCTTGACAGAAAAAAGAGCAAGCTGAAGAACTGGGCTGGCATAGCCCCGCCCCTTATCCTCGTGGGGCTGTTTTCGTTCCTTGTGGCTATGGAACCGGACCTCGGCACGCCGTTGATCATGGTTATTGTCGGTATTCTGCTCCTTTTTGTAGGCGGAACGAGCGTCAAGTATATCCTCGCGCTCGGGGCGGCGGTGTTGCCGCTCGTGGCTTTTGAGATAATCAGGAAACCCTACAGGATACAGCGCATCAGGGATTTTTTGGGCTCCTGGGGGGACATTAACTCCGGCTCGTATCAGCTTAACCAGTCCCTGCTCGCTCTCGGGTCGGGCGGTTTTTTCGGCAAGGGGCTCGCCCAGAGCCAGATGAAACTGCTTTACCTGCCGGAGCCCCACACCGACTTTATTTTTCCTATAATAGGCGAAGAGCTCGGTTTCGCGGGCACCGTTTTCGTGATCCTTCTTTTTGTCTTTTTCGCCTGGCGCGGATGGAACATATCGCGGAAAAGCGCGGATTACTTCGGCAGCCTTCTTGCCTTGGGCATAACGCTTATGATATCCGTGCAGGCAGTGATGAACATGGCGGTTTCCTGCGGGCTTGTTCCGACAAAGGGCCTGCCGCTTCCTTTCGTTTCTTTCGGCGGCACGGCGCTCGTGCTTAACCTCGCATCGGTGGGAATACTGCTGAATATCTCAAAAAGGCCGAGAAATGCCTCAAGAAAGTAGGATAATCATCGCCGCCGGCGGGACCGGCGGACACGTTTACCCGGGAATAGCCCTCGCGGAGGAATTGAAGTCGAGGGGGCACCGGCCTTTTTTCGTTGTGAAAAAGGGCGACCTTGCCCGCGACATGCTTTCGCGCCGGGGTTTAGAGTACGCCGAAATATCTTCTATGGGTTTGCCGAGGTCTCCCGGCGCGAGGTTAATCAGGTTCCCATTCGTTCTGGCGGCGGGCCTTGTATCGGCGCGAAGGATACTCAAAGAAATAAGGCCTTCGGCCTGCGTCGGAATGGGGAGCTACATCTCGTTCCCGGTCGTGGTGAACGCGAAGTCGCTTGGGATCCCGGTCCTCATCCACGAGCAGAACGCCGTCGCGGGGCTTGCCAACGGGATACTTTCGCGTTTTGCCTCGAAGGTAGCCGTGAGTTTCAAGCCTGGTCTGAAAAACCTCGGCGGAATGAATCCGGTCCTCACGGGAAATCCCGTAAGAAAGGACATTTTCGGCATTGATTCCGCGCGGTCGTTCTCGCGGCTCGGCCTTGAAGAAAGGAGGTTCACGATACTTGTTTTCGGCGGCAGCCAGGGCGCGGCGAGACTGAATTCAACCGTGGTTGAAGCGTGGAAAAACCTTCAGGACATCGGAAGCGGCCTGCAATTTATACACATCGCGGGTCCCGCGGATTTCGAGAACACCGAACGGGAATTTGCCCGGCAAAGGATGCCGGGCAGGGCGTTTCCCTATATTCACGACATGGGCGAGGCGTACTCCTGCGCGGACATTATAATCTCAAGGTCAGGTGCTACGACCGTGGCGGAACTCAGGCACGTTAACAAACCTTCGATACTAATACCGTTCCCGCACGCCACCGGCAACCACCAGTACTTCAACGCCAAATCGCTGGAATCCGACGGTAAAGCGGTCGTGATCACGGAAAAGAACCTTGACGCCGGGGTTCTGTCCTCGGCCATCAGGAGGGAATTTTCAAACCGCAGGCCCAGGGCGAAGCGCGTAGAGCCGCCCGCCGTTTTCCCGCAGGAAAAACTCGCCGAGGAAATACTGAACCTTATCGGATCCGACCGGACCGGAAAATGAAAAAGACGGGATATCTCGCCGCGGCTTCAATCTTAATAAACTGCCTGGTATGCGGTTCTCTTTTTTCCACGGATATATTCGATATATCCGACATGAAGAACAAAAACTATATTTTTTGCGACTATTCAGCGGCGCGGGTTGACTGGGGCGATTTCGAGAGGATCAACGACCATCTTGAATACCTCACCCAGGGGGCGTTCACGGCCAAAAGACTCGGAAGCGATACCGGCCTCATCGGAGTTTCCGCCGGATACACCGCCGGAAAGCTTGGCATTGAGTTCGGATACAGGCAGATGCTGAACGCTCTGGAGGCCGAAAACCATTTCAACGGCGCAAGGGGCCGCAGCAGGGTGTTCTACAGTTCGATGGAGCTCGGGGTCTCGTTTCCGAGGGGCGACGTAACCGCGTTGGAGGGCAGAGGAAGGCCTTTCTTCAAGAAATTTTCCTTCTGGGGCGGGTTGTCGGCCTCGCTCAATACTTTCAAGTGGGAACTGTACAATCCGAATATGAGGTTCAGGAACGGCGCCGGCGATCCGCGCCCTGCGGCGGCGGGGTCTGAATACCTCTTTTTTGACGATGAGGAGGGAGCGGTGTTCTACACGGGCACAGACAGCGGTATAAACACCCTTTCGGCGAGCGTGACCTCGATAGGTTTTACCCCGTCGCTTAATGTTTCGATGAAATTGTCGGGCGATGTTGCTTTGTGGGGCAGCGCTTCTACGGTTTATGTCGTGCCGACAAAGGCGGTATCCAGTGGCGGGTATTACATACCATTGCCCGATAAGCTCCGCACGGCAGGTTCGCCCTCCTCTGTGAACAGGTCGGCCAGGGACACGGAGACCGACACCCGACTTGACCTTTTAAGCGTGAAATTATGCTATTATTTTAAATAATTGATCAGTATGAATCTCATACAAGACGTTTCTCACCACACCCCGAGGGCTCTTTTGCGCCCCTCAATAATAACGTAGATCGGTCCACGAGGGCTTTTCGCGGAATTGTTCCTTGCTCCGCTTCTTCACGACCTCCAATGTTACCAGTCTGGCTAAGGTAGTAGGTTACATTGAAGAACTTTCAGATAAAAAAACAGTTGCTTTCACCGGTTGTGACAGGAAAGAACCGAAAGAAAATGGATATTAATGAAAATTCCCGGCTTTAGCCGAAGAATCAAGGAAGCAAAAATCGATGAGATTGTGGAGCCTGAATCCCAAATATCTTGATGTGAAGGGTCTTCTTGCCTTGTGGAGAGAAGGTCTGCTTGCCAAGGCTGTTCTTGCCGGTAAGACCAGGGGCTACAGAAGACATCCTCAGTTATCGAGATTCAAAGCTTCGAAAGCGCCATTGCTGGCCATAGAATCGTTCTTAAGGGCAGTCTATGCAGAAGCTCAAAAAAGGGATTACAAATTTAACAAAACAAAGATCAGCATGCGGGATTCACGGAGAAAGATATTGGTGACAAGAGGTCAAATAACGCACGAAGCTCGTCTTTTAAAAAGAAAGCTTGCCGCAAGACGCTCGAAAGGCCGGGAAAAACTCAAAAGCTTCGGGAAGATATGCCTAAACCCTGTTTTCAAGGTTTGTGAAGGGAGAATCGAGCCGTGGGAAAAAAGCAAAATATCTGTCCGGTCAGGCTAATTCTTTCTGAATAACTTAATATACTTCTGCATGTCTTTTAAAAGCATTGCTTGCGGGTTGCATTTGAGCACCATCCCGTCCATGTACATCAGGCTTCTTATTATCGGGAACATCCCCCGTTCGAAAACCATACCGTAGTTGACCCCGAGCTTGATTGTTTCCATCATTTTTCTGGTAAGGCTCGCTTCTGCGACATTTTTACCTTTAAAACCCCTGTAGATTTCAAGAAATTTTCCCTCATATTTTAGGTAATCGGAAGCCGTTAGCTCCGTTTCTGACATCGAATGAAGATGTTTTGCGCATTGGCCGAAATCATCGTAGCTTAACGCTTCAAAGAAGGACAGAAGCCCGAGGCGGATCTTGTCTCCGACGCGGCCTATGGAGCCGGTATCCACAAAATACATTTTATCGTTGCTCAATATGACGTTGCCGGGGTGTATGTCCCCGTGGAAAGTTCCCGCGACGAACATGTAGGTGCCGTGGACGAGAAAAAGATCCAGGAGTCTGGAGTATTCAAGTTCTCCGTTTTCAAGCAATTCATCGAAGGTCCTGCCTTCTATGTAATCCGAAACAAGCACGTTCTCATTGGACAACTCTTCGTTAATATGGAAGAAATCCAGCTTAGACAGATCATACGATGTTTTGTATTTATCGTATATGTTTTTTAACTCGGCGTGGCCTTTGGCCTCGTTTGTGAGGTCGAGTTCGCTTAACGTGTAAGTCTTAATGTCTTCCAATATGCCGAGAGGATTTGCCACTCCTTTCAGTTTCGGGTAGAAAAAGATGACGGCTTTAAAGAGTTTTTCAACATTTTCAACGTCGCGTTTGAACGAGTCCTTGTAGTTCTTTTTGACGGCTTTTATTACAACTTCACGCCCGTCTTTCAGCTTTGCCCTGTGTATCTGGCCTATGGATGCCGACGCGAGGGGCTTTGGGTCTATTGATGAGAAATTGGACCCGAAGTCCCTGCCGGAATAGGTTTCAAGAAGCGAAAGAAAATCGGCCGGTTCAAGCGTGAGATTTTGACGGTAGAGTTTAGCCAGGATCTCGCATTTTTCTCTTGAAAGAAAATCAATACGCAGCGCGTGAACCTGGCCAATTTTTACGGCAAGAAGGCCGAGTTTCTGTATTTTTTCGATGTCCGGCAAGCCTTTGCCGTATATGGAGTTGATGAGGCCTAAAAAACCTAACCAGTTCATAGGGGTTACTATATAGTATCATTTTTTCAGCTTTATTGAATAGCGCTTCGATTTATAATATAATCTACGCATATGGGTGAAAAGAGGTAATAACATGTTAAAGAAAAAAGTAATAATTGTCGGCGCCGGCCCCGGAGGGCTTACCGCGGGGATGCTCCTTTCACACCGCGGTTTTGACGTGGAGATAATCGAGAAAGAGAAACAGGTCGGAGGAAGGAACGCCGCGATAGAGCTCGGCGGTTACACCTTTGATACCGGTCCGACTTTCCTGATGATGAACTTCATACTTGAGGAAATGTTCGAGATGGCCGGGCGGAAGCTTGAAGACTATGTTACCGTCAAACGCCTTGAACCTATGTACAGGCTGAATTTCGGGGATTTTGAGTTTTTGCCGGTCACGGACAGGGAGGAAATGAAGAAACGCATCGAAAAACTGTTTCCGGGGAACGCTTCAGGATACGACAAATTCTTGAAAAGAGAAAAAGCCCGATATGAAAAAATGTATCCGTGCCTTAAAGTCGATTATTCAAACTGGCGGACGCTTCTCAGCAAAAACCTTCTCAAGGCCCTGCCCTATTTGTCGCTGGGCCGCTCGCTTTTTGGAAACCTGGGCGACTATTTCAGGCCGGAAAACCTGAAACTGTCGTTCACTTTCCAGGCAAAGTACATAGGGATGTCGCCCTGGGAGTGCCCGGCGGCTTTCACGATGATACCTTACATAGAGCACAGTTTCGGCGTGTACCACGTGATGGGCGGCCTGAACAGGATATCGCACGCGATGAAAAAGGTAGTGGAGGAAGAAGGTGGCAGGGTCCGTCTCGGCGTCAGGGTCATAAAACTGTTGGTGGAAAAAGGAAAAGCCAAAGGTGTCGAGCTTGACAGCGGCGAGAGGCTTTTTGCAGACGAGGTCATAATAAACGCGGATTTCGCGCACGCAATGTCCACTCTTGCGGAGGCCGGAGTTTTAAAGAAATATTCACGGGAAAATCTGTCTAAAAAAAGATATTCGTGTTCGACGTTTATGCTGTACCTTGGCCTGGACAAGAAATACGACATACCGCATCATAATATTTTCTTTTCAAGCGAATACAGGAAAAACATAGAGGACATATTCTACAACAAAAAGCTTTCGGACAATATGTCGTTTTACGTTCAGAACGCCTGCGTCACGGACCCGTCGCTGGCCCCGCAGGGAGGGTCAACTATATACGTGCTGGTGCCTGTCGCGAACAATACGGCGGCCATCGACTGGGAAACGGAAAAGGCCGCCTACCGCGAGAAGGTCCTGGACGCACTGGCGAAAAGAACTGAACTGAAAGACATAAAACGGCACATCAAGGTCGAGAAAGTGATAATGCCGCAGGACTGGGAAAACAGCTACAATGTTTATCTCGGCGCCACGTTCAACCTCGCTCACAATTTAGCCCAGATGATGTATTTCAGGCCGCACAACAAGTTCGAGGAGATCGGCAACTGCTGGCTTGTGGGCGGAGGAACGCATCCGGGGAGCGGGCTTCCCACCATATACGAATCAGGCCGCATAACTAGTGGCATGATTTCCTCAAAATACGGGGTTAAATAAAGTGGTCAGGAAAAATTCGGTTATGTTTGCCGCCGGGTTTATGGTGCTGTTCGGACCCACTGTCTGCGCTCAGGACGGGAAAGGCGATTTAACGGTCAATGTTTCCGGTTTGCGCTCGGATTCCGGGTTCGTGCTGGCGAGCCTTTATGATTCCCCCGAAGGTTTTCCGGATGAGGGGGAAAAAGCGTACAGGGTCGCCAGAAGCACGATCACCGGGAGCTCGGTGAAGGTTTTTTTCAGCGGGATACCGTACGGCACTTACGCGGTCAGCGTAGTCCACGACGAAAATGCGAACATGGAAATGGACGCAAACTGGCTCGGCATACCTAAAGAGGGGGTTGGGGCCTCCAACAATCCAAAAACCAGGTTCGGGCCTCCCTCATACAGGTCCGCGAGCCTGAAACTGGAGAAAAAGAGCATCAGCCTCGACGTTAAGGTGAGCTATATCGGAAAGAATAACCTCAAGAAAGGGCAAGAATAGCATGCAGAAGCGTTCATTGCAGAAACTGGGCGGCCTGGCGGTAATAACGGGTTCTCTGCTGCTGGCGGCGTGGGCGTTTTTCTGGACGGCCTTGCTCCCGGCGTTCGGGGAAACGGGGGATTTTTACGTGATAGTAAAGGATCCGGACTATGTCTGGATAGCGGCGCTGGCGCTTGTGGCGCTAATACTTTTGATATTCGGTTTCACGGCGGTATACGCGACAATTTACGATTCTTCAGGCATTACGGGTCTGTTAGGGTATGTTTCCATAACGCTGGCGTATTTTTTCGAGGCCGCGCAGGTAACCTGGGAGGCGTTCGTGTATCCCGCGGTGGCCAGTCACGGGCCGTCAATCCCGCTTTTCAGCGACGCCATATTCTTTAAGCACGGCCAGGTTGTGCTGTTCCATTACATGTCCCTGGCGGCAATACTTATCGGGATAACACTTTTCTGCTACGTGCTGGTGAAAAGCAGGGAATTCCCGAAAGCCGGGGGTATACTTATATTCGGGGGAGCGATGGTCTACGCGGCCGGGCCTATGATAAACGTGTACCTGGCAGTGGCGGGCGTGGTAATACTCGCCGCCGGCTGCTTCATTATCGGAAGCACTATGATAAAAGAGACAGACGCATAAGCCCGGGTTCATAGAAGGCTAAAAGGAGGGAGTTATGAAGAAGAACGTCGGCACGGCCGACAGGGTTGTCAGGGTGGTTTTGGCGCTTGTCATAGCGGCGCTTGTTTTCGGCAAGTTCGTCTCGGGAATATTGGCGTTGGTGCTAGGGGCGCTCGCGCTTATTTTGGTATTCACTGCCGTCGTGGGATGGTGCGGCATTTACTCGCTTTTAGGCGTGAATACCTGTCCCGTGAAACCATCCGAAGAGAGCAAGCATACCTGACGCTGGTGACAGAATGCCTTGCCAAATATGACAAGAACCTTGAAAAATATTGCATCCATAACTGGTTTCGTGTTCGCGGGTTTTTTGGGTTTGTTCGCCCTTGACACGCCTTTCGGGTTGGGATTCTTTATCCACCTGATACCTTCCCTGCTGATAGTCATTGCCTGCGCGGCCGGCCTTAAAAACGCTCTCGCCGGCGGGATATCTACGGCCGTTCTTTTCGTCGTGTTCACGTTTTTCTTCCATACCTGGCGCGCGCCGGCGCCTTTCCTCATCGTGTCACTGCCTCTTTTCATTATCAGCGCGCTGTTCCTCTTTTCCGCGAAACCGGGGAAAAAGGACAATGCGAAAGAATAAGAATGTCCTGATAGGCGTGATAAAGAACAGGCGCGACCTGCGTCTGCTTCTGAAAAAACGCTGGTACAGGATACCCGCCGGGAACTTTCCGAAAAGAATGTTCAGCCACGTTGCTTTCTATCAGCCTGCCTCGTTCGGCGGAAGCGGAAAACGTATAGAATACTATGGGCGTGTTTCGGGCGTCAAAACGGTGAAGAGGGTCGGCCTGCTGCCCGAAGAAAGCGGTCATCCCAGGGCGCAGGATGACTACGCGAGAATCAGTTTTAAGGGAATAAAAAAACTTGCCCGGCCTGTAAAAAACATCGTTCCCCGCCGCATTACTTTCGGTTTCACGACGCTCAAAGCGCTTGTGTCCGCAAGGAACATAATACAGCTCTACGGCGTCCCTCCTACGGAGCAAATAGTCGAAAAATATCTGAAAAAATCAGGCATAAGCGCTTTGAAGGAATACCCCGTTTCGGATAAAGGCAGAAGATACCGGATAGACCTTGCCGTTTTCGGGAATAGGAATAAAGTTGCCGTTGAATGCGACAATATCAAAGCGCATTCCGGCAGAATGCAGGAACAAAAAGACAAGATAAAGGATTCATTCCTGAACCGGCTCGGCTGGAAAGTAGTACGCTTGAAAGAACACGAGATATTAGAGCGTCCTGACCGGTGCATTTTGAAAGTCAAGCAAGCGGCAGGGGACGTTTTTTCAGGCAGTAAAGCCAGGAACTAATTACTCATCACTCATTACCGCAGTTACGGCTGACATCAATCCATTAATTTGATAAAATATAGCCCTGTGAAACGTATCCTCATAACCAACGACGACGGTATTTACTGCCCGGGCTTAAAACCTCTCATAACAGAGATCAGGAAGCTCGGGAAAGTGGTAACCGTCGTGCCCGATCAGGAGCGTTCGGGAACGAGCCACTCCATAACCCTCCACAAGCCCATACGCCTGCAAAAATGCGGGAACAATATCTTCACCATAAACGGCACCCCGGCGGACTGCGTCCGCTACGGTGTGATATCGGCCGGGAAGGGTAAGATAGACCTCGTGATATCCGGCGTCAATTCGGGCCCCAACATGGGCCACGACGTCATATATTCGGGAACGGTGGCAGGCGCGCGTGAGGGCGCGGTTTATAACATTCCTTCGATTGCGGTGTCGGTGGCCGAGGCTTCGGGAGGGAATTTCAGGCTTGCGGCTGCGGCCGCAAGAAAAATCGCGCAAGGGGTCCTTGCCGGGGGGTTCCCGGAGAACATCTACCTTAACGTCAACGTTCCGAAAAAAGTGGACGGCTACAGGATAACCAAGCTCGGCAAGCGTATTTACGACGACGAAATAGAATGCCGGACCGACCCGCGGGGGCACAAATACTATTGGCTTGTCGGCAGGTTCGTTACCGGCATTGAGGAGCCGGGGACCGACCTTGAAGCCGTCAAAAAAGGGTATGTTTCGATAACGCCGCTTGAGCTCGACCCCACCGCGGCGGCGCTAAACGCTTCGTTTACAAGATGGATAAAAGACCTAAAGTAAAGGGTAAAAGGTAAATGGTGAATGTTAGAACCCTTGTTTTGTATCTTGAACTTTTACCTTTTACCATTTAACTTTTACCAATTTGTTGTTTTTTTACGATGGACAAAAAATTCAAGTTAGTATCCGGATTCAAGCCCGCGGGAGACCAGCCCGAAGCCATCGAGGATCTCGTAAAAGGCGTAAATGAAGGCAGGGACGCCCGGGTGCTCCTCGGCGTGACCGGTTCGGGCAAGACGTTCGCCGTGGCAAACCTCATCGAGAAAACGCAGAGGCCCGCGCTCATCATATCGCCGAACAAGATACTCGCCGCCCAGCTCTACGCCGAGTTCAAGGCGTTCTTCCCGCAAAACGCGGTCGAATACTTTATCTCCTACTACGATTATTACCAGCCGGAAGCCTACATTCCCCAGTCCGACACCTATATAGAAAAGGACTCGTCCATAAACGACCACATCGACCGCCTCCGCCTGAAAGCTACCACTTCTCTTATTGAACGGCGCGACGTCATAATAGTGGCTTCGGTTTCCTGCATATACAACCTCGGTTCTCCCGCAGAGTACAAGAAGGAATGCGTTTATGTCGAAAAGGGAAAAAAGGTATCGAGAAGCGAGCTCCTGGGCGGCCTTGTGGCCATACACTACGAGCGAAACGACGTCGAGTTTGCAAGGGGCAAGTTCAGGGTCAAGGGTGACACGGTGGAAGTATTCCCGGCCTACCTTGAGACGGCGATTAGGATAGAGTTCTTCGGCGACGAAGCGGAAAGGATATCGGAGATAGAGCCGCTGACGGGCAAAAGAATATCCGAGAAGCCCCGCGCCTTCATATACCCCGCGCGGCACTTTGTAACCACGAGGCCCATGCTCGAGCGGGCGTTAAAGGATATTGAAACGGAACTTGCAGAACGCCTGAAAATCCTGAGAGGGAGCGGCAAGCTCCTTGAGGCGCAGCGCCTCGAGCAGAGGACCCGCTATGACATGGAAATGCTCAAGGAGACCGGTTTCTGCCACGGTGTCGAGAACTATTCACGCCACTTCTCCGGCAGGCCCGCCGGCACGAGGCCCGACTGCCTGCTGGATTACTTTTACGCCTCCGGCCTCAATTCCGGGGATTTCCTGACGATAATAGACGAATCTCACATAACCGTTCCGCAGATCAGGGGGATGTACGAAGGCGACAGGAGCAGGAAGCAGACCCTTGTCGATTTTGGCTTCCGCCTGCCCTCAGCCCTTGACAACAGGCCGCTCAAGTTCGAGGAGTTCGAAAAGCTCGTCAAGCAGGCGGTGTACGTCTCGGCGACGCCAGGCCCGTACGAGCTCAAAAAAACCGGCGGCGAGGTCGTGGACCTTGTCATAAGGCCGACCGGCCTCGTGGACCCGGAGGTAGTGATACGCCCGATCGACGGTCAGATAGACGACCTCGTCAAGGAGATAAACATCTGCGTCGAAAAAAGGGAACGCGTGCTGGTGACGACGCTCACCAAGAGAACGTCGGAGGACCTTGCGGAGTATTTTTCCGAGAAGGGGCTGAAAGTCCAGTACCTGCATTCCGAAATAGACGCGCTTGAAAGGATAGAGATACTCAAAAACCTCCGGCTCGGAAAATTCGACGTGCTCGTGGGGATAAACCTCCTGAGGGAGGGGCTGGACCTTCCTGAAGTGGCGCTCGTGGCGATACTTGACGCGGACAAGGAGGGTTTCCTGCGCTCCGAGACCACCCTGATACAGATATGCGGGAGGGCGGCGAGGAACGTTTCGGGCAGAGTAATACTTTACGCCGATAATATTACCGGGTCCATGGAGCGGGCGCTCGCCGAGATGGAAAGACGCCGCAAAAAACAGGCCGAGCATAACTTGAAAAACAAAATAACTCCGAAGTCCATAGTCAAGGCGGTGCACGACCTCGAGGAATTCCAGTACAAGGCCAAAGAAGAGGGCCTTTCGAACATGGTGGCCGAAGCCTCGGCCGAATACGTCGGGCCGGGGAAGATGGATTCGGTTATACAGACGCTCGAGAAAGAGATGAGGAAGGCCGCCGACAACCTCGATTTCGAGACGGCCGCGATCCTTAGGGACAAGATCGTTGCGTTGAACGATATGAGGGCGGACAAGGCCAAGCCACGAAAAACAGTTTTCCGATGGAAAAAGCGGCGACAGGTAAAATGATTTAACTAGCCACTTTTTTCTGATTTCCGGAGTTGCGGAGGCTCAATGGGTGATTTCAAGGTGTTTTATTCGGTACCGGGCGACAAGAAAGACGCGTTCGGTAAGGCCAAGGACATCTGTCTGGAGCAGACGGCTGAGATGCCTGAAATAGAGTTAAAGAAGTTAAAACTTGAACGAGTTAATGGCAAAGTAGAGAGTTTTAAACCTTTTGGCAAGGGACGCTTCTTGGCGGGAATTTCATACGAGCCCGATGTGACGGCGTACGAGTTCACGCAGTTGTTGAACGTGATGTTCGGAAATTCGAGCATGAAGGCGGGGGTAAGGGTTGAAAGAATCGAGCTCGGAGAGAAACTCGCTCCCGTTTTCAGGGGGCCGAGGTTTGGAGCCGCCGGCATAAGGGAGCTTCTGAAGGTCCCCGAAAGGCCGCTTGCCTGCGCCATACTTAAACCAATGGGGCTTGACGGCAAAGCGCTCGCGAAAACCGCCTACGAACTTGCCCTCGGCGGCGTCGATATAATAAAGGAAGACCACGGAATAACGAACCAGCCTTCGGCAAGGTTCAAGGACAGGGTCCGATACTGCGTGTGGGCGGTTGAAAAGGCAAAGGAAAAAACCGGCAAACAAGCGCTCTACCTTGCGAACGTTACCGCCCCATATGATGAGATATTCGAGAGGGCCGGCTACGCCAAGGACAACGGCGTTGGCGGCTACCTCGTAGCTCCCGGCATCGTGGGGTTTGACATAATGAGGTCGCTTTCGTGTTCCGATGACCTTTCCTTGCCCGTGTTCGCCCATCCGGCGCTGCTGGGGAGTTTCACGGTAAATCCGGATTCCGGAGTATCCGCTTATTGCCTGCACGGCCAGCTGATGCGCCTTGCGGGCGCCGACGGCTCGATCTTTCCGCATTTCGGAGGAAGGTTCTCCTGGACCGAAGAAGACTGCGGATCGGCCGCAAAAGGCTGTCGTGACACGATGAACGGCGTGGATGCGGCCCTCCCGTGCGTTGGCGGTGGCGTGACTTTGGAAAAGCTTAAAAATTTGATACAATTTTACGGCAGAAACGTTGTATTCCTTCTTGGTACGGGCGCGGTTTCCGGTCCTGACGTTACGGGGCGCGCTAAAAAGATAATGAAAGCGATTCACCCCGTTAGAGATATATAAGCAATAGTCTGGGTGTCGAACTATGATAAACGGGGTGTGCGTTACGATCGAGAAAACTCAAGGAATTACGGTCGCCTCAGGCGACCTATCTCTAACGGGGTAAAAATGATAATCGGGCTCACGGGGACGTATTGCGCCGGCAAGGATACCGCCGCGGAATATATTGAAAAGCAAAAAGGTTTTTTCCATTTTTCTCTTTCGGATGAGCTCCGGCTCGAACTTCAAAAGCGGGGAATCGAGCCCACTCGCGAGAACCTTATCGCGGTCGGAACCGAATTGAGGGCCGCCGAAGGCAACGAAGTGCTTGCCAGCAGGGTTCTCTCAAGGGTCGAAGAAGGGAAAAACTACATCGTTACTTCCGTGCGCCATCCGGCGGAAATAGACGAGATGAGAAAACGCCTCGACTTTTGCATGGTCAACATTGACGCCCCGCAGGACATACGTTTCAGAAGGATGCGCAAAAGAGGCAGGCCCGGGGACCCGGAAACGCTTGAAAAATTCAGGGAATTCGAACGGAAGGAATTCCAGAGCGAAGGTTCCGGCCAGCAGATCGGCGAGTGCATAAAGCACGCCGATTTCACCATCATGAACGACGGAGACAGGCCGGAAGAGCTGTACAATAGGATTGACCGCTTCCTGCGGACGCTCGAGAGCCGCGGTTGCGGGAGGTAACCTATGGACAAGTACAGAATATTGGTGGCTGACGACGATCCGGACGCCAGTTACAACCTGACTGCCATTCTTGAGCACGAAGGCTATGAGGTCATAACGGCCTATGACGGCAGGCGCGCGCTTGAGCTAGTTAAAGATAAAAAACCGAACCTTATATTCCTCGACATAATGATGCCTTTCTACAACGGTTACGAGGTTTGCGAGAAGATAAAATCAGACCCGGCCACCGCAGATATACCCGTCATAATGCTCACGGCGAGGGATATGGGCGAGGACGTGGAAGAGGCCCTCAAGAAACAGGCAGACTGGTACATAACCAAGCCGTACGACTACAAGTACATTGTTTCCAAAGTCAAACAGTTTCTTCCTAAAAAATGAATGCGATGTTTAAAGTGACCTAATGCACATTGACAAAACAACGAGTATCTTTTATAATGATAGTGCTTTTGTAACCGTGAGTTGAAAAAGCATGGCAGCATAGACCGGAAGCTGACATAAAAAATCAAATAAAAGGTTTTATATGGCTTCTCAGGGGAACAAAACTGATTCACAAGCTTCGTCCCGTTTCTTCGGTTTTTTAGCCTTCCTGTTCACCACATCCATAATCATAAACTCGCAGGCATACGGCGCGGGCACCACCGCGGCGAACTTCCTGAAGATCCCGTGCGGGGCAAGAGCGGCTGGCCTTGGAGAGGCGTTCACATCGGTCGTTGACGACGCGTCCGCCGTCTACTGGAACGCCGCGGGCCTTACGGGTGTTTCCGGCTACCAGCTTTTAGTTTCACATAACATATGGTTCCAGAATATCAATCACTCCTACGCGGCTTTTGCCGTCCCCTTCGGCTCATACGCTAATCCAAACAAGAATACTATTGGTTTTTCAATGACTTATCTGGGTATGGATGAGATGGAAAGAAGGACCTCTAATACCGCCGCTTCGGAAGGCAGTTTCACGGCAAGCGACATGGCCGTGTCTATGGCGTACGCCAGGAACTTGAAAACCGAACTGGGCCTTCCGATTTCGGCCGGGATCACCGGAAAATTCATACGCCAGACGATAGACAGGTACTCCGCGGAGGCCTACGCCGCCGACCTCGGGCTTCAGTATCCCGTGCGCGCTTTTTCGATGCCGTTGAAATTCGGGTTCGCGGTCCAGAACGTCGGCACTCCCGTCAAGTTCATCGAAGAGGAGTATCCTCTTCCCGTTATATATACTGTAGGGGTTTCGCTGGTTCCAGGCGGCATGGTACTGCCGCTCGGCGTGGCCCTTGACGTGTCCTTTTCGAACGACACGGAAACGGAATGGAAGGTGGGTACCGAGTACTTCATGGGAGAGGTGCTGTCGCTCCGGCTCGGGTATTCGGACAGGAACCAGGTGACAAGGTCGGCCGTAAGCGGGGGTTCCCTCGGCAACATACAGGACAACGGGCTGACGAAACTCTACGGTTTCATGGCTGGTTTCGGCGTGAAGATACCGCTCAGCAGGTTGATGAACACCGAGAGCACGCTGGGGTTGGACTACGCGTTCGTGCCGTACGGCGACCTCGGCAATACCCACAGGATAAGTTTGGGGCTTAAATGGTAAGTATAATTAAATTAACCGGTGCCAATAGATTCATTTTGGGCCTTGCGGCCGCCGTGCTGATTATCGCGGGTATAATGTCGGAGGCGCGCGCTTCGATGGTCTTTGTCTCTTCAAGGACGGTCATACCAAACCTTTCGGGCGACGAATCGCTGAACAAGATAGTCAAAAACCCGGTAACCGGGGACCTGTACGCGGTCGGTAAAAGCACCGGGGAGATATTTGTCGGAAGGTTCAGTACTGATCTCACGCTCATTTCTTCGGCGACTATACCGGGCCTGCTCGATCAGGTCGATGAAGCCACGGACTGCTGCATAGATTCGGCAGGGAACGTCTATATCACGGGCTATGTTTCCGTGACGGGCCAGGACAAGAACCTCTTCATAGGAAAGTACACCCCCTCGCTGGTCCTTATGTCATCGGTTACCTACAACGATCCCGACAACGGTTTTGACGCAGGGTTTGCCTGCGGACTGGACAACAACGGCGGTCTTTTCGTGGCCGGCGCGGTATTTTCCTTCGGTCAGGGGAACAATATCTATATAGGGAAATACAGCGCCGACAACCTTACCTGGGCGGGTTCGTCTGTCACGATAAACGGAAGCGCTTCTATGGATGACGAAGCTTACGGGATTGTCATAAGCACCCCGACCGGCAACGTGTTCGTCACGGGCAAGATAACGCAGGGCGGCCCTAACCAGAACATATTCATAGCCAAATTACCGAACGACCTTTCTGCCGTGAATATGAAGGAGGCCGATTTTGGTTCCAGCTACGAAACAGGGAACGATGTCGTGCTTTTCCCGGAAGAAAATGAGCTTTTCGTCGTGGGTCAGATGGGCTATAACAACGGAGATATGTATGTAGGCAGGTTCAGCGCCGTGGACGTGTCAAGCAAATCGTTCGTTTACGTCAACGGTTCGAACAACGTGGCGGATGAAGCTTTCGGCGCGTTTTTCGGCGGGCTGGACTATCCGATGTTATACGTGGTGGGCAGGACCAACGAGACCGGCCTGGGGAATCAGATAAACATACGCAAGTACTATACCAACCTCGTTTTAAGGTCCTCCACCACTTTCGGCGGGATAAACAGCGACACAGGATACGGGGTGTATTTCGACACGTGGACGAAGGAAGTCGTCGTTTCGGGCGAGTCGTGGCCGATGTCGAACCTGGACATGTTCCTCGCCAAGTTCGACGATAACGACCCCGACAACATCTGGCCGCCGGTGTCTATTAACGACCTGGACGCGTCTGTTGGTTCCGGCTACGGCGAAATAGAGCTGTCCTGGCACTCGCAGGGTTATATGTCCAAGCCGGGTCCGTTCACCGGCATATTCAGGATAGACTATTCTACCGACGCGGGGAAGTCTTTCGACTATAACAGCTACAAGATAAACATAGCCACTACCAACGCTCTCACGGGGGCCACGTTCTACCGGACCGTCGACAACCTTCTTCCCGGAGCCACCTACTATTTCCGGCTGTGGGCGCAGGATTCCGCAAGCGGCAACTGGTCGGATATGTCCAACAGCACGTCTGCGGCGTCCTACGGCCACTTCGGCCAGTACGTCTGGGACGGCGGCGGCGCGGGTGACAACGCGAGCATACCGGAGAACTGGAGCGGGGACCAGCCCCCGGATTCGCAGAAGAGCGTCCTGTTCACGTCCGTCAGCTCGAAGGACTGCACCTGGGACGTTGTCTACATAAGCAGCATAACCCTCGCCGCGGATTATACCGGCACGGTGACTGTCAGCTCCAGCCCCTGGCTCAACGGAGATTTGTCTATAAGGGGCGGGAGTTTTAACGTTTCTAACACCACTTTCACTCTCACAAGGGACCTCAACTACACGGGCGGGGATTTCGTGACCGCCGGAAGCACCTTTGTCTTCAGCGGCGCTGTCACGCAGTACTTGTATCTGCCGATAGGCGCCACTTTCTATTCCGTTTATATCGATAAACCGGATTTCATGGACCTTTATTCCCCTGATTGCCGGATGAACATACTCGGAGGTTTGAGCATAAGGCTGGTCGGCGCGGCCGAGTGGAACATAGCTAATTCCACGATAACGCTGCGCGGCAACGCCACGAGATCGGGCGGCGGGAGCTTCAATACGGGCGGCTGGAGCAAATTCATGCTGGCCGGAGGAAACGAGCAGCTCATCGTAAACGCGGCGCTGAACAATTCCATGCACCTTGAAGTGAATAAAGTCTCTGGCAGCAGCGCGACGTTTACCAGCCA
>JAFGGC010000010.1 GCA_016930715.1 Endomicrobiales bacterium
CGAAAAAAGTTCATTAAATTCAAGTTTTCACAGTAAGCAATCTGAAGCCCCCGTAGCTCAATTGGATAGAGCTACTCCGTCCTAAGGAGAGGGTTGGTGGTTCAAGTCCGCCCGGGGGCGTTTCTAATACAGTTCAATGTTCGTAGTTGGTAGTTCGTTGAAAAGAAATTGCTACGAACTCCAGGCTACCAACTCCTAGCTGATTTTAAATGATCGATTTACACACTCACACATTATTTTCCGACGGCGTGCTGCTGCCTTCAGAGCTCGTTTACAGGGCTAAGATAAAGGGTTATAGAGCCATAGCCCTGACCGACCACGTGGACTATTCAAACATAGATCTTGTGATCCCTAGGATCAATAAAGTGGCCTCAACACTCTCGCCCAAATACAGGATTTCCGTCCTTCCGGGAGCCGAGATAACGTATGTGCCTCCGGAACTCATAAAGAAGACCGTAACCCTTGCAAGGAAACTTGGCGCGAAGATCGTTGTCATCCACGGCGAAACCCCGGCAGAAACAGTGCCGAAAGGTACGAATCTCGCCGGAATAACTTCCGGAGCCGATATTCTCGCCCATCCGGGTTACATAACGGAAAAAGAGGCGCACCTTGCGAAAAAAAACGGCGTCTGTCTCGAGATAACTACGAGGAAAGGGCACAATGCGGCGAACAGGCACGTCGCGTCCATCGCCCGAAAAACCGGCGCGAAGCTCGTTCTGAACACGGATTCGCACGCGCCTGAAAACCTTCTCGATGCCGCCAAGATAAGGGAAACCTTGAGAAGAGCGGGCCTCAAACACTCCGATTACGAAAAAATGAGGGCGAACTCCTACAATATCATCAAGCGAAGAAAGGATTAAAATGTCCCAGATATCCCGCCGTGAACTGAAAAAGAACGAACTTGAAGACCTAGTGATCAAAACCGCCGAATGGATAAAAAACAACCGGCAGCTTTTCACGGTGGCAGCGGCAAGCGTGATATTCCTGATACTGTTCGGGGTGTTCTTTTTCTACAGGTTCCACGTGGCAAGAGCGCGCGCCAACGACAAGCTGGCGTTCGCCGAGTCCCACATATTCAGCGGCCAGATTGACAGGGGCCTGGGACTGCTCGATGAGATAATATCGCAATATTCCGGCACGTCAGCCGCCGCTCAGGCAAGGCTTCTCAAGGCCGACTATTTCGTGGACTCGAGAAAGTACGAAGACGCCGCCAGCATTCTTTCGCCGATAATTGCGTCCGGAAAACCCAAAAGGCTCGTGCCGTTCGCGGTGTCCTTCATGGGGCTCATAAACGAGAACCGGGGAAAGTACGACGAAGCAGTGTCCGCCTACCTTGAATTCCTCGACAAGTATCCGGAACATTTTTTGACGCCCAAGATCTACGAGTCCCTGGGAAGGGTATACGAAATCAAGGGCTCCGTGGAAGACGCCAAAACAACCTATGAAAAACTCACGGCTCTGTATCCGGTCACGGGATGGGCCAAGAGGGCCCAGGAACGGCTGGCGGCCCTGGCACAACAGTCAAATAGATAGTATCCACGTATTGACAAAGAAAATAAAAAAATATATCATTTTAACAATGAAAGTTCTTTGAGAGTAAAATATTTATGAAAGGAGGTCGATAGAACAAGCAGGCAGTCGTTGTCAGTCGACGGGGGAAAAAACGATGGAAGAACCATCGTATCAAAATCTTAGGAGCTAAATGATGAGGAAAATCATTGCACTTTGCTTAGTAGCAGTATTAGCATCGTCATCTTTTGCCTACGTTCCTCTCTCGGGTATCAACACCCAGACGAACCTCGGCTCTTTCAGAAACGGTGCCACGAGAGGTATGTTCCTTGAAGAAGTTGACATTATTTCCGCCAATCCGGTAAGCCTGACGGAATACATGGGAACTAACCTCTACACCAACTGGGGCAACCTTCGTTACGCGAACGACCCGACATCCGGAGGAGGAGTAGTAACTGCCGTACCTATCGACGCCGGAGCAGACAGGGCTTTCACGTATGACGCCGCAGGAAGAAGCCAGTACTTCAACTTCGGCATGACGGGGCACCCGCTTTCCTTCATAGGCCTCGACAGCGCGAGAGTCGGTGTCGTCTACCAGAATTTTGGAGCGAAAACCGTCTCTTACAACCTCGACAATGACGCCGCGACGGGTTCAGGCGGATCGGACTCCAAAGGGCAATGGTCGGCAACCACGCTCAGCGACTACGACGCGGATCTAGGCGTTGACCGGACCAGGTCACAGACTTCAGACCTCACATACTACAACAACACCACCAACACCCAGTGGGACGGCGGTGTCGCGTACAAAGGTCTCTTTCTTTCGGACCTCGTGCTCGGCTTCTCAATAGCCCGCCAGTCAAACATAACCAAAAGAACCACGGAAGGTTCCAAGGGTTATGCCGACAGATACCTCAATGACGTCGCCGCGCAGAATGTCGCCGTAGGCATGCCTGCCGGTGCAAGGACAGGCGACACCTATTCCATAGGTTACGCTGACGAAGTATTCGACGTCAACTCGATGACCCAAACCGACGTGCTGTTTCAGGGCAGATACCCGATATTCGGGCTTCTGGTTGACGCCGCTCTCGGTATGAGGTTCCAGAACAACTACAACCCGGACTCCAATGACGCGGCCCAGGCGATAACGATTTCCGGCAGTGAAGATTTAAACACCGGAACGGCATTCGGCGCCGCTACACCCGCCCAGGTTTACAACACAGGAACCGTAATATCCAACAGGTCAAACTTTGATTTCAACAACTTCAACATCGCCGCCACACTGCTCGGCAACGTCACCGCCCGCGCTGGTCTTTTCACCACCGCCGGCGCCGGAGCTAACGCAGCGATGACTGAGCTTTCCGATGACAGGAAGGGCTCGGGCCCCATACTTAGGCTCGAAGCGTTGAAAGAAATGCAGAAGATAAACCTTACCGGTATTTTCAATCTCGGAACGGTCACTCAGAACATAGCCGGCAAAGCCACCCTGCGCGAATATGTCGCCACTCAGCTGTACGTTACCGCGACTGAGCGTGACAACTACGTAATGACCGACTACACGCGCGCGATGGAAAAAAACGGCGACAGGAAGATCGGCCACATGGACATAGGCGGCAAGATCGAACTGAAAGCCCTTGAAGGAATGAAACTCGCTTTCGGCGGTTTCATAAACAAGGAGTACGACAATTCCAACTATGACGAACCCAACAACACGCGCGAAACCGTCAGCTATGACGACGGCCTTGCGGCTGTCACACCCTACGCTGTCGTGACAACGGCCTCCAAACCGGGACCGGCCACCGGCGAAGGAACCTGGGTTCAGACGATGTCAAGGACAGACAAGGTCACGCGGGAAACCGAAATAACCCGTTACGCGGTCCCCGTGGGCACGGAGATAAAGCTCGCCAAGAAATGGACATTCGGCTGCGGAACCAGGTACGTGATGACAAAACGCACGGACAAGGTCCGCGCCGAAACAGGCACCGCGACGACCGTAACCACGCAGACTCCTCTAGGAGCCGCAGCTACGGTGACGCAGGCCATTTCGGGCAACCCTTCCGACAGCGAATCGGTGCTTTACACCGAAACGCACGGAGTTGAATATACGTACGGCGTGAGATATAACGTCAACAAGAACCTCACCCTTGCCTGCAACGCGTTCCTCGACACGGGAGCAAACGGCGCGCCGGCAGGAAACGCCGCGAGAGCAAGCTTGCTCGACCTTGACACGTACAGACTGCTTGCCATACAGGCGGTATTCCACTTCTAGTCAAGGCCGTTAAGAATCAGGAGAAAAGCCCTCAATAAAGTTGAGGGCTTTTCTTTTTTGCCTGTACTTCCGTGGGGAACATCTGTTATTCGATTGATTTATGATATTGATTTTAAAGTCATTTCTTTGTATAATCACTTAGGTTTCAAATAAAAAGGAGGAATGGTCAATGAAAAAACTGTTCAGCGCGTTCGCCTGCATCGCAATCGCCGCATCGGTCGCTTCCGCGGCACCTGCAAAAGCTTCCGCCAAAAAATCTTCCGGAAACGGTGAAGGGAAGATAGGGCTGGGATACACCGCATCACTCGCCACTTCGAATTTACCGAACGTTAATCTAACTCTCGGGAACGTCGCTTTCAGGTATTGGAGCCCGGGTTCGATGGGCTTCGAAGGCCTTTTTGGTTTTAACCAGGGAGACGACATCAAGCTTACCAATTTCGGCGGCAAGATCCTGGCAAAAATAGAAGAAAAACCGAACGTCTGTCTTTACGGCTTCGGCATTGTGGAAATATGCAGCTATTCCGTCAAGTCCGCCGATATCAGCGACACGGAAACCGTGATCGGCGGCGGCGTTGGAGCCGAACTCACGATACCTGGAATTCCGAATCTCACGTTCCTTACAGAGATGGGGCTTTTAAACGCCAACAAGGCGAAAGTCACGAGGACGTTCGGAGAATGGATACCGACGGCCGGCGTTAGATACTACTGGTAAACTTTGGGAATCAACAGCCAAACCCGCGTCGGGTACCGCCAAACGCGGGTTTGGTTTACGTCCATCGAACAAAAATGAAAATTAAAGAATTTCTTTATTTTCCATTCGGCGTCCTGATACTCGCGATATGCGCGGGGCACGCCGTTTCGTCAACCATCAAGCTTGACACTGACTACAGGATTAGGGGGATGAGCTACACGAACAATGACTTTGACAAAACGACGTCCACCGACTCCGTGAGCTTCTACGGCCAAAGGTTCTCGCTGTCCTTGACAGGCGACCTGAAAGACGGCGTTGAAATCGGCTCGAAACTGACGGCCATCGGCGTTTCCGGAACGACCAACACGCCGGTCGCCGTGCCATACCCCAACACGTCCATGACCCCATACGTCGAGCACGCCTACCTCAAAATAACAAACTTCATGGACTGGCCGGTCAGCATCATTGCCGGCAAACAACCGCTGGAATACG
Source organism: Endomicrobiales bacterium (assembly GCA_016930715.1). GTDB lineage: Bacteria > Elusimicrobiota > Endomicrobiia > Endomicrobiales > JAFGGC01 > JAFGGC01. Next base: position 4,959 of record JAFGGC010000010.1, read on the forward strand.
GCAGGGGCCTCATCGTCGCGGACAACGGCATTGGCTACATGGCGTTCCGCTTCATGGGGAACTACGACCTTACGATACCGAGAATTCCCTACGTCCTCAAGGAAACGTCCCTGCCTCTCGACGGCGAAATAATGACCGCAAAGATCGAAGAAAGCCTGGTTCCAGGCTTCGACCACGACCTGTACGGATTGTTGATCGGCACCAAAGGGGAAAAGATCCGCTACGAATTCGCTTTTTTCGAGGAAACCGACTCGGGGATATCCGACTACTACCAGGGCTCTAACCTCTTCCAGACAAAATCGGTAATAAAAGATTACTACGATTTCCGCATCCGCCGCGAGGAAGAAGCCTCCACGCTTGAATTCGAGATAGCCAAGCAAAAAGGGGAACTGCACAGGATAGACGGCGCGAGAATCAACCTTGAGGCGCTCGCCTACGTGTTCTACGGCCAGCTTAACGCGGAAAAAACAAAACTCGGCAAGGTGAGCGTGCACACGGAAATCGCGGTTTTCTCAGGCGACGATAATCCGCTACTCTTTGATGATGACGAATCCTTCTCTCCGACATTCACCAGAAGGTACGACGGGCTCGAGCGCAGGGGATACGGCGAGCTTTTCGCGGCCACCCCGTACGACGCCTTCTTCCCTATGCCCAAGGATTCAAACTACTCGGGAATAAACGTGCTGAACCTGGGGGTAAATTTCTCTCCGGTATACGCCTGGCTTTTCGGGATAGAGTACTACTATTTCGCCGCCTCTCAAGGGCTGGAAGCTTACCCCAAGGCCTCCGGTTTTGAAAGGCTTTACGGCGCGGAATACACGCTCGGCGTCGAGATGGACCTTTTCGTGAAATTCATTCATTCAAAGTACGTCGAAGCCGCGCTCCATTACGCCCGCTACACTCACCCCAGATTCGAAGTCCTCTGGCCGAAAAGCGACCCGGCATCCAGATACAGGTTCGAGATATCGGCGAAATTCTAGTTAAGAACGATTACACGGATTTCCACAACAGATTACACGGACAAAAAAGTCTTTTTTCGCTATAATCCGTGTAATCGCCGTCCAAAATCCGCGTGATCATGGTTTATCATGAAAAAGGTATACCTCGCCTTTTTATGGCACCACCACCAGCCCATATACAAGAACCCGTCCACCGGAGTTTACGAACTGCCGTGGGTTCGCCTGCACGCCGTCAAGGATTACTACGATACCGCCGCCGTCCTCGATGAATTCCCGAACATAAAGTGCAATTTCAACCTCGTTCCTTCGCTGCTCGTCCAGCTGGACGAGTACGCCAAGGGCGCCGCCAGGGACAAGTTCCTCGAGCTCACCCTCAAAAACGCCGCAAGCCTTTCGGAGTTCGAGAAAGTATTCATACTCCACAATTTCTTCATGGCCAACTGGAAAACAATGGTCTTCCCGAACCAGCGCTACATATACCTTCTCGAAAAACGGGGCAGGCATACATCTCTTTCCGAGTTAAGAAGCGTTCAGTCGGCTTTTAGCGTCAAAGACATGCGCGACCTGCAGGTATGGTTCAACCTTTCGTGGATGGACCCCTACTGGAGGAGAAACGACCCTCTCGTGAAATCACTTTACGAAAAGGGGGCAAACTTCACTGAAAACGAAAAGGCGGACCTAATAAAGAAACAGCTTGAAATATGCGGTTTGGTCGCTACCAGGTACCGCCGGATGCAGGAAAAGGGCCAGATAGAGGTCTCGGTGACCCCGTTCTATCATCCGATACTTCCGCTTCTTTGCGACACCGGCAACGCGCTGGGCTCGTCCCCGGGGATCAAGCTGCCCGAGCCGCGGTTCCGCCACAGGGAAGACGCTAAAACACAGGTGAACAAAGCCGTTGAATACTACACGAACGTTTTCGGTTCCGCTCCCCGCGGAATGTGGCCGGCCGAAGGCTCCGTTTCCGACGACACAATACCGTTATTCGCCGAAGCGGGCATAAAGTGGATAGCCTCGGACGAAGGGGTCCTTCTCGGCTCTTCGCCGGCACTGGCGGCTTCCCGCGCGAACCTTTACAGGGGCTACGCCGTCGAGGTCTTCGGCTCAAAAATCAACATGGTATTCAGGGACCACAACATTTCGGACGCCATCGGATTCACCTACAACGAATGGGACTCAAAAAGCGCCGTGGACGATTTTATGTCAAATATCCGATCGATTGCCGATAGCCTTCCCGACTCCGAAGAACCCTACATCATATCCGTTATACTCGACGGAGAAAACTGCTGGGAGCACTATTCCAACGACGGGTGGGATTTCTTGAGCCTGCTCTATGGGGAACTTTCGCGCGAACCGCAGATAGAGACCACGAGACTGTGCGATTTCTTCGAAAAGCACCCGCCCAAGAACACCCTCCAGAAGCTCTGGCCCGGTTCCTGGATAAACGCCAACTACGAGATATGGATAGGCGACGACGAGGACAACCTGGCCTGGACGTACCTCGAAAGGACGAGAAAATACCTTTCCGAGTATTTCACCGTACATCCAGATAAAACGGGGTCGCCTGATGCCCTTAAGGCCTGGGAACTGATGTACACGGCCGAAGGCTCCGACTGGAACTGGTGGTATGGCAAGGACCACTCATCTGGCAACGACGAGACCTTCGATATGCTCTTCAGACAGCACCTCATATGCATATACGAGACCCTCAAGGAAGAGGTACCTTTATACCTCTATAACCCCATAAAAGGCGCCTTCAAGAAGAAACCGTCCCTTGAGCTCAAGGACCTCATATCGCCGAAAATAGACGGCCTTGTAACCGATTACTTCGAATGGCAGTCTGCCGGTTGTTACGACGTCGGCTGCGCGGGCGGTTCGATGCACCAGGCCAGGACCCTCCTGAAATCGTTCCATTACGGCTTCGACCTCACAAACCTGTACTGGAGGATCGACCTCAACCTTCCGCCGGACCACCATATAATAGACGAAATCTCATTTGAAGTTCTCTTTCTTGCGCCAAAAAACCATAAAATAAGCTTCAGACTGGATGCAAAGCAGGATGTGATTGACGCCGTATTGAACTCGCCCGCCAGCTCCTTTGAGCTTAAAAACGAGCACATTCTATTTAAAAATATAATTGAAATTTCAATACCAATTTCAAAATTATCACTGCCTGATGACGCAAAAAGCATCGAATTCGTTATTATCGCCAAAAAATACAACCGCGAGATCGAACGCTGGCCCTACCAGAGCTCGGTCGCATTTGACATACCAAACGAAGAATTCAGGCTGAAGAACTGGTCAGCCATATAAGCCAATACACTTGGGAAGGCCAGATTGAACACTGTGGACATTGAACTAAAGGCAGGCAAAGCCAAGGGCATCGAAATACCCTTGCATAACGCGAATCTGGTCCTGATACTGGCCCCAAAGGGCTATGTCATGTGCGGGTACCTCAATATTGAAGCGGCCAACAGATTCGGGGATCTCGCTGCCGTGGTCAAAGGGGTAAAAACGGTCGAAGATATGCTGAACGGCAGGGTTTCTCAGGTGTCCAAAGCAGCCTCCGGACTCGGTATTGAACCAGGTATGGACTGTAAAACAGCCCTCGAAAAACTTTTCTAATGCCCTACATTCTCTAAATCTGCCATAAAACCGCATTCCTATTCAATCCGGACAAAGACTATTAAGAATAAGTTGTAAATACAGCTATATTTTGATGATTGAAACAGAAATACTCAAGTTCCGATAAGATATATTATGTTAAGTTATTGTCTTATAGTGCCGTCTTTGCCTGCATAAACTGATTTATTAAATATCATTCATTTTATACTTATTTATATATAATATTGACCCATAGTTGATATTTTACTTTAACTTATTATAATTAGCACTCCATTTTTACTCATTTTAATGATTTTTTCTACAAAAACCGGAGAATGCCATTTTTCTTGAAAATAGCTTTAAATGGTTTTTTTCAGACCCCCGGAAAACTCTCTTCAAGGCATAGGCCAAACCCTCTCATCCCTGGATTTTTGACAAGATCTTGCCAAGCCCTGGACATACCGTAAAATACCACAAAGACCCCTGACCTCATTTTTTGTGCCACAGACCGCCTTCCCATAAAACCTGATGAGGCTGATAGCCCCCCTGCCCGGGTCATTTTGGCCCCAAAAGGTTCTTCCCCCCGAAATACCGTGAAAAAAAACGAGATTGCCCATAATGCTATGCACTTTTGACGAAATCGCCCTTCCCACCTTATCGGAACTCCTTTTTCCCCAGAAACCGTGTCCCGATACGGTCAAATATATTACCCCGGGATAATTGTAATTTCCTGATTGCTAAATCCCCGCGAAACAACTCCCAAAAACTACGGAAAAAACGAAAAAGCGTAAAAAACCATCAGGAAATCTGAAAAATAGCTCAATTTATGCCGAAAAATGAATGTATTTTTGTGGATGACTCATGCCATATGGCACATAGATTCTGACATATGACTTGCAGCATATGGCTGATGGCTACTAATAGCGTATGGCTGGTAGCGGGTCGCAGCAGAGCTCGTGGGGCACATAGTTCATAGCGTATGACTAATTACTTGTCACTGATTATTGCTCATAGGGCTTCTGGTACCCTGAGGGGCACGGGTTGACCGGCAGGCTTCTTGTATCTCTTTCCTTCCGCCCCCGTTCCCTGGCGGTTCAGCCCCCCCCCCTCGCCTTATACCTCTCCCCGACGGTGAGAGGTTGTGGTGGGAAGGCATAAAAAGCGCTTTGGACAGAATTTTCTTGCCATATATAAAAAAGATCCCGGGACCTTCCCCTACAAGGCCCCGGGTATATCAGTTACATCAATAGACAATTTCTAATATCGAATTTCGCACAGGCTTAAATACAATCTTGCTGCGTGTTTTTCTACACTACTTCATCTATCTGCACTTTCGAAATTCGAAATTGTATTTTGTTGTATTACGCCGCTCCCAGCAACTTCCGTATCCCTTCCTGCGCGGCGGGCAGGCTCTTCTTCTCCACGGTCTTTTTGAAAGACAGGTCTTTTTCCGCAAGCGGTACGAGGGTCAGCACTCCGACCACGGCGTTAGCTATCGAAAACCCGTCCTTTGGCCCGTCCAGCATGGACTTTATAGCCAAAAGTGACTCCGCCGCCTTGACCTCGACCGTTTCGTAGCTTGAGGTCTCGGTAAATCCCTTTATATCCATCAATGTCAGCACGCTTCTGTCCTTTGCCGTACTGCCGCTTGTAGGCACGGCTTTCCTGTAAGCCTCCGCCACTCGGTCATATCCCCTGGCATCGACGGTTCCGGCCGTGAAAACCGCCTCAAGAAGCGCCCATCCGAAAAGCTTCTGATGAGCCGCACTTGCCAGCGCCGGGTCGGTTCCGCGGTACTGGGCCGCAAGGACCCTTTCCTGAATGCCCCTCAGATATCCTGCAACGGCTTCCACGTACGCCTTCTTAAGCTCGGAATCGGGCGTTTTTTGCATCTTGGCAAGTTTTGAAGCCGTATATGCCTTCACGGCCGACATACCCGGCAAATTCATCCGCGGCGCGTTCAGGAGGTCCTCAATGGCGTACATCATAGTATCAACGGCTTCCGGCTCGGCCATTCTAAGACCTTTGCACTTTTTCAGGAAGTCCGTTATCCGGCCGTCCGCCTCTTCGGGCAGGCCCGCTTCATCCATAGCCCAGGCAATCTCGTATGCCTGCGGATACGTTTCTATCCGGCCGACCGCGAGCTGGCCTATCTTATGTTTTACGAGCATTGATACCTGCTCCACGACGTTTTCCATCGTTATTTTGCCGTATGCGCCCTCTTCCGGCATCGGTATCCCGACGGCCCAGGCGCCCATGTTCCGGACGGCCTCGAACAGTCTCGCAAGCGAACCATCGTCCAGCATCGCCCCGTCCCTGACCCTAATCTGGTACCACGTACGCGCGTCCGACGGAGCCGCGTCCTTTATCACGCCGCCTGCCTCTACGTTTATGTCGCGCACGGTCACTATCTCGCTTGCATCGACAAGGGATTTCAGCTTTCCGGATATACTTCCGAGCTTCGCCGAAACTACCAGGTCGGGGTTCAACGCCCTTGCGTATCTAAGTATGCCTTCTATCCGGCTCTCATCAGCTATCCCCGAAAGGTCCAGCGATATGCCGGCGACCCGCGCCGACACAAGTTTTGTTATAGTTCCTTTTGCCTCAAGGACGCTGGTCTTGGCGCCGACGACGAACCTGGCGTGTAGCTTTATGCCTGCTTCCGCCAGAGCGGCTGTCGTCCCGGCGAGTTTTCCGAAATCCATGTCAATTAAATCCTGCTCCGTCAATTCAAGCAGTATCGTGTCTATCCCCGACTGAATCTTGAGCGCGTTGGCCTTCCTGTAGAGACTGTCCAGTTTCTCCCCCATACCCGCGCCCTCGGGCAGACCCGTATTGACCGATATCGGCGAATGCGACCTGATTACGCTCTCTTTCGCCTTTTTGATCTTGGTGAACGTCCCGACGTCCTTGAACTGCGTTGCCGCGTCCCGGCTCTCGTCCAATACGACGTCGCATCCGGCTTTCGCTTCAGCCATCTCCAGGTCAGAGTATGCCCTGACCGAAGACAGCGCGGTGACGCCCACCGTTTCGCCGAAATAGGCGGCCCTTCCGCCGAACTCGGGCACGGCGTTTTCGAAACCCGAAAAATCGCTTTCGGTTTCTATGACGTCTATATCGAATTCCTCATCGCCGAGGCCCAGCTTATCGCGTATCGCGTGGTTGTCTTTCAGAAGCGCCGCTACCGCAAGCACCGCCTTCTCGTGGCTGACCCCGGCAACGGGCTCATAATAGAGTATTATACCGTTCGCTCCGGCCTTCTGCGCGTATACCCTGAACAGCTTTCCCCCGGCCTCGGCCTTGCTGTAGGCGCTCAATCCTATCAGGCTGTTGGGATCGATAGTGGAAGTTATCGGCGACACTCCTATTACCCGCAGGCCGAGTTCCCCTCTTTTTTGTACGCGTTCAAAGAAGTAGCCGTCGGGGGTTTCGGAAGCTATGAAATAATTCTTGCCGACGAGCTCGGGCGCGGTTTCGGCTATGGGGCATAAACCTGAAGCGATGGCCTCGGCCGCAGCAACGCCCGAAGGCGCCAGCACGGCTGATTGCGCGGCTTCAAAACCCGCCTCAACCAGCGATGTCGGTTCGTATCCGTAAACAAGATGCACGAACTCGCGGACTTCGGTATTTAAAATTCCCATTTCATCGAGTTTGTCTGAAAGCACCCGAACGTTCGGGAATGTCAGGGTTCTGCCGTCTTCTTCCTTGAGGTTCATAGCAACAGCTTTTAACCTTGATATGAGCTTCTGTTTGTCCGGTGAGGTGCTTATTATCATCATGGCTTCTTTCCACACGTTCCACGGTATTATTCTCAACCCGAGTCTGCCCTTATGCTCAGGGACAATATCGCCTTTCGCGGTGTATAAGATGAACCTCCACATCTCGGCCGCCATCAAGTTGTTTGTTTCGTTTTCATCGAACATATCCCTGCTCCGGCCGATGGAGTAGCTGGTGCCTTTTATCCTGCCGGCCGCAACGTCATCGGCCAGTTCGTGATTGAAAACGGCGCGGGCCCTGAACTGATAGATGGGGGCCATGATATACGCAACCCTCAGCGTATCAACACCCATCTGTTTTCTTAGCCCTTCAAGTATGACCCTTGAGAACCTGAAATTCTCGTTCGTGTTCCTCGACTCTGTTTCCACGAGAATGTCGCGGTCCAGGACCTTGCGGTCGGACATCTTGCCTTTCTGCATTATGACCTGCTTAATTATCCCGGCTTCGCTTATTCCCGCTTTTGATATTGCCTGCGCGAATTGCGCGGCATTCATAGCGCGGAACTCCTTCAGCATCTCTTCGGCTCCCGGCCTGCCCGTGCGTCCCAACAGGAAAGAAAGATAATCCATTACGTCCTCTTCTTCTTTAAGCACCATTCCTTTCACCGAAATCGGGTACTTGTGCGTCACGACGGCGTGATACAGAAGGTCCGCCGTCGCTCTCCCGAAACCTCCGGTTATGAGGATCTTCTTGGCCTTGCCGGTCCTGTAGAGCTCGAACGCCTTGTCGAAAGTGTCGAAATCATAAGTCCCGCACAGCAGCACGACATCGGCCTCAAAATCCGCGCCTATCTCGTCGCCTTCCGACAGCAATTCTGCCAGATGTATTCTGCCGGCCCTCCGTTTCGACGGAACCGTTTGCGCGCTTTGCTTGGAATCAATTTCTTCCTTTTCCACCGCATCCCCCTCAATCGTCATCGGGAGCCTCATGCCCGATTTCGTCACGGCCGGTGAGAGGTTGTATTTCAGGTGCAGCCGCCAGAGAGCGAGCTTCGGGAACCTCGAATGCGACGCCGTTTCCATTATGCGGCCGAGCGCGTGCGCGAAAAGCGTATACGCTTCCCTCTCGCTGACTGTCCACTCCGTCGCTTCCTCGCCGAACGCAGGCACATCGGACTCTCCGCCATAGCCGTGCTCTATGAAGAATTTCTCGACCGCGTCGATGTATTTGGCTTTGTCGGTCATATAAAGCGCAAGAAGGGCGGAAAACCTCGAAAGTTCCTTTATCGGCGCGATCACGCGCTCATCGATGGCGTCGGTCACGGCATTGCGCCCGAATATTCCAAACGTGAGGAAGCTCAATATCTTCGCGCTGATGCGGCTGCCGGGAAGGGTGGCGGGCCCGCCCTTTCGAGGGTCAGAAGGCGGAAGAGAATCGTCTCCTTGTTCTTTTTTAACCATTACGTACGCGATGTCCCTGAACAGCATGTTCAGCACGGCACTCGTCAATATATTCACGCGTTTGCTGAACCTTCCGGCCAGCTTCACCGCCGGGTCCACTCTCCAGTACCAGAGCATGCCCAGCAACACGCTTGAAACGGTCGCCCCGAAAGTCGCCGCGTACAGGGCCATTACGCCCATCAATCTTATAGTCTTGTGGTCTTCATAGCCCCATCTCCCGGCGTAGTGTTCGTTGAAGAACTTGATCGGGTCGAGCGAAGTCTTGAACTCGAACTCCGCGACGCGCACGGCTATCCACCATTTTGAATGGCCTTCCAGCCTCCATCTTGCGGCAAGCTCGCGGTTCTCCGGCAGTACCAGAGCCGGCACTGTCACCGGGATCTTCACCTGCGGGCCCGCGGCGTCTCCAGCCGCGACCGCGCTTCTGAGCCTGTTGATGACCCTCCTGCGCAGAAGGTTTATATCGCCGTACGAATCCAGCTCTTCGGCAGTCGCGGCGGCAAGGGCAAGGCGGTTCGTCTGGTTGACGAGGAGATTGCCGTTCTGAAGGACCC
>JAFGGC010000011.1 GCA_016930715.1 Endomicrobiales bacterium
CCGGGTCTGGGTTACCGTGTCGTGAGCCGGCGCGATAAGCGTGGAAACCGCCGGAGGTCCGGTGGTGTCGACAACTACCGTGTATCTTACGGTAGATGTGGTGTAGTTGAGGGCGTTGTCAACGACGTTCACACGCCAGGTGTAGGACGACTGGATGAGAGTTATGTTGGCCGAGTTTAGCTTAGTTGCCGAGGAATACCTTATCGGCACGAAATTCGGAGATGTCGATAATTGAAGGATATAGTTTTTCACTCCCGAGGGAGCGTCTGATACTCCCGTCCAGGAGAACGTTTGTAATTGTGTCTGTGTTATAGTGTCGTGAGCCGGCGCGCTTAGCGTGGAAATTGCCGGAGGGCCGTTAGTATCAACGACAACGGTGTATCTTACGGTCGATGTGGTGTAGTTGAGGGCGTTGTCTATGACGTTTACCCTCCAGGTGTATGAAGACTGGATAAGGCTCAGGGAAGCTGAAGATAAACTTGTAGTTGAAGAATAGCGTACGGGAACGAAGCTCGCAGAAGTGGAGATCTGAAGTATGTAGTTTTTAACGCCGGCGGGCGAATCCGTCACGGGACCCCAACTGAAGGAAAGGGCCGGTTGATTGGTCGTAAAATTATGCAGCGGTGCGCTGAGAGTCGCGACGGCGGACGGAGGAGTCGTGTCTATTATCACGCTCCAGGTGGAAGAATATGAACCGTAGTTGCCGGCGTTATCATACGGCCTGACTCTCCAGTAATATACGCCCTGGTTGCTTTGGGGCGGCGTGACGGATGTAAGCGCGGTCTGCGAACTGTACAAAACCGAACCGAACGAAGGGGTGTCAGAGAATTGGAAAAGATAATCCTTGATTCCCGATCCGCCGGTGTCAACAGAGGCGCTCCACGAGAACTGGGGCGACCTGTTTTGAGTGGATGAGCCATTCGCGGGCAGCGAAAGAACGGGAGCCGGAGGCGTAGAAAGGTCAATGCCGAAGTGGATAGTTGACGGCGTGAAAAAATTAGCCCAGGACGACCTGCCCGCGTCGCCATAAACCGAAGCCCGCCACTGGTACTGGCCCTGCGCAAGGGTAGTCGAAATGTCGACGGCTATGGGAGTAGCGGTATAGCTCTGGGCCGTGCCCGTAGTCAGTCCGGCGCCGTCAAAGGATGAAGCATACGGTTTTATTTCTATTACCGGGGTTATCGTGTCGCCGGGATATTTGGATTTCATGCTGAACTTCAGGTGAACGGCCGGGACGTTCGTGTATGTCCCGGTGGTTATCTGGGTAGTTCCGTCATATCTATACTGGGCAAGGGCCGTAGGCGAACTTGGCACGGGCAGGTACTCGAAAAGCACTCTGCCGGCCCCGCTGACGTTGAAAGGGTCGGCCGTGAGGGTGTAGTTAGCCGTTGCCGTCGTGCTGGAAACGCCTATGTGTCCTGTGAATCCCACGAGGGCCGAAGTGAAGAAATTTTCAGTAGTCGACCTGTGGTTCGCGGTCTGGGAGCCGCTTGAGTTGACGCTCATCGTCGTGGAAGGGTCCTGAACGACGTTGTTGTCCCCTTCGATGAAATTTCCTATGAGATACGCGTCTCGCAGCGTTTTCCTGCCCACCGGCGTTTCCGGGTCGGGGAAGAACAGGTCAAAAGCGTAGTTAAAACTCGCCCCCGAGGCGTACTCGTTCGCGCTCTGGCCCGCGAACACGCTGTAATAATCGGTGTATTTCCCCTCGCCGGTATACGTGTAGGTCACCCTCAGTTCAGTGCCGATTCCGCCGAGATTGGTATTGTTCGTCCACCTTATGTTGACGGTGGAACCGTTTATCCAGTAGACGGCGCCTTCTGTCATATCGTGGAACAGTTCAAAACCCGAAGCCTGGGCGGCCTGTGCCAGAAGGGAATAGTCGACCGAGTATCCGCCGAACAGGTCATTGTCTCTTACTCTTGAATAGACCGGCAAATCGTTCGACGACCAGGTAGAATCGAAAGAGCTATGCATTAAGGCGTATATCCTTTTTATCGATATCCCGGTTTCGTTCAGGTAAACAGGAGCCGTAAAATCACCGTCTGAAGTCCCGTCAGACTGGCTGTGGAATATTGAAACGGTCTTTATTTTCGTGTAAGCCGAAACAGGGAATTCGTAGGTCAGTATTATCTCGCCGCCGAGGCAGTTTATGTTGGCGTTACCGGACGTTATGACATTGAGGGTCTGCAGTGTATTTGACGCGTAGCCCGAAGGTATGCCCGTCGAGGTCTGATAGAGGAAGCAGTAGGTGTCCCTCATCGCTCCGTCAAAGGTCATTTCAGGCTCATCGCTGTTGCTGTCAATGCGGCAATACATATAGCCGTCGGCGGTCGTCCAGCCTCCGGACTGCTTCAATCCCCTTATCTCGAACCACACCTGTTTCATTGAGGCGCCCGTTTCGGGTATTTCGGCGTTGTAGTAGAAGGGGCTCGTGCCGGCCGCTCGCTGCGAAATGTATGAAGCCGTGCCGGATATGCCGTCGCTTGAGTTCGAGAAGATCGGGAATTTTACCGTTTTTACCTGCGTGGGCGATTGGTCGTCATAGAGATACGTTATATAAAGCTTAGCGGCGCACATGTTGAAATCCGAGCCTGATATCTGGATCCTCATGGAGTAGTTCTGGCTGGACCAGGAGGTTATCTTCGAAGTAACGTCCGCCCTAACGCGCATAGGCTGGGATTCGCCGGAACTGTCCGGGACCTGGTTGCCCGTTATGTTGTCGACCGTGTCGGTCGGGGATGCCCCCGTGTTGAAATAAATATCTATGTCGGTTGTATCGCTCGCGCTTCCGGCGCTATCAAGATAAGATATTTCAAGGTAGGCGTTTTTGATCGGCGATGTCGCTATGGCGTCGGGCAGGTTTATGTATATGTATGGCGGTGTCCAGGTATTGACGTCGCTTGAGGAATAATACCCGCCGTAGTTCCACTCGACGGTCTTTATTCGTGTCGCCGCGCTGAGGCCATCAGGGGCCACATTGGATAGTAAAAGGAAAAATGCTAAAGGAAAAAGGGCTTTCTTTAACGGCCTTAATATACTAAAAACGATTGACAAGATTGAATTCAAAACCAGTCCATAAAAGCCGTTCAGGTGAGTTATGGGCCTGCCTATCATACGTGACGCGTCTACGGTGTATTCTCCGGTAACGGCGGAATCCCCTGAAAGAGTGAATATGAGTTTTTTATCAGCGGAAGTGCAGATATTGGTGATGCGGTGGATGAATTTTTTCCCTTCGTGCTCGTATAACGCCGTGTCGCCTGGCTTGAAAACCTCGGGCGGTATGGCTTCGACAAAAAGCGTTTCTCTGCTTTTTATCGACGGCCTCATTGACCCCCCCGTGGTCTTTACGGCGATAATCCTCGTCATCTGGGTTTACCCACCCTCGGACGAAATGGCATATGAGACTATGAAAGGCGCTTTTTTGCCTGGCAGACCTGCTGATATACAGGCCCGGACATGAAGCATTTACCGCAGGCAAGCGCCGCCGTTTCAATCACTTTTTCGGATTTAAAATCGGGTTTCTGATAGGGTTTTTTGGTTTTTTTAGCCATGGCCGTATCCTTTCGTTTGACGCTATAATTATAACTGAAAAAACAAGTATTTTCAATAGAACAAACAGCACATTTTTCAGGGTAAAAAGCGTGAAAACAACCGGTTTGCCGGGAAATCTTGCCGAAAGACATTTTCCGTCGGAAAAAAGACTTAAACGGGTTCAAAAACGGCTCAAGCTCGCCGTGTTTTAAGCGATGTGCCTTTTGTCACATCGAATGAATTGAATCTAATTCATTTTTTTATGGATTTTCGCTATCTGGCAGGCGATTTTTGAAGGCCCGAAAAGGCTTCCGTCCTCCAGTTTAGCTATGCCGGGGCATCTCTGGCACAGGTATGCCATATCGCACGAATTGCAGACGGCTATGTCTTTGTTGGAAATGCTTCTGTAGCCGGCAAGGACCTTGTTTTTTTGCGACCAGATCCTGTCGAGTTTTTGGTGTTTGATGTTTCCCAGGGGCAGCGCGAGCTGCAGGCAGGGATAGACAGTTCCGTCGGAGATTATGGATATCACGTTCCTTCCGGCGCTGCAGGAAAGATCGTCAAGGCGCCTTCTTGCGGGAGCCTCAGGGGGTTTTTCGCCCAGTTCGCGGTATATATTTGTTAACTGCCTATTGTTCATCCTGTACTTCAGTATTTCCTGGTTTCCCGAGTCCGCCGGGGCAATCGTAGGGTCGAACTTGAAGTTTATCCCGCTTTTTTTTGCGAATTTCCTGATCCAGCCGCGCTCTGAGTAGTTGAGGTTCGTTAAAGGACACTTTATTGTAACATTGATGCCGTGTTTTTTGAGCATTTCTACCGAGCGTATGCTCTTTTCGAACGCGCCCTTCCTGCCGGTAATGCCGTCGTGGACATTTTCGCGTCCGTAAAGGCTTATCTCGACTCCGCTGATGGATATTTTTGACAGTTCCTCGGCGTCATTTTTTGAAATTTGCGTGCCGTTCGTGAAGAGCTTCAGGTCAAAATTCAGTTTTTTCGCGTACCTGCAGAGCTCGAGCAGGTCTTTTCTCAGAAAGATTTCCCCGCCCGTGAAAACGAGCATCAATGTCCCCATTCTTGAAAGTTGTTTCAGGGAATTCTTGATTTCTCCCGTAGACAGTTCGGAACGCACGTCGGGCGGGACGTCAATATAGCAATGCCTGCATCTCAGGTTGCACCTGCGGGTCAGCTCGAAAGTGCAGATCAGAGGTATGTATTTTGAATCCGTTATCCTGAAAAGGTTGGCCTGTGGTTTCATTGCCGCTTATTTTCAATCATACCCGCTTTTGAAAGCCTGTCGACGAAATTCATTATGTCCTTTCTTGCCGTTCTATCGCATATGGAATACTCGCGGACCGTTCTTTTTACCATTTCTTCAATGTCGGTGCCCTTGTTTATCATTTCCCAAAGGAATGTCCCTGGTTCGTTCAGTTCGTGGAGGGTTGAAGTAGCGGCCTCTATCACGAACGCCCGGCCTTCTATTTTTCTCCAGGCAATGCTCGGGGCCTTCTTAATTCTCATTTTCTGCCTCCGTTAAGATTTCAATTATAGATTTTCTGGAAGCGTCTTTTCTAAGGTGCAGGTCATATCCTCTGATATTTTGCGATGAGAGCCGCGCAAATGAAAGCACGGATTCCATATATTTCGCGTCTTTAAGAAAAAAAAGCGTGTTTTTAAGCAGTTTTCTGAAAAATGAGTCAGGTTTCAGCTTGTTTATTCCGTTGTATGTTGATTTTTGAGGAAAAAATGCAGCCGAAACACTTTTTACCCCTCTTTTTTTGTTTTTTCTTTTCAATTCCCCCCAAAAAGGCGAATAGCATGAGTAAAAACAACCCTTATTAGCAAAAAGAGGCGAGAGTTCGTCACTCAATGCGTTTTTAGCTCCGAGTTTTCTGATTATTGTTGATTTTCCGGAGCCGCTAACGGCAGGGAACAATACCGCGCTTCCGTCAAAAACAACACCCGAAGAATGCAAAAGAATCATTCTCTTTCTCGCACCAATGAGAGTAATGAAAATCCTTAGCCAGGAATCGAAGGAGTATATGTTATTCTCTATTTCGAGGTATGTTTCCGAAAAACCTCTATCCGAAACCGAATTGAAATCGCTTCGTGTTATACGGACGCCATTCTTATCGATATTGACATCGGGTTCATCGTCGAGATTTTTAAATGAACGATTATTCACGATGACCCTGCGAGAAGAAAATGTTATCGATTCCGAAAAATGAGGATAATAGTGATTTTTGATTCTTTTAAAAAAGGAATTGTCGGCAAAATGGAATTTCAAGGACACGTTGCCAAGAGAAAAAAGGGCGGTATAACCCATCCTATTCAAATGCCCCTTACCCACCAGCGGGCGGCTTTGAGCTCAAGCATCAGTTTTTTATCAGCGAGGTCAAGCTTTGTTTCGTCTATTGCTTCCTTTATGAATATCATAGGCGTTGAAGACAGGTTAACGGTTTTAATCTCTGAAAGTCTTTTGTTCTCCGCCGAGACTATTACCTTAACCTTTGGGCGCGTGGGCAGGCCGGTGTTCAAACCGGTAACCTTCGCTATTTCATCGGTATTGAGTCGGACGTAGCTTCCAGGCGGGTACAACGATAAGGAGTCGATGAAGACCTTTATTATCCTGTTGTCGAATTCCTGATCAGAGCCGGTTATCATCGTCTTGAGCGCGTCGTGCGGAAGAAGCCTGTCGCGGTGCGTCCTCGGATGGGTGAGGGCCTCGTAAACGTCCGCGACAGCGATGATCTTGGCGAATTCGTGGATGTCGGCCCCGGCCACTGAGTTCGAGCGGAATCCGTCGGAAAAATTGTTCTGCTTCTGGACCATAACGTCAAGTATAAGTGTCTTGACGTCTTCGGCAAATTCGGTCATGTGCTGAACAATCTCCTGCCCGGTGACCGGATGTTTTTTGAGCATCGAAAGTTCGGATTCGGTCAGTTTTTCCTTTTTCGAGGCAAGGTTCAGGTACTTCGACATGCCGATATCGTTAAGGATGGCGCAGAATCCCAGGCTGAGGAGTTTTTCTTTCGGAAGCATCAGGGATTTGCCGAGAAAAACGGAAAAAATACAGGTATTGACGCAATGCCCGTAGAGGTATATGTCAGGGGTTGCCCTGTCAGCAAGAATAAGTATCTCGTCGTTGTTGGCCGAAATAAGATCAATAATTTCTTCGACGCACTCGATCTTTCCGGTAAAAGGAGCATTTTTTTCCGAAAGATTGATTACATTCTTGATCTCAATGATAGCTTTGGAATAGGTATCTTCGGCTTTTAATACAGGGGTGCGTTTTTCAGAAGCAATTTCCTCCTTTTTCATTGCTTCCTTGATGGTAATTCTATCTTCCTGAGGGACTTTTTGCTGTATTTTAGGAGGGGCTTCCGGTTTCGGAGGTTGAGACTGTGGTTGCGAAGCCTTTTTAAGTATGTCGGTTAAACGCATTATTATCCTTTTAAGTGTCAGGCCGGAATCTTCGATTCCCGGTTTCGCGACTTGCCTTATGTCTTCTCCAGGTACTAGATGCCAGTTACCAGATACTGCTTTTATGAGCGGGCGATGCCCCCTTTCGGGGACTCCCTCGCCGAAGCTCGGTCGGCTTCTTTCATAGAACTTTACGGAATCAGCACTTCCTCGCCGAAGCTCGGTCGAGAATCTTCGATTCCCGGTTTCGCGACTTACCTTATGTCTTCTCCAGGTACTAGATGCCAGTTACCAGATACTGCTTTTATGAGCGGGCGATGGGAATCGAACCCACATCTCTTGCTTGGGAAGCAAGGGTTTTACCACTAGACTACGCCCGCGTTACGCCGGTGATGATTAATGAGTTTTGAGTAATATTAAAAACCAAAAACTGACGTTTATCTTAAACTCATTGCACATTGCTCATTACCGTTTTATTACTGCCTTAGGAAATTCTATACTTTTTTTTGAGTCGTGTCAATTGACGCTCGCAGAGAGCGATGGCCTGTTTCCTGTCCTTTATCCTTCCTATTGCATGCGCTTCCCTGACGGCTTCGATTAGCCTGCCTATGACAGGTCCGGGGCGCAGCCTGAAATGCTTCATTATCACGTTCCCGTCGACCAATTTCGGCAGTGATTCCATCTTCTCGTTTTCATAATAGCGGCTCATCAGCTCCCTTAGAACCGCTTCCTGTTTCTTAAGTTTTTTCGGGTCGTGAGTTTTAAGTCTTTTGTAGGAGTGCCAGTCAGCCATGGCGAGTATCAGGAGTTCGGGGATGTTTTCGCCGATTTCCCTGAAAATCCTGTAACAAGCGCGCGGGGTAAGTATTTTCGCCTGCGAAAGGCTTATCGGCCTCATATGGTTCTCGATAAGGATTCTTGAAATTCTCTGTTCGGAATTCGAGAATTTGGTCCTTTTCAGTATATTCGATAGTATGGCCGCGCCTTTTTTTTCATGGCCGAGAAAACGCATCCTGCTTCCGACCCTGGATGCGCAGTCCGGTTTTGCGCAGTCGTGAAAAAGCGCCAATAGCTTAAGGAAATCCTTTCTTTTAAGGTCAGCCGAGAGGTTTTCTTCCAGATGTTCAATAACCTCGCCGGCATTTTTAGGGAAGTGCTTCCCGAGGTCCCTCAGTATTCTCTCAATGCTTTTGAGGGTCTCTATCGAATGCTGCCAGAGGCCCTTTGGATGATAGTAGAATCTTCTTGCGGATCTTTTCATCCTGGCTATTTCAGGAAAAATCTCATCGAGTAGGCCGCTCTTTTCAAGAGACTCTGTCCAGAAGGCCGTGTCTTTGTTGCCGAGTATTCGCACGAGCTCGTACCTTACGCGCTCTCCTGACGCTTTTTTTATGAGGCGGCGCGAGTTTTTAATATCGCGAATGGTCTTGGGTTCTATTTGAAAACCAAGCTCTGAAGCTAACCTGAAAGCCCGTAAAAGACGCAAAGGGTCTGCTTTGAAAACCTTCCTTGACACCATCCTGATTGCTTTTTTAGATAAGTCTTTTCTGCCTTTAAAGGGGTCGATTATAGAGGACTTGTCTAACGCATTTCGCAAAGGCAAGGCCATTGCATTGACCGTAAAATCCCTGTTGGAAAGGTCTTCGAAGATATTCCTTCCCTTG
The DNA here is from genome assembly GCA_016930715.1 of Endomicrobiales bacterium. Lineage (GTDB taxonomy): Bacteria > Elusimicrobiota > Endomicrobiia > Endomicrobiales > JAFGGC01 > JAFGGC01. The sequence goes on from JAFGGC010000011.1 coordinate 8,619, forward strand.
AACCTGGACACGTCTACTTGGGTTAGGTCCGGATCGTCTTTGAGGACTATCCTGTATATCCTGTTGGCGTCGTCAAGAACCACCAAACGCCCTCCGGCGGCTTTCGATAGCCGTACCGCGTATTTCTCGGCATCGGACGAAACGGCAATGTCGAGGTCCTTTGTTTTTTTCGAGAGCAGAAGGTCCCTTATCCATCCGCCTACTATATAGGCGTCAGATCTAAAATCCTGACAGGAAAAGATTTTAAATACCTTTGATTTCATTTTAGAATACCGGTACCGACGAAATAAGTTTCATGGTGTAAAGAGTCTCTGGCGCTTTAATGACGTTCTCGGGTTCCCCTTCTTCAACTACCCTTCCTTTCTGCATTACGACGATACGGTCGGCGATGCAGCTTGCGACGACAATGTCGTGAGTTATGAAAACGAAAGAAAGAGATTTTTCTTTTTTCAGTTCTATGAATATGTTCAATAACTGGTTCTGTATGGAAATATCAAGAGAAGAAAGCGGCTCGTCAGCGACGATTATGCCGGGGTTTTTTATCAATGCCCTGGCTATCGCGATCCTCTGCCTTTGGCCGCCGGAAAACTGATGGGGATAAAGATTCAGAGCGCCTTCCGAGAGCCCAACCCTCTCAAGAGTATGTTTAAGGATTAAGCGGCTGTTATCTTCGTTTTCAGGCAGGGCTTCGGACAGGATAGTGCCGACCTTGAGCTTGGGATTCAAAGAAGCGTAGGGATTCTGAAATATCATCTGCACTTTTTCGGACATTGACTTGCGCTGTAGGTTAGAGATATTGGCAGTATCTATTTCTATCGATCCGGTATCCGCTTTCAAGAGTCCGCAGATGAGCTTGCCAAGCGTAGTTTTCCCGCTTCCTGACTCGCCGACGACAGCCGTGACGGAGCCTTTTGAAGCAGAAAGCGAGACATTATCGACAGCTAATACCTTTTCCGTTACGCCACCGAAAAATCCGCGAGAAGTGACAAAAGTCTTTGAAACGTTTTTGAGTTCGAGTATCATCATATCAGCCCTTTTTAGAATACAAAAAGCATCTCACTTTTATGCTGCCGGAGGGCAATAAAGACGGTTTTTCATTTCTGCAGATGTCCATCGCTCTAGGGCATCTCGGAGCGAAAGCGCATCCCGGAGGCAGATCGTTCATGTCAGGGGGGTGCCCGGACAGTGAAGAAGTTTTCACGCATTCGAACATCCTGGGAACGGAAGCGATAAGCCCCCTTGTGTATGGGTGAAGAGGTTTTTTCAGTACCTCCTCCGTCCCGCCGGTTTCGACTATCTGTCCCGCGTACATCACGGCGATAGAGTCGCTTCTCTGTTTGGCGAGCGGCAGGTTGTGGGTCACGAGCACGATCGTAAGGCCGAGGGAATGCTTCAAATCGTCAATAAGGTCCATTATTTCCTTCTGTATCGTAACGTCGAGTGCCGTAGTGGGTTCGTCGGCTATGAGAACCTTCGGGCGGTTGACGATGGCGATCGCCAGCGCGACTCTCTGTCTTTGGCCGCCGGATATCTGGTGCGGATATGAATTGAATATCCTTTCAGGTTCAGAAAAAAGAACCTCTTCCAGCGATTTAATGGCAGCTTTTTTGGCTTCGTATTTACCGATGCCAGCGTCGTGCGCCAATATGGCTTCGGTTATCTGAACGCCGATTTTAAGAACCGGATTCAGCGACGAGAACGGGTCCTGGAACACCATTGAGATTTCTTTTCCCCTGATCCTGCGCCATTCGGCGGATCCTCCGGTGATTATGTCCTTGCCGCCGTAAGATACTTCGCCCGCTGTTATGCGGCCTTCATCGGGCAGTATAAGACCGAGTATCGACATCGCGAGCGTGCTCTTGCCGCAGCCGGATTCCCCGACGACCGCGAGAGTTTTTCCCTTTTCAAGTTCAACGGAAACCCCGCGAACGGCTTCAAGGGCAGGATGATAAGTGACTGAAAGGTCTTTGACCGAAATAACGCTCATGTTTTCCTTTTAAGTAGTCTTGGGTCCAGGATGTCCCTCAGGCCCTCGCCGAGAAGGTTGAAAGCGAGCACGGTGAACAGTATCGCGAGCCCCGGAAAAAGCGAAAGCCACCAGGCGACGTATATGTATTCTTTTCCCGCGGTCAGCATTTGTCCCCAAGAGGGCACCGGCGGCTGAACGCCAAGGCCAAGGAACGAAAGCCCGGACTCGGTGAGTATGGCGTCGCCAACCCCGAGCGTCGCCGCAACGAGTATGGGCGAAACGACGTTCGGAAGAAGGTGGATGAAAAAAATCCTGAAATTCGAAATGCCGAGGAGCCGGGCCGCCTGTATGAACTCCCTTTCCTTGAGGGACAATACCTCTGCGCGGACCAGGCGCGTCAGGCCGGGCCAGGAAGTCAGCCCTATGACCACCATCACGTTATATATGTTCGGTTCAAGAAACGCTATTACTATCAGTATCAGGAAAAACGAAGGAAAACAAAGCATTATGTCCACGAGCCTCATTATAACGGTGTCTATTTTTCCCCCGAAGAAACCGCTTATCATCCCGAGCAGGGTCCCAATCAGCACGGATATGCCGACGGCGACGAACCCGACCGAAAGGGAGATCCTTATGCCGTAGAGCATTCTTGAAAACACGTCCCTGCCCAGGTCGTCGGTACCGAGGAGATGCTTCAGCGAAGGCGGGTTGAGCCTAGATCCGAGGTTCTGCTCGAAAGTGCCGTAGGGCGATAACACCTGAGACAACAGGGCAAGCAGAAAAAGCACGGCGATGACCGTGAGGCCATAAAAAACAAGCCTGTTTTCCTTGAGGGCGTTGAAGGCTCTTTTTATCATTTGTACCTTATCCTCGGATCGGCCCAGGTATACGTCAGGTCAGCGAGCAGGTTGCCGAGTAACGTAAGAACGGCGGCGATAGTGCCAACCGCCATAATGACCGGGTAATCCCTGGACATTATGGCCTCGTATCCGAGACGGCCCATTCCCGGATAGGCGAATATCGTTTCGAATATGAATCCCCCGCCTATCATAGAAGGCAGCGAAAGCCCGAGTATCGTGACGACCGGAAGAAGCGCGTTTCGCGCCGCGTGTTTCAGGATAACGGCGCTTTCCGGCAGGCCCTTGGCGTAAGCCGTTTTAATGTAGTCCTGTTTTATCACTTCAAGCATGCTTGAACGGGAGTATCGAGAAAGGCCCGCCAGCCCCGTGAAACCGGTGATTAACACGGGCAGCGCCAGGTGCCTGGCAAGATCAATGGTTTTTCCTAACAAATTCATTTCTGCGTAATTGAGCGAATGGAGGCCCGATATGGGCAGAAGCCCCATTTTAAGCCCGAACAGTATCATCAGAAGCAGCGCGAGCCAGAAGGTCGGCATCGAGAATCCGATAAACACGAAAACAGTCATTGCCTTGTCGAAAAACGTCCTGTGCCTTATCGCCGAATAAATGCCTATCGGAAGGGCTACTGCCAGTATGAGGCCGAGCGAAAGAAAGTTCAAAAGCAATGTCGCGGGCAGTCTTTCAAGGATTTTTTTAATCGCCGGACGGCCGTCTTTGAACGAATTCCCGAAATCCAGCGCCGAAAGCCTTTTTATCCAATTGAAATACTGCACGTACCACGGCCGGTCAAGGCCGTATAAAGCCGCGAGGCGCAGCTTGGCTTCTTGAGTTATCTTGGCGTTCATATCGGTGACGGCGTCTGTTGGTTTGCCCGGGGACAGATGCATGACCAGGAACGTTATGACCGTTATCCCTATGACCACGGGAATGAAATGAATCAAGCGCTTAAGGGTATAGCCGAGCATCAATATCTCTCCAGAACGTATTTCTGATTGCTTTTTGACACCCACCACTTATGGAAATTCCAGCCCAGGCCGGCAGGCGCGACCTCCGGGCCGATAAAGCGTTTGTGTATTACCGGAAGTGACTCCGGGTAGTAGAGAAAAACGTAGGGAATGTCGCCTGCCAGTATCCTGTGAACCTTGTTGTATATGTTTTTCCGCTTTTTAACGTCGAACGTCCTTCTGCCCTCGATCAGGAGCTTGTCGATCTCGCCGTTCGAGTAGGAAATGAAGTTGTACTGGCCTTCGCCGGTCTGGCCCGAATGCCATATCAGGTACTGGTCAGGGTCGCGCGAAAGGCTCCAGCCGAGTATTATAGCGTCGAAATTCTTCTTGTCCACGAACTGGTGTATGAAGGAGCTCCATTCTATTATCCTGATGTTGATCTTTATGCCTACTTTTCTGAGCTGCGCCTGGAGTATTTCCGCCGTCAGTGACCTTAACTTGTTGCCCTGGTTGGTTATGACGGTGAACTCGAGAGGTTTGCCGTCCTTTTTAAGAATGTCGTCTTTTCCGCGGCGCGACCAGCCGAGCCCTGTCAGGATCTTTTCGGCTTTTTCGGGGTCGTATGCGTGGTCTTTCACCGCGTCGTCATACGCCCACGAACTGGGAGGGTACGGGCCAGTGGCAGGACGGCCCATACCGAGGAGAACGCCGTCGATGATTTCCTTCTTGTCAATGGCGTGGGCGATCGCCTGCCTGAACCTTTTATCTGCAAAAAGCGGCTTTTTGAGATTGAAAGCGAGGTACGTGTATGAAAACGACGGGTAACGGAACTTGTTATAGGCCCTGAAGAATTCAGGGTAAGCCTTCCATTGGTCCGGCGTCAACCCCATTTCATCTATGCTCTGGTTCCTTAGCTCAAGGAACTGCACCGCCTGGTCGGGTATGATGCGGTAATAATACCTGTCGATATACGGACGACCTTCGAAATAGTCGGGATTCGCCTCAAGGACTATTTTTTCGTCTGTTTTCCACTCCCTGAACCTGAACGGCCCGGTTCCAACCGGGCTTCGGTTGGCCGGATTGGAGTTGAAATCTCCCCGTCTGAAAACGTGTTTCGGCAATATTCCCATCATCCAGGATTCTATGGCCGGGGCGAACGGCTCCTTGTAGGTTATTTCCACCGTGTGCCGATCGATGACCCTGAAATTCTTGACGAGCATATAGTCGGATCCGTACGGCGTTCGGACGTCCGGGTCGACGAGCTTTCTGAAAGTGAACTCGACATCATCGGCCGTGAAAGGCCTGCCGTCGTGCCACTTCACGCCTTTCCTTAGGTAGAACGTTATTTTAAGCCCGTCCTTTGATATCTTCCAGCTTTCGGCCAGCGATGGTGCGACATTAATGTCCTTGTCGTACTTCACGAGGCCGTTATAGACGAGCCCGTTTATGTCTCCTGAGGCCGAGTCAGTCGCGAGTATGGGGTTGAGGTACGAGGCGTCGCCTATTGAGGATGCCACGTATACGTCGCCGTGTTCGGGTTCTCCCGCGGCTTTGATTTTAGAATAGTCCCCTGTTTTGGAACACGACAAAAAGCCAATTAGGGGCAATACGGCGAAGAAAAACAATTTATTTTTCATCTTATTCGGGGATGCATTCAACCTGAAGAGGCCTTTCGCCGAAAACCATATTTGCCGCGTTCTTTAGGTCGCCGGGAGTAAGTTTCGACAATACCCTCATGTATTCGTCGTCATAAGCGTATCCCTTGCCCATAATTTCCCACCAGCCGCAGTACCACGCCTGCTTGGATACCGTCTGGTGGTCCATGAGATAAACGCCTTTCACGTATTTTTTTGTTTCGTCAAGTTCCTTTTTTTCAATAGGTTTTTGCTTTATTTCTTCAATAATTTCGTAAATGCGTTTTTTGGCTTTTTCAGTGTTCTTTTTGTCCAAACCCATGTAGACAACGAACCTGCTCGTGCAGGTCCTTGTGGGATAAAAGGAACTCACCTCGTAAGCAAGGCCCATCTCTTCCCTCAGTTCCATAAATAGCTTTCCGGTCATCCTTCCGCCCAGGTATGAGTTAAGGAGTTTTAACGGGGCAAACGAATGATCGTGTATTTCCGGAGACGGGTAACCTATCATTATGAACGCCTGATTGAATTTTTTGTTCCTCTGCACGTGTTCGCCGGCGTAAGTTCCGCCACCTTTGGTCATTTTAGCGCCGCCTTTCGTTGCGGCGATAATACCGAAGTATTTTTCAGCGGATTTCCTGGCCGTTTCAAAGTCTATGTCTCCGAAAATTACGACAATCATCCCGTCGGAGGTGTAATGCTCCTTGTGCCACTTTAAGATGTCGTCCCTTTTGATTTTTGAGATTGTTTCCTTTTTTCCGGTTTCCGGCCAGGAATATGGGTTTTCGGGGCCGTAGAATTTTTCAAGAAAGAGATCGTTGGCGGAGTTAAAAATGCGGTCTTTCCTCGCTTCAAGCGACGCAAGTATGTTGTATCTTTCCTTTTCAATTTCATCGTTTTCGAATGCCGGGTTCGTGAGGATATCTGAAAGCAAACTACACGCTTTATCGAAGTTTTCGGACAGAAGAGTGATGCCCGCGTAGGAGTAGTCGTAAGCGATATCTGAGGCAACGTTGCCTCCGATGCTCTCGATCTCTTCGGATAATTTCGCGGCGTCCATGCTGGTTGTCCCCTGGAAAAGGAGCATGTGGGTGAAATATGATATTCCGGCGTTTGATTTTTCTTCGTAACCTATGCCCGTTTTAAAAAATACCTGCACCGTGGCAAGGGGTGCAGTTTTTATTTCCCTGTGAATGAGCTTTGAGCCGTTTGACAGTAAGGATTCGTTCACTTTGCCTCCGCAATATGATATTGAAGCAGCGAAAAATAAAAGAAACAGCGCTATCGATATCTTCATTTTTTTGGTTCCAATAATGCCGCGTAGATGAAGTCCTTATCGTAATACTTCCTGAAAAAACCGATAATATCTTTCTTTTCAACATTGAGTATCTTTTCAAGGTATTTTTCGGCTATCTCCGGCCTTCCCTGCATGTGCCAGTAACCCTGGGAAGCGCCCTGTTCGTGGCAGGTCTCCTGAGAAACGTACCACTGGGATTTCGCCATTGCCCTTGCCCTGTTCAATTCGGTTTCCGTGGGGCCGTTTGCGGCGAAATCATTCAGTATTTCAGCGATAGCGTCTAAAACCTTTTTACGGTTTGAGGGTTCGTATACTCCGCTGACGGCGAAGATACCCGCTCCGCGCTGAGACCAGAACGAAGCGTTGATCTCATAGACGAGCTTCTTCTCCTCGCGCAGTATCCTGTAAAACCTTGAAGATTTTCCTCCTCCGAGAATGGCAGACGCGAGGTCACCCGCGAACTGGTCGTCGGATTCGACCGATGGCCCGAGAAAGCCGTAAATCAGGTATTCCTGGGCCACGTTCTTGGATTTGACCGAGGTACCGCCTTTTTTAGGGTTCTTTTCAGAAAGTTCGGGCTCTTTTGGCGCGGGCCGTTCCGCCTGCTTTCCGAACGTGGACCTCACGGTCTCGGTCATCTCTTTCGCGTTGAAATCGCCTGTTATGCTCACGAACATTTTTTCCGGAACGTAATTATCGTGATAATACCTGGCGATTTCTTCCCTCGTGACGTTTTCCACGACCTCTGAGCTGCCTATTATGCTGGATCTGTAAGGCGACGCCGCGTAGGCGGTCTCGTTGAACAAGTCGTAGAGAACGGAGCCGGGGTTGTCATCGTGCCTCTTTATCTCCTCAAGCACCACGAGCCGTTCCTTCTCAATCTCGTCAGCCGGAAAAACTGCGTTCGCCATGGCGTCGGCCAGTATCTCCACCGCCTCTTTAGCGCCGTCTTTCTGTATGTCTATGTAGAACTCGGTGTATTCCTTGGACGTCGCCGCGTTTATCATACCGCCGTTTATTTCCACCCTTCTTGCTATTTCCTGGCCGGGGTATTTTTCCGTGCCCTTGAATATCAGGTGTTCGAGAAAATGCGACAGGCCGGAGGTTTCGGCCGTTTCGTTTACCGAGCCGACCTTTACCCAGACCTGAACGGAAACTACCGGTTTTTCGTGGTTTTCCTTCAATATTACTGTTAATCCGTTGTCAAGTATCAATTTTTTCACTCCTTTCGCGCAGTGAGCGCTCGAGAACGCAAGTGCCAGAAGCAATGAAACAGTCAATAATCTTTTCATTGTTGGTTTTTCAGGCGCCTGGGCAGACCGATATCGGCCACGACTATCTCTCCTGTGTATTTTTTTGCGCGTTTTTTGAGCATTCCCCTCTTATGGATGCCCATTGTAACGGTAACGTCAGCAATGACCGCCACGCCAGCGGCGCGGCCCGTGCCTGCGTCCAGCCCGGAAGGGATGTCGATGGATACCTTAAGGGCCGAGTGCCTGTTGATATTCTTGATGATATTGCCGTAAGGGGCGCGGAGGCCGCCTTTAGCGCCCGTGCCGAGCAGCGCGTCCACTATCAATCCGTATCTCGAATTTATTGAAAACCCGGAATGACTCTTAATTTTAACGCCGCTTTTTTTACATATGGCGTAATTGACCAAAGCGTCCCCCTTCAATGCGACCGGAGGTTTAGAAAGGTAAACGTCGGGTTCGAACCCGTTGTTATGCAGGTGCCTCGCTACTACGAACCCGTCGCCCCCGTTGTTGCCCGACCCGCAGAAGACGGCGACACGCTTCTCTTTCATCAGCCCTAAAAGGCCGAAACATATTTCGGCGGCGGCGCGACCGGCGTTTTCCATAAGGACAATAGAAGGTATTCCGTATTTTTCGGCCGCCGCGCGGTCGATCTCGGACATCCGCTTTGCCGTGACGGCCTTAGGGCTAATCCTGTTCGTTTTCCGGGGGTTTTTCCCTGTCATAAATCTCTTTCGATTTAAAGTATACGTCTACCAGCGCGTATGCCCACAGCGCGGCGAACATGACGTCATAAAAAAGCATCAACTGCGGATTGGAGGCGTAAAACTCCTGCAGTATTTTTGACGGATTGTTCTGGATCGCCTCGATGCCTGGCAAGGTCTGCATCACTCGCCATGCCATGTGGCTGACCACGAGAAGACTGGCGCCGATGAGTATGCCCGCGGCTTTGAAAAACCTCAGGTAGAGGTGCCCGACTCCCGGACCGAGGAGGGCTGTCAAAAGAAGTGAAATGATTATTTTTTTCAAACTCAAACGCTCCAATTATTATTGCTTATTCAATGAGTTAAACATGCCAAGTAAACTCACGTGCCAAGAGAATCCCGTTTGACCCGCCGAAGTTATGACATCGATATGACGGATAGTCATCATAGATAGCATGGCAGACCAACGCGGGTAACTTAACGCCTTCTTATTATATAAAATACGCTGATTTTAATAAAGGTTATTGGTTACTTAGGGAAGAAGCCCAAAGATCGGCGTAGCGTTCGCCCGCACCGAATCCAGACGCGCGTGAAAGGCGGGCTAACGCATTGAAAATCCCTGAATACATCCCGGCCTGCGAACTGTTTTTGACGAGTTTTTCAAGAGGGAGATTCTGATCCTGGCTTTTTTTGACGGCAATTCTCCAGTTTTCAAGGGCGCCTTGAAGGTCCTGCGCGCGCAGGTCCGATATTGTCCTGAAAAAAGCAGTGGATATATCCTCCGGCGCTATGGATTCCAGCCTTTTTGCCTCCCTTTTTAACCTTGAAAATTGGCCGCTCCAGGCATATATGTGGGCAAGGTTCAGGTGGGACGCGTAGTCGTTCGTTATGTCGTACACGAAAATCGAGTAGCCGATTTTTCTCACGGGTTTTGCATTTTCAAGCCATTCGAACATCCGGCGGCCTGTAGCGCCCAGATATACCCCGACAAGGTTCGTAGCGCTCACGGCGAGAATCTCCTTTTTCGGGCTATCGCTTAGCAGGTGGTTTTTGTCGCCCCATATGCCGAAAGAGAAGAGGTCCTGGAATTCAAAACCTGCGTATTCGGGGTAACACGCCCCGTAATACGAAAGAATGACTTCAGGATTTCCCTCTTTCCTGACGTATTTCGAAAGGCCTTTTAGATCCTGCCCCCAGTCTATGTTGGAATCCGAAAGAAGCCTGTAGCCGTTATCCGGCCCTCCGGCGAGTTTGTTAAAGTAAGCCGTGTAATGCGGATGTATGCTCAAAGATGAGAACGCGAACCACAACAGAAATCCCGCGACGACTATATTGAACCTGCGCACGTCGGCGGCGGCGGCTATCATGAAGAAATAGACCGGAAGCACGTACCTTACGCCGATCTGTTTAGGCGAAAGGCTCGATATCAAGAGCAGTATAGCCGCCGGCAGGATGAAAAAAAGCAGTTTGCCTTTTTCGGCGGTTTTTGTCTTGTTTGAGAATAACTTCACCGCTGGATAGGCAGCCATCAGAAGCAGCGGCAGCGGGGTCTTGAAGAGCAGCGCGTAAAGATAATATGAGGCAAAGCCGTCGCCGGAATGTTCTCCCATAAGGAAAGTCTGGTGGCCGGACCCGGTCAGGGCCAGCATGTTTTTAACGGCTGAAATGAAATATTGGACGTGGATTACCCTGTAAAAAGCGGCTATGACAATGGCCGAGGAGAGAACGAACAGGCCTAGCCCCCTGAAAGCTGACGGATATTCCTTTCTGGCCGTGAAGATCGGTGTCATTATAAGAATCGTTGGATATATGATTAAACCCGTGAGCTTGGAAAGGACCGCTAAAGCGGCCAAAACGCCTGAAATGACCGCGAATTTAGGCGCCTTTGATTCAAGGAAGCGCCAAAAAAAACAAAATGTGAAAAAATAGAACCCCGCAAGGTATATATCTTCGGTGACAAGCCCGGCGTTCGACAGTATGACGGGTAAAAACGAGTAGAAGATAAGCGCCGTCATCCCCCCGAAAGCGCCCCAAAGGGCGCCGCAGCAGAGGTACATTCCCAGCGCGAAAATGCCGGAGGCCAGGGCCGGCATTATTTTCGAAGCCCTAAGCATCGAGTCGCACGGGACCTTATTCCTGAAAAGAAAATCCAGCGATATGGTCCAGCGGGATTTGAACCTCTCGTTAAGCTCCTTTTTCGTCAGGTTCTTTTTCTGCCAGCCTGAAAGGTCCCTCCATTTTTCCGTGTTCACGTCTGGCGGGTTCAAGTCGACAAAAACAAGAGGAAACGCGCTGAAAAACGCCGCGAAAGGAGTCTTGTCCACGCCCATGCGGTAGTCGCCCGTGCTCCAGAGCGAATAGCCGTAGGCCATGTAGAAGGCCTCGTCGTAAACCGGAGATTTATCTTTCTGGGAAAGAAGGATTATCGAAAAATGGGTTAGAATAAGCGCGAGTACCGCGAGCTTCCTTGGCATGGTTTTATGAAATAAGTATTCCGGCGTACCCGACTACTTCTTCGTTGTCGCCGGTAACGGCGCCTGAATTCGTGTACCTTATGAGTTCGGCTTTTTTGGCCCCGAGCATTTTAGAGGCGATGATGGCGGCGGCAACCGGACCCGCGCCGCACATCGATATGCTCATGCTGTCGACAGTTTCCAGAAGCCCTTCGGGATCCAGGTTCAGGACCTTTTCTATGGCGAGCATGTCGAGCGTTTTCGCGGTTTCCGCCGAAACGTAGTGGCTCATATCGCTGGAGGCGACAATGAGGGCGCCTTTCACGTTCGACAATGCCTGATATATGGCATTGCCAAGGTCGGAAAGCACCTGGGGCCTGTAATCTCCCAGAGCTATAGGGACTATCCTCGCGGAGGGATTGTTCATTTTAACGAAAGGAAGCTGTACTTCTATGGAGTGTTCCTGCGCGTGAGAAGAGGCGTCCCTTTTGGCGAATTTTGAATTATGGATTATGGCGTCGGTGACGGTTTTATCGACTTCAAGGTTTCCGAGGGGTGTTTCCCACTCGCCTTCAGGGTACAGGCCGACTGGCGAGCCCGTTCCCCTGTGGTTCGGCCCTATCAAGACGAAAGTCGAAGCGGGTTTCAGCAGCGAGAACACCTCGCCTGCGGTTTTTCCCGAATACACCCAGCCGGCGTGCGGGCAAACGGCCGCCAGCGCGTTCCGTTTCTTGGCGTTAACGTTGACGTAGGATTCGATATCCCTACGCTGAAGAGGATACCAGGTGCCTGCGCATATGCTCTTGCGTATCATTTTTTAATACTATAATAAAATTAATCCTATGTCAAAAATGCTTCGGCGAGCCATCCCATATTTGACAGGCGCTGGCGAATGCATTGTTTAGTTATGGGACATTAATTGATCTTGAAAATGCCGATCGCCTTGATAAGGTTCTTCGCGGACTCGGAAAGGTTTGACGCGGAAGTGGCAAGTTCCTCCATGCTTGTGCTTTGTTCGGCAGATGAAGAGGCAGATTCCTCGGCGGACGCTGCCGTTTCCTGGGCGGAAGCGGCTATGTGCTCTATCTGGGAAGAAATGTCTTCCACCTGGTTAGCGATATCAATGAATTTGTTGCTTGATTGAGCGGTGATCTTAATTCCTTCTTCTATCCTCTCGTTGGTTTCCTTGAAGACCGTTAATGCCTCCTTGATTCTTTCCTGGACGCTCAATATCACGCCGGATATTTCCTGGGCGGAATTGGCGGAATCGGACGCGAGCTTGCGGACTTCATCCGCTACCACCGCGAACCCCCGGCCGGCATCACCCGCTCTCGCGGCTTCTATCGTTGCGTTCAACGAGAGGAGGTTTGTCTGATCCGTTATCTTTGTTATGACGTTAACGAATGCGTTGACTTTTTCCGAACTTTTCGCGAGTTCCTTCATCGTCGTAAACGATTTTTGCTCCGTTTCTTTTATGAGACGGATTTTGTCGACGAGCTGCAGCATGAATTCCTTGCCGGACTGGCTGTCGGATTTCGTGCTCATGGAAACGGTCAAGGCGCTCTGGGAACTTTTCGCGACCGAAGAAGTCGACATTGATATCTGGTTGGACGTGTCGGAGAGCTGGTTGACCGTCTGGCTGGACTGCTTTGAAAGCTGCGCCAGAAGAGTTGAGAGATGCGCCAGGGTATCGCCTTCTTCTTTGACCTTCTGAACGAGAGCTTTAAGGTTTTTAACCATCTCGTTAAATGCTATCGAGAGGTCGTCTTTATCGGATCTGATTTTCACGGTTTCTTTCAGGTTGCCGTTTGACACCCACTTAACGACTTCCGTTATCTCAAGCTGGGAAGAGATCATTACGTTCACGGCCTTTCCCAGCTGGTCGAAAAGTATGTTGCTGGTGTTCTCGTTCGCCTTGACGTTAAGGTTTCCGCGGCTGACGTCATTCAACACGGAAAGCAGGTCATTCGTGCTCTTGTTGAGTTCGACTATCATTTTGTTGAAGGATTTTGAAAGGGTGTCCATTTCCGACCTCACGGTAACGTTGACGGTGAGGTCGCCCGAAGCGACTTTCTCGGCGGTTTGCGACAGATGGTTGAGGTTCTGAAGCAACGTATCGGAGGAAGCCGTGAGCTTCCCTATTTCGTCCTTGCTGTCCGTGCTGAGCCTTTTAGTGAGGTCGGCCCTTCCCTCGGCTATGTCGGTTATGAGCTGACTGATGCGTTTTATGGGTTTTGCCACTTCTCCGGCTGTCAGCCATACAAGCACTAAAAAGAAAAGCACGCCGCCCGCGGCTATGGCCGCGGTAAGAATCAGCACTCTCCTGACTTCTTGATAAACGTCACTCTCGGGTATGCCGAGCAGAACGGACACCCCCGAACCTGAATCCCTCGTCCTCCCTGTAAGCCCGCGCTTTTCGGTCAGGATAGGTTTTTCAACGGCGAACTGCTTGACGTTGTCTATGTTAAGGAGCTCGATGCCCTTAGAGAAGTCATCCGTCCGGAGCCATTTCTCGGCCCTGCCGTCAACGGCAAGGCTCCCGGATATCCTGTCGGGGTCCGAATGGGCAAGGACTTGCTTGGAATCCGTGTCTATGAGGGCGGCTCTGGCGTTCTTGTAGTTGTTGTTCTGCATTATAACCTGAAGGTTCTTGATCCTTAGCTGTATCTCGGACCAGTCAAGGTAGGCAAGGAGCTTTCCGTTCAAACCGCCTGAAAAATCGTGGCTGAAGAAAGCGTACATGAACGTTTTGGTGTAAGGTTCCCCCATTTCGGCAAGAAGGCCGCTTTCCGCGAGCAGAACGGAGTACCTTTGGCTGTCGTCAAGAAGCGTTGCCTCCGGCGCGACTTTTCCTATGAGTTCCTGGCCGTCCGTGTACTTTCCGGTTGCCTGCAATACCCTTCCCTGCAGGTCAGTCAGGGCGATCAGAAGGAATTCAGGCGACGAGGAGAGCATTTCCTGGAAGCGCTCTGGAAGCTGGGAGGTCGTGTTGTATTCTATAGAAAGCCCGTAGACGTCGTCCTTCGTCCATTCGTAGAACTTCTTCTCCTGCGACGTTATGAAGGTATTTATGGACGCCGCGCCGTTGTCCGCCACCATTGTCGCTATGCGTTCGCTGTTGCGCACCGAAAAAATGCCCGTCATCCGGTATGTTACGCAGATTATCAGGAGCATCGGTATCAGGGCGGGAAGGAGCGATATTATTACGTTCGTCTGTAGTTTTTTCGTCCTGATCCTGAAGAAACGCCCGATGAGCGCGGTCACGAAATTATGACGCAATAAGCCGAATAACGCGGCAAAGATTTTCTTGGACGCCTTTAAGAATCCCATTTTTCTTTTAGTTCCAGAAAACGACACTCAATCCGACGCTTCATTCGCCGGGCAGTTTTTCAAGAGACGAAGGCATGTTAACTGCGGAACGCGCCGCTATCCATTCATTTTTCGTCCTGAATACCCTTTCTCCCGGCATTGTGTTGATGACTTCGAAGTAATCAAGTTTATACTTGTCCTTGACGACTTCCGATTCCGGTTTGCAGCGGACCGCGTAGACAGTCTGAATGGACGAATGATCCCACGGTCGCCAGTATTGCTCATCCTTGTTGTACTGGTACTTGTGCCCCTCAAGCGCTTTTATGACCTTTGCGCTGTCGAAGGAACCTGCCCTTTCGACCGCCGCCTTGTATTCATGCAGGATATTCCAGCAGTAATTGGCCGAACTTCCGGGGTAGGACCCGTACTTGGCGGCATACTTTTCCACGAAGGCCTTCCCCTTGGGATAGTTGTACTTGTACGGTATGTTCCAGAACCAGTCCAGCGCGCCTAATACGCCGGACATCACCCTCGGTCCGCCGCCCTTTGCCATGGCAAGAGTCAGGTTCGGTACCACTATATGAGTTTTGTCCTTAAGGCCCTGGGCCGTTGCCTCGCGTATGGCCATCACCATGTCCTCGCCGAATTCCACCAGGACCAGGACGTCGGGTTTTACCATCTTCGCGAACGAAATCACTTTTCTGAAGTCTTCTTCGGTAGCGCCGGGGAATTTCGTCAGGACGCCCTTGTGGAGCTCCTTGTCCTGCGTTCCGGTGAACTTCCGGAACGAGGACTCCGTCGTGTGCCCCCAGGTGTAATCGGCGGTTATGTACATGTAACGCTTCCCGGTGAAATTCTTTCGCATGTAGCTGGAAAGGACCTTCGCGGCCGCCCAGGAGTTGTAGCATTCCCTGAACGTGTGCCTGTGGCCCTTTTCGTCGGTAGTCTCGGTTGAATATGTCAACGTTCCGAAGAATAGAATCCCGTGCTTCTGGCATACTTCTCCCGCCGCCACCGCCACTGAACTCGCGGACCCGCCGAATATCATTTTCACGCCTTCGGCTATGAGTTCTTCGCAGTTTTTCTTCGACTGGTCACCTTTAGACTGGGAATCGCGCTTTACTATCTCTATCTTCCTGCCGAGGATGCCGCCGCCGGCGTTTATTTCTTCAACGGCCAGTTCCGTGCCGTTCTTCTGGTCTATCCCCTGCTGATAGTATGGCCCTGTCTCGGGGTAATTGAAACCGATCTTGACGGTATCTGCCGCGAAAACATTTCCGCACGTCATAACAAGAACAATTAACAAACTCAAGGTTTTAACGAACATCATAACCCTCCCTTGCCGGCTTAGAATTTATACTTGGCGGCGAAATGGCCGCGAGCGGCCTTGCCGTCGTCCATTCCGACATATTTCGTGGTCCACGAGGATACCTCGGCAGCAAGCATAAGCGCTTTAGTCACGTCCCATATTATGTTGGCGAATATGACGGAGTTGCCGGATTTGTTTCCGGCATTCAGGCAGTCCTCGTCAACCGATTCGGAGGTGAAGCCGATGTTGCAGGTGGATCTGCCCATCGGCCCTATCGACACGCACGCCCACGCCCCCGAAGTCTTTATTTCCTTCAGGAGGTTGGCGTTCACGCCCTGGCCTATCCCTCCCAAGTAATCGTCCATGTTTTCACCGGAGAACGCCTCGCCTTTCAGCGCGAGCTTCGGGGCAAGAGGTATCGTAAGGTCGACGTTCAGCGAGCTTGATTTGAAGGAAAGATTTGTCCCGTCCGCCGAAGTGTCGTACTCTTCCGAGCCGGCGTGGCCTGAAACGCCGAGAGTGGTATTTTTGTCAGTCAGGATCTTCCCAGAGACTGCGACGCGGCCCTGAAGGGTCGGCTGGCCCGAATCGACTCCAGTGTCTCCCGAAGCGAAAGCATTGGCCGATCCCACGGTGCGCGACGCGGCTATCTTGATTTCCGCTGCGCCCGCCTTTTTGGTAAACCGTATCTGCGGGTGCCTGTAGCCGACGTTGCCCGCCCACCAGTAGACGTGATATATAATGGTAGCCGGGTTAAGCGGGGATATGACGTCCCAAGTCTGGCCCATCAACAGGCTTGTTCCGCAGCCGGGCCAATCGATCTGGACGTACGCGTGGCGCATTGCGAATGCGGCCTTGTTCTCGCTGCCCAGACCGGAGAAGAACTCTCCTTCGATTTTTCCGCTGGTCTTCAGGTTGCCTGACTCGGCTTCGCTGAAATCGAGACCGAACCTGGTCTCGTTGGCGGTCATTATGAATTCGTTGTCGTTTTCGTTGATCCCTTCTGATTGGACCCATTTAAGGTAATTGGCGTAGCCCGTCATGGAGTCGTTGTAGGCGGTATCAAGCTTGATGTATCCGTATAGTTTGGCGTTGACATTCGAACCGACGGTGAGTTCTGCTGCCGTTGACGCTGATGCGAGGTAGATGACGAGTGCCGCGAAAATCGCTATAAAACACATTTGACCGGAAAATCTTTTCATTTATAGCTCCTTTCTGTATAGTAAGAACTCTAGTACTCTACACCTCCCTGCGGACACTCCTCCATCCGTCAATAAAATTCAACGGCCTTCCATTACTTGCTGAATACAGTTAAATAGTATCATTTATTATTAATCATTTCAAGCTTTTATGACAAACCCTAGAGCTCCTGTATCCATCCTTTTTCAAGGCCGAGTTCCTGCGCCTTTTTTACTACTGGATTGTATTCGCCGCTTGAAACACACCTTGAAAGCTCGCGGAACTCATAGGCCCTGTGAGCCGGGTGGTACTGAGCCATTAGACTCAAATATACGTCTTTTGAAAGCTCTCCCGATATGAATTCCAGGACCTCCTCCGAGCCGGGAATGTCTTCCGGCAGTACGAGGTGCCGTATCATAAGGCCTTTTTTGGCTATCCCGTCCGGCCCAATTATAAGACTGCCGGCTTGCCTGAACATCTCTTTCAGGGCTTTCTTGTTGATGTCCCAGTAATTTTGGGCCCCCGAATAACGCAGCGCGCTTTCGTCTTTGGAGTATTTGGCGTCAGGCATGTAAATGTCGACTATTCCATTGAGAAATTTAAGCGTTTCTACGTCCTCGTAACCTCCGCAGTTGTAAACTATCGGTATTTGCAGTCCTTTCCGTTTTGCGATGTAGAAGGCGTCAGCTATGTGGGCCGCCACGTGGCTTGGTGTGACCAGGTTTATGTTGTGCGCGCCCTGTTCCTGGAGTGACAACATCATACCGGCGAGCTTTTCAACGTTCACCCTGGTCCCGTTGCCCAGCTGGCTTATGGGGTAGTTCTGGCAGAACACGCAGGACAGCGTGCAGTTGGCAAAAAAAATCGTCCCCGACCCCCTCGTGCCGGATATGGGCGGCTCCTCGCCGTGGTGGAGGTTGCAGCTTGAGACCAGTATCTCGTCGGCCGTGCGGCACCTGCCCTTTTGGCCGTTTTTTCGCCTGGCTCCGCACTTGTGCGGGCATAGGACGCAGGGATCTATCCTGTCATACAGTTTTTTTACGGTTTCGTTCATTGGGTTATTTACCCCGGACCGGGCCTGAAGAAAGAGCGGAGATATATGCAGTGGAAGCGCTCAAAAGGTATGAAGTGAACATCGGGCTTGAGGTGGAAAGCCTTACGTGGTAGTCTATGTGTTTTCTTATTTGTATGGACTTTTCATACAATACATCATAATCTACTTTATACTTGTCGCAGAGCTTTTTGTAGCGGGTGTTCTTCCGCCTGAGCTTCACGATGTCGGTCATCTCGGCGCCGCCCAGGCTTACGAGTAGGTGCATCCTTATGAGCTCGTTCCTGCCGAACCCCTTCCTCCATAACCTGTGTACGTCCTTTATGCCGGTGTCGAAATAGCTGGATATGGCTACTACATACAGGTCGGGCGGCGGTGCCTTCTTTTTTCCGCTGCGGCCTCCGCCGTCCCAGCCGGAAAAACCGATCCCGGCGCCGTACTCCGTCTGGGCCGAGGCCGACAACCAGAGCAGGGACAGGCACGCCAGTAAAACGAGGTATTCAAGCGCTTTTCTTGTCATCGGTGTCAATTAATATGGTTACCGGGCCGTCGTTGTGTATGTTGACGAACATTTCCGCCCCGAAATCCCCTGATACGACCTTCAAACCGGAACTTTTGAGTTTCGAAAGGAAGGCATTGTAGAGCTCTATGGCCTTTTGGGGCTCCATCGCCCCGGTGAAATCGGGCCTGCGGCCTTTTGAACAGTCTCCGTAGAGGGTGAACTGCGAAATCACGAGTAATTCTCCGTGAATATCGATAAGGGACTTGTCGAACTTGCCCTCTTCGTTCGGGAACACGCGCAGGTTAATTATCTTGTCGGCGAGAAGGTAGGCGTCACCCTCGTTGTCGTCCCTGCCCACTCCGACAAGTACCACGACGCCCTTCTTTATGGGGCGCATGTCGAATTTCCTTATGACGACCGACGCCTGGGTGACCCTCTGTATTACGGCTTTCACCTGCCAGTACTCCTAAAACTATCGATTAATGAACGGGATGTTGCTGCCAGCTAAGTATCTTCATCTATTTCACCGGCAACTGAAGGCGAGCTGAAACGAAAGCGGTCTTGCCAAACCAAATGCGCTCGACAGGAATCGTTGAGCACCTCTGTGTTAATATCAATCGCCCTATGCGAAATCCACCGAAGCAGTGACGGCAATCGGCGGATAGCCGCGCTTATTGCCGGCACGGTATGCGCAGGCGGAAACCCATATCAGCTTAAAATGCGCCTGTCCGGACTTGAACCGGAACAACCGGCTTCGGAGGCCGGTACTCTATCCTTTGAGCTACAGGCGCAAAACTTACGACACTATCTCTTCTATCCTTGAAAGAGCCGTATCTATCTTTGAGGCGTCTTTTCCCCCGCCCTGGGCGAAGTCCGGTTTTCCGCCGCCAGAACCGCCTATGATGCCGGCGAAATTCTTGGCTATCCTGCCGGCGTTGAAGCCGGATTTTACCTTGTCGTCGGACACCGAGGCGACGAAGGATATCTTGCCGTCCTGTTCCGAGACCAGAAGTATCACGCCTGAGCCGAGTTTCCGCTGCAAATTGTCAGAAAGCTCGCGGAGCGACCTGGGGTCCACGTCCTTGAGACGGCCCGAAACGACCTTCGTGCCGTTCAGGTTTCTTGCCGAGGAGATCAGGTCGTCAGCCCCTCCGCTCGCCAGTTTCATCTTGAGCTTTTCTATTTCCTTTTCGCTTTCTTTAAGCGCAGCGAGCAGTTTTTCGGTCTTTGCAACGAGCTCATCGTCCGAAGTGTTGAACCTGGAGGAAATGTCGGCCAGGATGTTGTCCCTTGCTTCTATGTAATTCTCGGCGGCTTCCCCTGCCACGGCTTCTATCCTTCTCGTCCCGGACGAGATAGAGGACTCCGACGTTATCTTGAAAAACCCGATGTCGCCGGTATTTGCGACGTGGGTTCCTCCGCATAGCTCCATCGAAAAGGGTTTAGGGTCCTTTTCATCCGCAACCGTTACTGTCCTCACGGTATTTTCGTATTTCTCTCCGAAGAGGGCCATCGCGCCGGCCTTCTTGGCTTCGTCGAGATTCATTTTCTTTATGCAGACCGGGAAATTCCTCCTCACGGCTTCGTTGACCATTTTTTCGGCGCTTTTTACCTGGTCGAGGGTCATCGCCGAAATGTGAGTGAAATCGAACCTGAAGTAATCCGGCGTCACGAGCGAGCCCGCCTGGGTCACGTGGGTCCCGAGTATCTCCCTTAGTGCCTTGTGGAGGAGGTGGGTGGCCGTGTGGTGCCTCATTATTTTGCGCCTTCTTTCGGAATCCACGCTGGCGGTGATTTTCATGCCTGTTTTGAGCGCCTGCCTGACGTTCTTTATTTTGTGCACGATGAGCCCGCCCGCGGGTTTTTGCACGTCCGCAACGTCGGCCGCTGGGCGGCCTCCTGTTTTTAAGGTTCCGGTGTCGGTTACCTGACCGCCGGACTCCGGATAGAAAGGGGTTGATTCAAGAACCACCTCTCCCTCTTCGCCCGGTTTCAGTTCGTCGGTCTTGGACGAGCCTTTAACGAGAGCGGCTATCTTTGACTCGAGTTCGGCATTGCCGTATCCCTCAAAACGCGTGTCGCCGAGCTCCTTGTTAAGCTTTGAATAAAAGGCCATGTCTTTTTCTCCCGAACCGCTCCAGGAAGCGCGGGACCTTTCCTGCGCGCGCTTCTGCGCCGCGGCGAAACCTTTTTCGTCTATCGAAACGCCTTTTTCGGCGGCTATTTCCTTGGTGAGGTCCGGCGGAAAACCGTACGTGTCGTAAAGCTTGAAAACCTCTTCGCCGGGTATGACTGATCCCGTTTTTTTGGCTCCGGAGCCGTACTTCGCCATTAGTTCGTCGAGCATCCTGGTCCCGTTTTCGAGCGTCGAAAGGAAGTTTTCCTCCTCCATTTTCGCTATTGAGGCGATGTTCTCGCGCCTCTCCGCCAGCTCGGGGT
This sequence comes from Endomicrobiales bacterium, assembly GCA_016930715.1. Classification (GTDB taxonomy): domain Bacteria; phylum Elusimicrobiota; class Endomicrobiia; order Endomicrobiales; family JAFGGC01; genus JAFGGC01. The sequence goes on from JAFGGC010000011.1 coordinate 29,522, forward strand.
ACGCGCCTTTCATTACGGCGGCTACCTCGGCTGTCATCCTGTAGAGGAACGGTTCCTTGAAACCGAACATCCTTCCCTGGCGCAGCGCCCTTCTCAATATCCTTCTCAAGACGTACCCCCGGCCTTCGTTCGAAGGCAGGACTCCGTCGCATATCAGAAAGGCTATCGCGCGAGAATGATCGGCCATCATCCTGAGCTTCGATTCCCTGCCTTTCAAGCCGACGTTGAGTATCTCCGACAGTTTTTTAATGAGCGGCAAGAACAGGTCGGTCTCGAAAACGTTTGATTTGCCGTTTGCCGCCGCCACGAGGCGCTCAAGCCCCATCCCCGTGTCTATGTTCTTCCTCGGCAGGGGCTTGAGGGACCCGTCCGCCTGCCTGTCGAACTGAGTGAAAACTAGGTTCCAGACCTCAAGGTACCTGTCGCAATCGCAGTCCGGGCCGCAGGTCGGTTTCCTGCACCCCGCCTCCGCGCCCAGGTCCATCAGTATTTCCGAGCAGGGCCCGCACGGGCCCGTTGGCCCCATGTTCCAGAAGTTCGAGTCTTCACCCATCCTGTGTATCTTTTTTACGGGCACTATTTTCTTCCATATGTCGAAGGCCTCGTCGTCGTCCCTGTAAACGGTCGCCACGAGCTTTTCTTCCGGGATACCGAGCTTTTTCGTCAGGAATTCCCACCCCCAGGCTATGGCTTCTTTCTTGAAGTAATCGCCGAAAGAAAAATTTCCGAGCATCTCGAAAAAAGTGAGATGGCGGTTTGTATAGCCGACTTTTTCTATGTCGGAGGTCCTGAAGGATTTCTGACTGCTGGCGGCTCTGGTGAACTTGTCCTTGCTCTGGCCGAGGAAGTGCTGTTTGAACTGGACCATTCCGGCGGACGTGAAAAGAAGTGTCGGGTCGCCGGAAGGTATAAGGGAATCCGATTTAACTATCTCGTGGCCTTCTGCCCCGAAGAATTCAAGGAATTGCGTGCGTATTTTGTCCGAGTTCATTTCAATGGGATTTTACCAAAAAAATGTTGTTAAATCAAATAGAAAAGCCCGCCTGCAGGCGGGCAAAAGGGCAGAACTGAAAGAATTTTTGACGCGCTATTTCCTTATCTTTGAATTTCTTTTTTTAAGGGGTTTTTTACTGCGGGTTTTTTTCGGTTCCCTGCTGAGTATGTCCAAGTATTGTTCCCTTTGCTCTTTAGTGAGAAGAGCCATGTTCTTCTCATTGGCTTCCTCCCTGCATCGGGACAGTTTCCTTGCCAGGTTCGATATCTCGTTCATATGTTTTCTGGCCGCGGTTTTGCCCCCCTTTTTCTTTTTAAGGGCCGTTTTTTGGATGGCCCTGGCTGATGCCATTTCTTTCTGTATTTCGGCGCATTTCCTCTTGTATTCCTCTATGTTTTCGGATATTTTCGCGGTCTGCTCTTTGTCGAGGCGGAGCTCCTTGCCGTAATCGAGGATTTTCTCGCAGGGAGTGATGCTCGTCCTTGATATCTTCAGTTTTTTGGGCGGAGCCGCCTTGACGTGCGGGAAAGCGAAAGGCAGAAGGAATAGAACCACTAAAAGTGTTTTTTTCATTTTGTCATACCCCCTTACTGTTTCTAAAAGGAGCCTGTTTGTTAATTATAAAATATTCGGGCTTTAAGTTCAAGCTTTTCAAGCGCTCTGTGGGCCATGTACGAGCTTCTCACGAACGGCCCGCTTTCGCAGTGCGCGAAGCCCCTGGACAGGGCCTGCTCCCTGTACTCTTCGAATTCATTTTCATCAAGATACCTTTTTACCGGAACGCTGCGCTTCGAAGGCTGAAGATACTGACCTATCGTCAGTATGCTGCAGCCGGCTTCGATCAGGTCGTCCATTAACCCGAGAACGCCGTCCTTTTGCTCACCCAGGCCCAGCATGATCCCCGATTTGGTTAAAAGGTTTTCACTGCCCGCCGACCGTATGAGCTCAAGCGACCTGCCGTAGTCGGCCCCGGACCTGACAGAACCGTAAAGCCCGCGGACGGTCTCCAGGTTATGGGACAGGACCGAAGGTCTTGACGAAAAAACGGTTTTCCAGGCGTTCCTGTCGCCCCTGAAGTCCGGAACGAGAGTTTCAAGGAGTATCCCAGGGTTTTGTCGCCTTATTTCCGCAGCCGTCGCGGCAAAGTGAGCCGCGCCGCCGTCCGGAAGATCGTCTCTCGTCACGGAAGTAACGACCGCGTATTTTAAGTTCATTTCCTTTATGGCCTCGGCTACTTTGAATGGTTCGGACGGGTCCAGAGGGACTGGCGTGCCGTTTTTGACGGCGCAAAAACCGCATCCCCGCGTGCAGGAATCGCCGAGTATCAGGAAAGTCGCGTTGCCCCTCGCAAAACATTCCCCAATGTTCGGGCACCTGGCGCTTTCGCAGATCGTGTTCAGCGAGGACCTGCGGAACCTGTTCAGCACGCCGGATATGTCGGCAAGATTTACGTGTTTTTTCTTCATAATTCAAGTTGGCGCTCAAGCTTTTTGAGCGGAAACGTGTTGAACACGTCACGCGCCTCAAGCCAGCCCCGCCTGGCTACGCCGAGTCCGAACCTCATGTAGCCGAGCTGCCGCGCCGCGTGGGCGTCGGTGCCTATGGCGAGCGTTATGCCCATCTCCTTGGCCTTGCGGCAGTAAACGTCTGCAAGGTCGAGGCGCTCCGGGTAGGCGTTGATTTCGAGCATTTTTCCTTCCTCTTTGGCGGTTTTGAGGACTTCCTCCATGTTTATCGCGTAGGCGTCCCTTTTGCCGATAAGCCTGCCGGTGGGATGCCCCAGGCAGTCGACGTTGGGATTGCGTAGGGCCTTAACGGCCCTTTCCGTGATCTGCTTTTCGGACTGCTTGAAACCAGAATGAATCGAGGCTATGACAAAATCGAGTTTTTCGAGTATGTCGTCAGGGTAATCGAGCGAGCCGTCGTTGAGTATGTCCGATTCGGTGCCGCAGAGCACCCTGACCCCGCGGCCGGCGGCGTTGATTCTTTTTACCTCTTCGATTTTTTTTAGAAGCCTATCGACGCTGAGGCCGTTGGCAACCCTTAGGCTTTTCGAGTGGTCGGTCACTATTATCCATTCATATCCCGTTTTTTCGGCGGCCTCGGCGATTTCGGTTATGGAGTCCGAACCGTCGCTGTACGATGAATGGACGTGGCAGTCGCCCTTTATGTCCCTGTTCTCAACTAGCTTCGGCATATCGCCTTTCAAGGCGGCTTCTATCTCGCCCCTGTTTTCCCTCAGCTCCGGCGGGATGTACGAAAGACCCAGCGCGGAGTAGACTTCCTTCTCGGTTTTTGAAGCTACGGGTTTCTTCGCGTCCGATATCCTGAAGACCCCGTATTCATTGACGGTCATTTTCTTCCGTTTGGCGAGCGTTCTCAACGCCACGTTGTGGTCTTTCGAGCCGGTGAAATACTGCAGTGCCGCGCCGAAGCTCGAGTCATCGACCACCCGTAGATCCGCCTGTATGCCTTCGGGCGTGAGGGCGCTGGCCTTAGTCTCGCCGCGGGCGAGTATTTTTTTGAAATTATCCGAATCAAGGAACGCGTTTATCGCCTTTCTCTCCGAACCTTTTCTCACCGAGCAAAGGATATCGACGTCGCCGACCGTTTCCTTCATTCGCCTGAGCGAGCCGGCCGGTTCCATTCGCAGGACCGCGCCGGTGGCGTTCAGCCTGCCCGTTATACCGTCAGCAATAGCCGAGGCCTCGTCAAGAAGCATCCTGCCGGCCGAGCGTTCAAGAAGCCCTATGCCTTCGATTATGTTATTTTCAGTCTTTTCGCCGAAACCCTTGATGCTCCTCAATTTCTTTTTTTCTACCGCTTTCTTGAGGTCCGTTATGTCGCTGATGTTGAGCTTGTCGCGAAGTAGACTGGCCTTCTTCGGCCCGAGCCCCTGCACGGACATCACTTCAAGAAAACCTTTCGGGAATTCCTTTTTTAATTCGTCGAGGTAGGATATCCTGCCGTTTTTGAGGTATTCTTCTATCTTTTCGGCTATTCCGCGGCCTATTCCCGGTATTTCAGTGAGTTTTTTTTCGGAGGCGATGCGCTCAATCGGTTCGGTGAGGGACTCTAAAATCCGGCTTGCCATCTCATAAGCGCGTATCTTGAACTTGTTGTCGTTCTTGACTGAAAGGAGTTCGGATATTTCATAAAGGCTGGCGGCTACTTCTCTGTTCTTCATAATAATAAAACGATTACACGGATTGAACTGCTTGATCACACTGATTAATACAACGTCATTTATTATTGATTTCTTGGCCTGAAATCCGTGAAATCGCTTTTAAAATCCTCGTAATCTGCAGTTTTAATGCCTGAAGTGCCTCATGCTGGTGAACACCATTGCTATCCCGTTGGCGTCGGCCGCTTCTATCGACTCCTTGTCCCTTATGGAGCCGCCCGGCTGGATTATGGCTTTGACGCCGAGTTTCGCCGCCTCATTGACTACGTCCGGAAACGGGAAGAACGCGTCCGAAGCGAGCACAAGCGGAAGCCTGAGGGTGTCTTCGGAGAATTTAGCCTCGGACATTTTCTGTGAGGCGATCTTTAGGGCGTCTATCCTGCTCATCTGGCCGGCGCCGACTCCCGCGGTCTGGGTGCCGCGGGCCAGTATTATGGCGTTGGACTTGACGTTCTTGCAGACCTTCATAGCGAATTCAAGCGATTCTCTTAAGCTCTCGTCCGGGACCGCCTTCGTGACCGGCCTCATCTCCTCGAGAAGCTTCAGGTCCTTGTCCTGGACGAGCATACCGCCGGATATCATCCTTAATTCCGCTATCTCATCCTCGCCCGGCCTGTATTTTGCTATATGCGGAAGTTCAAGAAGCCTCATGTTCTTTTTTGCGGCGAATATGTCCATCGCGCCCTGGGCATAGGACGGAGACACCAAGCATTCGGTGAATACCTTGACTATCTCGGACGCCAGTTTTTCGTCCACTTCCCTGTTTACCGATATGACGCCGCCGTAGGCGCTCACCGGGTCGCAAGCGAGCGCTTTCAAGTAGGCCTCTTTCAGGTCGGCTCCCTCGGCGCAGCCGCAGGGATTGTTGTGTTTCATAATCACGCACGCCGGCCTTTCGAACTCAAGAACAAGATTGAGCGCCGAATCCATGTCGAGGTAGTTGTTGTAGGACAGCTCTTTCCCTTGTTTTTGCCCGGCCTGCACGATTTTCGGCCTTGAATCGTGGCTCGGGGTAGCGTAAAGCGCGGCTCCCTGGTGCGGGTTTTCGCCGTAGCGCAGGCTAGCGGTCCTTGACATCGCGAGGGAGAACTGCGACGGAAATTTTTCGCGGCTCAGGTAGCCAGAGATCACCGAATCGTAGTATGCGGTATGCCTGAAGGCTTTCGCAGCAAGCTCGGCCCTGAATTCGTACGGCACGTCCCCTGATTTCAGCGCGGCGGTAACTTTTTTATAGTCCGAAGAGTCGCAGACGACAAGCACGTCGTTGAAATTCTTCGCGGCCGCCCTGATGAGGGCCACGCCGCCTATGTCGATGTTCTCGATTACGTCTTCGTGCACTTTTCCGCCCTTCGTTTTGGCGTGTTTTTCGGCGGTTTTCTCGAAAGGGTAAAGGTTCACCGCAACGATGTCTATCGGTTCTATGCCGTGCTTTTTTAATTCCTCTTCGTGATCCTTGTTGTCCCTGACCGAAAGTATCCCGCCGTGGACCTTGGGGTTCAGCGTTTTGACACGTCCGTCGAGTATTTCCGGAAATCCGGTAATCTCGGATATTTCCCTGCAGGGAACTCCGTTTTCCGAAAGCGTCCTTGACGTGCCTCCGCTGGATACTATCTCTATCCCGAGAGAAGCAAGTTCTTTGGCGAACTCTGTTATTCCGGTTTTGTCCGAAACGCTGATCAATGCCCGTTTTAGTCTCATTTGGAGTCCTTTCGAAATAGGCGCTTTACAGCCCGGGCCGTTATCCGGTCCGGGCAGGGAAAACCGCGGCCATAAAATGCGTTTAAATTACCAGGTTACTAGATATGTGCAGGAGTCTTTTCCCTTCTTCCTGCAAGGCTGCGAATCGTCGTGTTTCACGCTTATGCCGATGGAATCGGCCGGCTTGAATTTTTGCGCAACCGCCTCTATTATCCCTCTGTCGAAATCGCAAGGGTAAGGGTTATTGCAGACCATTTTCGCGGATTTCGGGCCGGTCAGCTCGAATCCATAGTGACCGATGCCTTCCTTCATCGCGCCGGTCTGCGGGTTGAAAAGGGGCTCATTGCCTATCTTGTGGTTCATGTGGTATGCCACGTCAATCGAAGGAAGCGCCTTCTGAATCGCGTCTATCTCTTTCGGCCATTGGGCGTTTTCTGGGATTTTCTTGCCTATAAGGAACAGCGTGCTTATGCCGAGCTTTTCGGATATGGTCTTGAAAGCGTCGAGCCACGCCTGCTGCGAGTACCACTGGCCGGGCTTGGGGTCGTCGATGCCGTTCTTCTTGAGGATCTCCAACGCCTCCTTCTTGAACATCTCCATGCCGCTGACGATCGAAAGGACGGTTTCGCCGTTCACTTCCGCTTTCTTGTCGAACGCAACAAACATTGCCATAAGCTCCTCCTTTTTCGTTTCCCTCTTTGCCGAGACTGAATTATATCAAATAACTTCCGGGGTTTTCAATCTTCGTCTTCAACCTTCTGGTCAAGTTTTTTCAATATGTTCCTCGCGTCTGTGTAACAGTAGCCCATTCTCGAGAGAAAAGATATCATTCTTGAATAGCGCTTTCTCTCGTCGTATTTTGCGAGCGATTTGGCCTTTTTTGCCGCTATCCTCATTATGTCTTCTGAAATGCCGCCGTTCTCCCTTGATGAGGCGATAAGGCCGTTTACTGTGTTCTTGTCGATTCCCTTCTTCCTCAGTTCCGATGCTATGAACAGGCTTCCCTTCCCTTGTCTTGACCTGTAGCCGAACCAGTCGGCGGAAAATTTAACGTCGTTTACGTAGCCCTGTTCTTTCAGTTTAATCAGGATTCTGTCAACCTGCGTCCTGGAGTGCCTTTTTCTGAGCAGCGCCTGCCTCAACTCGTGTTCCGAACGCTGGCGCACGCCGAGGAGCCTGTAGGCGTCGTTGAGGGCGTTTATTGGCTCCTCTTCTTTCAGTATTCCCGAAATCGCGTCCTCGCCTATGCTCGAGCCGGCCGACAGGGAGTGCCTTGCTATGGATATGTTCGATATGCGGAGCGGTTTTTTAAGACCTTCGAAGCGGACTAGAGAATACTCCTTGTCGTAAAAAACGGGGCTGATCGATTTGACTTTCATATCTTGACACCCGCCTTCAGTATGTCCTTTTTCAGAAGCCCGATGTGGGTCCCTTCCCAGAAGACCTTCCTGCAGGAAGGGCATATCGAGAAATCATCGTGGTGTTTGTAAACGTATTCCGGAACGCTGTTTTTTACAGTGGCCTTGTCCTCTATTTTGACGAGGGGTATGTTACACTCGCTGCACCGTGTGTGGACGCAATCTTCGTCGATCTTCAGGGAAAGCTGCTTGACGAGTTGGCTTATCTGTTCGTATATTGAATCCGATTTTACGAAAACCACCTTCCAGGCGCGCTTGGCGCTGATCCTTCTGTTGCGCGTGAGAAGTATCCGGTTTTCCCTAAGGCTTTCCAGTTCGACTTCCGATTTCGGCTTGTTGGGCAAGTATCGCGCGTCAAAACCCATTATCCTCAGCCACCTGGCAAGCCTGCCGAGCATCGTATCAACCAAGAACTTCATTTCACCTCTGGGATTCATTCGGCTCCCCTAAAACTCCGTTATCCTGTACTGCCTGGTTCCGAGCCCGAGTTTCTGGGCGTATTCCAGCTGAACGTTCCAGTCAATATGAGGGAATATTTTTTTCCAGAAATCCGAACCGTAGACTTCGTTGACCTTGTCGGCTCCGGCCTGGTCCAGCGCGACGGGGTCCGAGGCGGCCATTACGCCGATGTCCCTGACGAGCGGTGCCCCCTTAGTTGGATAGCAGTCGCAGTACTGCGTTATGTGGTTCAGGAAATTTATGCCGAAATGCTTTTTGCCTTTCAGGACTCCGTACGCGTATTCGACTATTTTTTCCTGGACGGAGCTCACGGCCTCGTCCCACAGTATGTCGAAAACTCCGAACTTGCAGCTCAAGGTGCATTCGCCGCAGCCGACGCACTTGGACTTGTCCATCTTTATCCTCCTGCCGGAAAGCTCGAGGGCGCCGGCCGGACACCATTTCACGCAGACCCCGCAGCCCGTGCACTTTTCGGGCGAGACCTTCGGAAGAACGGAATGGTGCATCGCGTATTTTCCGGCTCTCGTACCGCAGCCCATTCCGGCGTTCTTTATCAGGCCGCCGAAACCGGTAATTTCATGCCCCTTGAAATGGCTCATCAGGAGGATCGAATCGGAATAGTGCACGGAGTTGGCGATCGAAACCTTCTTGAAGTGCTTCAGCCCGATTTGGACGTCGTGTCCCGCGTTTCCCCTCAAGCCGTCAGCTATGATGACGGGGCACCCGCAGGCCCGTATATTGAAACCGTGCTCTTCCGCGACGAGCGCGTGATGATAGGCGTCCGCCCTGTCGCCGACGTATATGGTGTTGGCGTCCGTCAGGAAAGGAAACGCGCCTTGCTCCTTTATCCGCTTTGCGAGCGGCGCGACAAAAGAAGGTTTTATGAAACCCTTGTTCCCCTTTTCGCCGAAATGTATTTTCAGGGCAACCAGTTCCTTCTTTGAAACGATTTTTTCAATGCCGACCCCGTCAAGCCATTCATCGTACTGCGATATTTTTTCCCACGGCAGATAGAATACTTCGCTTTTCATCGCGCGTCACTCCTTGTCGTATTTCCTTAACTGCTTGAGAAGCACGGCAAAATCCTTCGGCAGTGGCGATTTTATCCCTATGTCTTTTCCTCCCGGGCCCGATTGAATCGTCAGCTCGGACGCGTGGAGCGTGAGCCGCGAAATCAGGGGTTTTTCGGTCTCCGCGCCCTTGTAGCCGCGCTTGATAGAAGAAAGCAGTATGGCATCCCTTGAACGATATTCGGGATCGACCGCCAGGGGATGGCCTATCGACCTGAAATGCACGCGTATCTGGTGTCTCCTGCCCGTCAGCGGCCTTGCTTCAACAAGAGTGAAGTCCCTGAACTTTTCGATAACCGAGAATTCCGTGATCGACGGTTTCCCTGCAGCATCGGTATTCACTTTCCGCGCCTCTACCAGTATCGGGGTATCTATTATTCCGGAATCGTCCGTCAACACGCCGCTCAAAAGGGCCAGGTACTTCTTTTTTACCCTGCCTTCCTGGAAGTCCATGCTCAATGCCCTGTGCGCGGCCTCGTTTTTGGCGAAAACAACGACCCCTGAAGTGTCCCTGTCTATCCTGTGAACGACCAAGAGCTTTCCGCCTGCCTCGGCAGAAACTATGCCGGCAAGAGTTTCGGACCGCGCCGTGTACTGGTCGGGTATCACCAGCATCCCAGGAGGCTTGTCGAAGGCTATGATATCGGTGTTTTCAAATAGAACTGGGATTTTCATTATTCTCGTATTCACCCGCCTGCGATAAGCGTCCGCCACTGGACCAATGGCGGACATCTGCGTCGGGTAATCCTCAGCACCTTCTCTAATCTTTCGCTGATATGGCACAATGATATTTATATATCGAATACTATTTGTGCTCGATAATGACGGCTTAAAAGTACCAGCTTTTGAGCCACTTGAACTGTTCTATGTAAAAGGTACGCACCAGCATTCCCGATATCACGGGATAAAAGACTATGAAAAGGAACTCAACGATGCCCAAATAGAATATTGAAAGGTTCCTGAACCTGGGGTATGTTTCCGAAAACCATTTCATCACGTACACTATGGCGAATATGCAGAAGGGTATCGCCGGGTAAAAATAGTATATGAACGCCGGCCGGTTGTGGGCGAATATCCACGGTATGTAGGTGAACCCCAGGACCGTCAGCAGCGCCGCGATCTTTTCTTCGCGCCTCTTGAAAGCGAGGTACACGGCGAGCGGAACGGCGGCTATGGACACCCACCAGACCGCCGGGTTTCCCATTATGAATATCACGGACTGCCTTCCGGGATGCAGGTAGTCCTGGGCGCTCCTGTAGAGAAGGAGCGGTTTCGTCATAAGAGGCCACTGCCACCAAGTCGAACAGTAGCCGTGAAAGACAGAGAGGTTCGCGTGGTACTTCAGTATGTTCCACTGAGACTTGACGACGTTCATTATCGTGTGGCCGGCGTCCGGCATCGCGATGTACGGGGCGTAAGCGAGCAAATAAACCGCCGCAGGTATCAAAGTGAATGAACTTATTAAAAATGCCGCGCGCCTTAAAAGAAGCGTTCCGGCGGTTTTCTTCTGTTTTTCGTCAGCCGGGTCAAGTTTCCCTACGTGTTCGATGTATCCGCTTATGTCCTTGACGAGTATGACCGCCGCGAATCCTGCCGCCGTCAGGACCGCGGACCACTTGATCGATACGGCGCAGCCGAAAAAGAAGGCGGCACAGAAAAGGAGCCAGGGATTTTTAGCGCGGCCGGCGTAGCTGAAATCCCCCTCAAAATAAAGATAGAGGAGATACGACATCAAGACCAGGAAAAAAACGAGATACACGTCCAGAAGCCCGGTCCTTGAATGCGTGAAGTTCATAAAATCGAACATCATGAGGTAGGCCGCCGAGAACGCGTAAAAAGTGTTGGCGAATATCCGCTTGGCGAACACGTACATCAAAAGAATTATGGAAACGCCGAACAGAACACCCATTATCCTCCACCCGAAGGGTGTCATCCCGAATACAATGATACCCGGCGCTATCAGCAGTTTCCCGAGGGGAGGGTGCATCCAGTTTGTCGGCTCTTTTTTCCGCAGGTACTCGTAGGCGGTCCTCGGGTAGTAGACCTCGTCGAATATGGTGCCGGACTGGAAGAAAGGGTAGTTCTTGTAGAGGGCGTATTCTTCGTCGAAAAGGTTCTTCAGGGGCCCTGATTTCTCTAGCGTGGCGGTTTTATCCTCTATGTAGAAATCCCTTATGGGCTTTTTAGTGCCGAAGTCGAAGAAAACTATTTCGTTTACGGCCGCGCCCGGAAGGTGGATGTTGACCTTGAGCCTAGAGAGTTTTTTGTGGGCCGATACCGCGTCCCACCTGCATATGCTGGGCGCTTTTATTTCCATCTGGTCTATCTTCTTGAAGTCTCCCTTCCCGGCCGGATAATAGAAACTCACCTTGGCGTCGCCCTTTGAAACGCCCCAGTAAAGGTATATAGTGCTCAACTGCACCTGCCTGCCGAAATTCACGGTGAATGTCTCGTCGTAACGGTCCGTGATTATGCCCGTCTTGGGGACTATGGTTGTCCCGAGGTTGTAAAGGCAGATCAGCAGGTAGACGAAGGTCATAGCCGTGACGGTGAGCCAGTCCCTGTGCTCCATCAGGCCGGTTTTTGCGGGAATCAGCGGTTTGTCGGGAGTTCTTTTCATTTCAGGCCAGAAGTCTTGCGAATTCTTCCTCGGTCAGGATCTTGACACCGAGTTTTTTGGCTTTGTCGTACTTTGAGCCCGGGTTTTCCCCGGCCACTACGTAATCGGTTTTTTTGCTGACGCTCGAGAGGGCGTCGGCGCCCAGCTTCCTCACCAGCCCCTCGGCTTCGCTCCTCGTGTATTTCTTGAGCTCCCCGGTAAAGACGAACGTCATACCGCTGACGCGGGACGCGACGGTTCTTGCCCGGGGTTCTTTGGTGTTAAGACCGTTTTTGACCAGCTTGTCGAGCAGGGTTTTGACGGATCTCTGCGAGAAATAATCCGTGACCGATTCCGCCAGCACCGGGCCTATCTCGTTTATGGACGTAAGCTCTTCGGCTCCCGCTTTCATTAGCGCCGAAAGGCCGCCGAAGCGCCTTGCGAGCACGAGGGCCGCCTTTTCTCCTATATGGTCTATGCCCAGCGCGAAAAGGAGCCTGCTCAATGGCTGCTTCTTGCTTTTTTCTATGGCGTCAAGAAGGTTCTGGGCTTTCTTGTCCGCGAAGAGCTCGAGCTTTACCAGGTCTTCTTTCTTGAGCCGGTATATGTCCGAAAGGTCCTTGACGAATCCGTTCTCTATGAGCTGTTCGACCGCGGACTCTCCGAGCCACTCTATGTCCATTGCCTCGCGTTTAGCGAAATGCACCAGGGCCCGTTCCAGCTGCTGGGGGCAGGAAGGATTGAGGCACCTGTAGGCGACCTCCTCCTCTTTCTGCTTGGTTATGGGCCCGGAACAAGAGGGGCATTTTTCAGGCACCCTGAAAGCCTTTTCCGACCCGGTTCTTTTCGAAGTTATGACCTTGACGACCTTGGGTATCACGTCGCCGGCGCGTTCTATGAGCACCGTGTCGCCGACACGCGCGTCAAGACGCCTTATCTCGTCGAAATTGTGAAGCGTGGAGTTCGACACCGTCACTCCCGAAAGCTCGACGGGCTCAAGCTCAGCCACGGGTGTTATTATCCCCGTGCGTCCCACCTGCACGCGGATGTTCCTTATCCTGGTCGTGGCCTGGCGGGCGGTGAACTTGTAGGCAACGGCCCATCTCGGGCTTTTTGCGGTGAAACCAAGCCGCTCCTGGTGCGGTATTGAGTTCACCTTCACCACAATGCCGTCAACTTCGTATTCGAGCGTTTCACGTTTTTTTTCGAGGTCATTCCTGTGCCTTATGACCGATTCGGGGTCAACGAAGACCCTTGAATGCTCGGTGGGCTTCAGGCCGGAGTTTCTGCAGAAGTCCAGGAACTCGGAGTGTTTCGCGAAAGTCCTTCCGCTGATTTTTCCGTGCGAGTGAGCGAAGAACTTGAGGGGCCTTGAGGCGGTGACCGCCGTGTTTTTCTGGCGGAGCGAGCCGGCGGCCGCGTTCCTCGGGTTTGCGAAGGGCTCTTCGCCGGACGAAGATATCTTCTTGTTCAATTCCGCAAAATCCCTCCTCGCGATGTAAACTTCGCCTCTGACCTCGAAGAACTCCGGTGAGCCCTTACCAAGGAGCTTCAACGGTATGTTGCGTATGCTTTTGATGTTGGGCGTAACGTCTTCGCCGGTCTCGCCGTCGCCGCGGGTCGCCCCAACGGCAAGCGTTCCGTTCTTGTAGGTAAGGTTCGCCCCGACACCGTCTATTTTAAGCTCGACTACCACTTCGAACTTTTCCCCGCCGAGGCCTTTCTCGACCCTTCTGTACCAGTCCCTGAACTCCTGTTCCTCGTACGCGTTGTCCAGAGACAGCATCGCGGTCGAATGCCTGACCGGCTTGAAGCTGGGCGAGGCGAAACCTCCCACTTTCTGCGTGGGCGAATCCGGCGTGGCAAGCCCCGGATGCTCTCTTTCAAGCGAAGCGAGGGCCTTCATAAGCCTGTCGTATTCGAGGTCGGATATTTCTGGCTTGTCGAGGACGTAATACAGGTAATCGTGGCGGCGTATTTTTTCCCTTAATTCTTCTGCCTGGCGGGTGATTTCGCGGTTTTTTTCGGACATTAAAACGGTCAGACTGTTCCGGTTTTTTGGGTTTTTCGTTCTTGTTTGAGCTTGTCGAGTATCCCGTTTACGAACTTCCCCGAATCTATGGTGGAATAGCGTTTCGCGATCTCGACGGCTTCGTCTATTATGACATTTATGGGGGTTTCGGTCATGTTTAGTATTTCGAAAGTCGCCAGACGAAGGATGTTCCTGTCAACGGCGGCCATCCTGTCCAGTTCCCAGTTCTGGGTATAGGCGCCTATCAGTTTGTCGAGAACCTGCCTTTTGCCCTGGGCACCAACGAACAATTCCCTTGCGAACTCCCGGCTGTTCCCCTCAAGGCCGAGGCTTTCAAAATACTCTTGAACCAGATCGTCGCACAACAGACCGCAGGTGTCGCAAAGGTAAAGCATCTGAAGCGCAGCTTCGCGAGCTTGACGTCGTGTTCCCATAAATTACAATGATCCTTGAATGATAACCTGTATTGTATTCCAGTGTCTTAAATCTGATTAATTTTACAAGACTTTTTGCCGATTGTCAATAACACCGGCGGCCTTCCTGGAGTTTCAGGCCATACCGTTCCTTATTTCAAGCGAATCCTTTATTGTTTTTAAAGTCTTTTCGGAAGTTCCCATCCCCATCTTTATGAGATAGGCGGCGATAGAGAGGTTGGCCCTGACCCTGAAAAACTCGATTCTTTCCGGCGCGGGACCGCCGCGGACTGCGCCAGCGGCCTCCGCGTAAGCGTCAAGAAATGTCTTTTCGCCGTATTGTCTGAGTATACCGCCGCTGTCGCGGAACTGGCTGGCAAACTGCGAAATGAAATATCCCACGTCGAATTCCGGCAGGAACGAAAGCGAACTGCTGAAATCTATTACTGAAGCGTAAACCGTCGCCGGGTCGTGGGCGAGCTCCTGGCCTATTATGATATTCTTAGGGTGGAAATCCCCGTGGACGAGAACGAAACCGGCGGCATCCGTTTTGAAAAGCTCCCGTTCGTAAGAACGCGTGAATTCTATCAGGCTTCTGAAATCACGCGCGAGTTCCGCTGGCAGGTGCTCGGCCGCGTTTGAATAAGACGAAAAACGTTTTTCTTCCCTCGCTTCCGTTTCCGCGGCGCTTCCGGGCCTTATCCTGAGGCCGTGTAGTTTGGCGAGCCACTGCGCCGCCATCTCGATGTACTTTATGCCAGCGGATCGGTTGACCCTCTGCAGAACCTCGAAAAGGCTCTTGCCCCTCTGGCCTTCTTCTATTATCAGGCGTTCGTCTTCATTGATGTCGATCACGGCCGGAACCCTGAATTGCCGCTTTGAGAATCCCTTTTTTTCCAGGGTCTCCATCGTCCGAACGGCCCTTACCGCCTTCTTCCATTTCCTTTCATTTGAGATATTCCTTACTATTATTCTCTGCCTTGTTTCATCCTCCCCTTTGGGTCCGAGCGTTATTTCCGTTACAACGGAATTTCCGCCGGCCTTCGGCACTTCCTTGTAGAAAGGCCTGCAGCGGCCTTCGCGTATCTCAAGGGCTAGTTCTTCGACGGTTTTCACGTTGTGGTCGAAATGCGTCGGTATTACCCCAACCATTTTATCCGTGTGGGTGTCGCTGCCGGAAACCGCGGTGAATTTCATCTCGTGCCACAGCTTCAGGCCGGCATAGTTTTCCTTTGCCGTGTGGTTGAGCGAGAATATCTCGACCGCATCGAGCCCCCTTGAACTGAATTTCGCTTTGTCGGGCAGGCTGCCGTTCCTGAAGGGGTGCGCCCATACCGTCGCGCAGTCCGGGTACATTGCCTTTATACGCGAAACGCTTGTCCCTTTTTTTACGGGTTTGCCCGCGCCTATTACTACGACGTGGCCGAGATCGGTCTCGATCTCCTGCGCAGCGAAAATAAGGAAATGCCTTTCGGCCCCGGCTTCGAGCCTTAAGGCCTCGATCTCTTCTTCCGTCCAGAGATAGTGATGCTCGCTCAAGACCAGCCCCTGGAGCCCTTTGCTGACGCATTGCGTCACGAGGGTGACAGGGTCTATCTTGCTGCACGCGGAGTGTTTGGTCGTATGGGCGTGAAGCTCGATGAGCATTTATTTTACTTTTGAGTATAGATTGACCATCTCGATTGCCGTCATAGCCGCGTCGGCGCCCTTGTTGCCGGCCTTCGTGCCCGCCCGTTCCACCGCCTGCTCTATGGAATCGGTCGTGAGAACGCCGAATACCACCGGCACGCTCGATTCAAAACCCGCCATCGCCACGCCCTTCGAAACTTCCGCCGCTACGTAGTCAAAATGAGGAGTGTCGCCTTTTATGACGCATCCCAGGCAGACCACCGCGTCGTATTTCTTGTTCCGGGCCAGCCTTTTTGCCATTACGGGTATCTCGAACGCTCCCGGTACCCAGACCGCCTCGATGTCCGCCTCGTTTGCCCCGTGGCGGACAAGGGCGTCCACGGCGCCGTCCACGAGTTTTGAGGTGATGAACTCGTTAAACCTTGAGACCACCAGGGCGAACTTGGCGCCCTGGGCGTTAAGCTTCCCTTCGATTACTTTCACCATTTTTTCCTCCTTTTTTATTCAAATTTGCGAATTAGACAATCAACGAATTGGTTTCCTGCAAATTCTCCAATTCGCCAGCCAGCAAATCCGCGATTTTAGATGTTCAAAAGATGCCCCATTTTTTCCTTTTTAGTCTTGAGGTAGTTCCTGTTGGACAGGCCCGGGTGTATCTCTATCGGGACCCTTCCGGTTATCTTGAGCCCGTAACCCTCAAGGCCTATCAGCTTCTTCGGGTTGTTCGTTATGAGCTTTATTGAAGAAAGGCCCAGGTCCGAAAGTATCTGCGCCCCAATGCCGTAATCACGCAGGTCCGGGGCAAAACCCAGGGCTATGTTGGCTTCCACCGTGTCAAGGCCGTTTTCCTGGAGGTTGTAGGCGTGGAGCTTGTTCGCAAGTCCTATTCCCCTTCCCTCCTGGTGCATGTACAGGACGACGCCGAGGCCCCGCTTTGATATCATCCTCATCGCCTCCTCCAGCTGTTCCCCGCAGTCGCATCTCAACGAGTGGAATATGTCGCCGGTCACGCAGGATGAGTGCACCCTCACAAGGACGTTTTTTTTGCCGGCGACGTCACCCTTGACGAGCGCCAGGTGGTGTTCGAGAGTCACCTTGTCTTCATAGAGAGAAAGCTGGAAATCGCCGTAGCGCGTCGGGAGCTCCACCGTGACCGCGCGCTTTATGAGTTTTTCGGTGGACCTGCGGTACTTGATGAGGTCCGCTATGGTTATCATCTTTATGGAATGCCTGCGGGCGAACCTCTTTAGCTCCGGCAGGCGAGACATCGTGCCGTCTTCGTGCATAATCTCGCATATCACTCCCGCGGGGTATAGTCCGGCGAGCCTTGCCAGGTCAACGGCCGCTTCCGTGTGCCCGCTCCTCACCAGAACCCCGCCTTCCCTGTACCTTAGGGGGAACACGTGGCCTGGTTTTAAAAGATCCGCGGGTTTCGTCCTTTTATCAATCAGGGCTTTTACCGTTTTCGACCGGTCGTGGGCCGATATGCCCGTGGTAGTTCCGTGCCTGAAGTCCACGGAAACCGTGAAAGCGGCTTCCTTCGCTTCGTGGGGGTTTGAGACCATCTGCTCTATGCCGAGCTCGTCGAGCCGCTCGCCCGTCATCGGGAGGCAAATGAGCCCCCTGCCGTACTTTGCCATGAAATTGACCGCTTCCGGGGTCACTTTCTGGGCCGCGCATACGAGGTCGCCCTCGTTCTCCCTTGACGGGTCGTCAACCACTATTATTACCCTGCCCTTTCTTATGTCTTCAACAGCTTCGGGAATGCTCGAGAACTTGAATTTCTTCATAAGGATGTCCTTTTATTCGATGAAACCAGAGTCAAACAGCAACTTTTTCAGGTTTCCGTCATTTACGGATGATTTTTTAGCCTTATCGGCGTATTTGGCGGCCATGTCCGCCTCTAGGTTGACGTACGAACCGGTTTTCTTGTGTTTCAGGTTGGTGCTGTCGAAAGTATGCGGTATCACGCTGGCCTCGAAAGAAGCGCCGTCCAGTTTCGACACGGTCAGACTTATTCCGTCCACGGCTATTGAGCCCTTCAAAACCACGTACCCGGCTATGGTTTCGGGCAGGCTGAACCTGAAAGCGTGGAAACCGCCGTTCTTCTTGGCCGAAAGGACCTTGGCAACGCAGTCGACGTGGCCGCTCACCATGTGACCCCCCATCCTGTCGCCGAGCTTCAGCGCCCTCTCCAGGTTCACGCGCCCACCTTTTTTCAAGCCAGAAAGGGTGGTACGGCTTGAGGTTTCGGGGCTGAAATCGAATTCAATTAGGCTTCCGCCTGTCTCCCGCGTGATGCCGGTCACGGTGAGGCATACGCCGTCCACAGCTATGCTCTCCCCCGGCCCAATGTCTTCAAAATGGGTCCTTATTCCAAGTGTTACTGTTCCACGCGATACAATTGTCCCGCAATCCTCTATGAGGCCCGTGAACATATTATCCCCTTACCCTTCCCTTTATCAAAATGTCCGGCCCGATCTTCCTGACCGAGATATCGAACACACTGAAGGCCTTTGAAATCCTTGATATTCCGGGACCCTCTACAGGCGTTTTGGCTTCCCTTCCGCCGACTATCTTGGGCGCTACAAAGAACATCACCTCATCAACGGTCCCGGAGGCGATTGCTTCATACGATGTCATACCGCCGCCTTCTATTAATATCCTATCAAGGCCTATTTTGTTAAGTTTATTGATAATATACTTGAACGATATTTTCGCTGTTCCCGGCACTTCAACGGCATAGACCTTTCTCTTCTTCAAGGTCTCAAGTTTTGCTTTAAGTCTGCTCTTTCTATGGATTATAACCGTGGGGGCCTTTTCATTTAGTATTTTAGAACTCAAAGGTATCCTCAACCCGGGGTCTATGACAACCCTGACCGGGTTCCTGCCCCTGCCGTGAGCTGTAAGCTCGGGGTCGTCCGCCAGAACGGTGTTGATCCCTACTAGCACGGCGTCAACCTGCCCCCTCAAATCATGGCCCAACGACCTTGCTTCTTCTGACGTTATCCACTTCGAGTCCCCCGTATATGTAGCTATCTTGCCGTCAAGCGTCATCGCAGATTTCAATATGACCCGTGTTGGCTTCAATCTGCCTTGATGGTAGTAATCACGGTTTAGTGATATTGATTCTTTTTTCAATATGTTTTTTGTTATTTCAATACCTTTTTTGGCAAGAAATCCCCCTCCGCCATTCATTGAACGTTTCTTTCTGTCGTTTGATGCGTAAACCACTCGTTTTATACCTGCTTTGACTATGGCGTGCGTGCAGGGCGGTGTCTTTCCCCGGTGGTTACAGGGTTCAAGCGTCACATACAGGACAGCGCCTTTCGAGGCCGGGCCGGCCGCCTTGATGGCGTTGATTTCGGCGTGGGGCCCTCCGAAATACCCGTGGTACCCCCTTCCGACTATCCTTCCGTTTCTGACAACGACCGCCCCTACCCTGGGGTTCGGGAATACCTTGCTGCCACCTCTTTTGGCAAGGTTAATGGCAATCCTCATGAATTTTAAGTCTTTTTTATGCATATTTTTTGTACCCGCCTCATCTGCGGGTTATTCTGCCTCAGGCAGTATAAAAAAAACCCTGGAGAATATGATATTCTCCGGGGTCAAAATGCCGTGCTTCCGTATTCTTCTACCATCCGGACTTCCCTCGGCCTCTTGAAGGCCTATGGGTTACCGTCGGCACCCGAGTTTCACGGGTTCAGTCCCGCCTCTGGCGGGAGTCGCAGGCTTTCCTTAGATTCGGTGGTTCGATTCACTCACCACCGCACTTGAGGGTTCACTGCCGATAGGGATTTTCACCCTTCCCCGAAGAATATAAGCTATTTAAACAAAAAAGAGCGTTTTTGTCAACAGAAGGGGTTTAATCTTCGCCCTGCAGGGTTATGATAAGCGACGCGTGCGTCGCGAATATCTTCAGCGCTTCAAGGTCGGCGTTGTTGAATTTGACGTCATTTTTGCCAGACAGCCTGCTCAAGACCACAACGCCTGTCAGGGCTTCGTGTTTTGTGAAAGGCACGATTAGAGAACTGGATATGTCCGGCCTTATTTTTATCCCTTTAAGCTGAGCTACTTCGCCGAGGTCTCCGTTTACTATCATCGCCTGTTTTTTCTGGATCATCAGCTTGGTGACGCCCTGCTCGAGCGATTCCAGGTAGGCTTTGTCAATGTTGAACCCTTTTTCCGAGGCGAGTTTGAGCACGCCCCTGCTGGAAACGTATTCGGCGACAAACCCGGCGTTCGCCTTAAGGGCCGAGAAAGCCCTGTCAAAAACGAATTTCAGCAACTCCGGCTTGGACCGCGAACTCTGGAGCTCGGTCGCCAGCTGGTAAAGGTACGCGGTCTCTGTGAATATGTTCTCCTTGCGCTTCAGCACCGAGAACTCGATGGCCTTTTTGACCGAAGCGCTTAGTTCCGTCACGTTAAAGGGCTTGACGATGTAGTCGAAAGCCCCGAGCTTGAGCGTCTCTATGGCCGCTTCGATGGTGGCCTCGGCCGTTATTATGACCACCTCCATCAGCGGATAGCTCTTCTTGATGTTCTTGAGCAGTTCGAAGCCGTCCATCTGGGGCATCCTCAGGTCGATGAGGGCCAGGTCAAAGGATTCCTTCTGCATCAGCTCCAGGGCCTCTTCCCCGTTGGGAGCCGTCACCACCTTGTACCCCCTCTTGGTGAGTATACGCCTGCAGATTTCCAGAATGCCCTGTTCGTCGTCAACTACTAAAACCTTTTCCATTTTGTTTTCACCTCAATGCCTTGTTGCGGAAGTTTTCCACCTTCTGTGCATCCAAAACCAGTGGTCTGGATATTTTCTGACGTAACCTTCAAGGACGTTTGTATAGTTTTGCGTGTATTCCATTATAGCTTTTTCTTCTTCGGGGCTTGAAGGCCTTTTTATCTCGTCGAAAAACACCGTGAAACCGCCTTCTCCGTCCCTGACTATCGTTCCCATGACTATGGGACACCCGGTTTTCAGCGCGAACATTGCCGGGCCCTTCGGGGTCGACGCGGGCCTGCCCATGAAATTAACGAAAATACCGTCTTCGTGCGCGTCCTGGTCGGACACTATTGCGATGAAGCCGTTTTCCTTGAGCGTTTTCATTACCCCCCTCAAGGCGAGTTTCAGAGGCACTATCTTGACGCCTTTAGATATTCTAAAAGAATTCAGCAAATTGTCAACAAGAATGTTCGTCTGTTGTCCAACGACCATCGTAAGATCGCAGTACTGCGCTACCGCCGCGCCCATCAGCTCCCAGTTTCCGAAATGCGCTCCCACCAGAACCCCGCCTTTCCCGTTCTTTTTTGCCCTTTCGATAACGTCGATGCCCTGGATCTTGACTATCTCTTTCAGTTTTTCTTTGGTGAGCTTCGGGAAGAATATGAGCTCTATCATGCTCTGGGCGAACTGCCCGTATGTCCGGCGTGCGACGGAGTTCAGTTCGGCGCCGCTCATTTCCGGGAAGGAGTTTTTCAGGTTGAAAAGGACGACTTTCTTCCTTACGGGAACGCAGTAGAAGACAAAATCCGCCATTGCCAGAGCCAGCGTCCTGGCCACGCCAAGCGGCAGAAGGCGCACAGCGTGAGCGAACGCCTGGAGGGCGGCATACTCGATGTAATGCCTGAGTCTTTTCATTAATGCCTTATGAGAAATTTCGCCAGAAAACTGGACGTCAGGCGTATCGCCTTGTACTGGCATAGCTCGTGGCAGCAGAGACAGCTTATGCAGCCTTTCTGCACCACGTACGGTTTATTGCCCCCTTCCTTTATTATAGCATTCACGGGGCAGGAGTTAACGCACATCATGCAGCTGGTACAAGCTTCAGGGATTATTTCGGGTTTGAGCCAGATGAGGCTTCCAAGCATATCAATGAAGAATTTCGGCACCAGATGGATGTACCAGTTCGAAGGGAACCTGAAATCCCTGAAGCCGAATTCCTCCGGCCCGTCGCCGCAGGTTTCTATATCCTCAAGCCGCGTTTTTCTCGCGAGAAGCTTTTCGGCAAAGCGCACCGAGTCTATCTTGAGAGGATCAAAACCGAGGGTCTTCGTCAGCGCCCAGTCCATCGCGTGGCCGTCGCCGCAGGCGCTTACAAGGTCCATTTTCTTCAGCTCGCCCGAGCTCGGGCCGTTGCCTTCCATGCCGATTATGCCGTCAACCAGCGTGAACCTTATCCTGTCTTTCACGAGCATGTATATCCGCGCGAGCAGGTGCCCGAAATCATCCGGGTGCGGGGCTTTTTTGTGGTATTCCGCCTTCTGAAGGCCGGGAAGAAGTCCGTACAGGTTCTTTACAGCTCCCGTGAATATCTGAAGCCCGTGGGTTTTCAGCTTAGGAACGTTTATTATGCCGTCGCAGTCGAAGGCGGCCTTTGTCAGCCTGACCGACGGTACCGACGGGTGTCCGGTCCCGGCCTCGACGCTCCCGTATGTTTCAAAATTTATAAGCTCAATATTTTCCTGTATTGCGAGCTCTTTCATGCCTGTTTCCTGCCAGACCCGGTCGACGCCCTTAACGGCGCCTCCGGGGCTGTCGCCCAAGCGCGGGACTGCCCCGGCTTCTTTTATCAGCCTCACGATCGCGCGCACTATTTCCGGATGGGTCGTCACGTGCCTTTCGGGCTGGCGTGCGCTGAGCAGGTTGGGCTTTACGAGTATCTTCTCGCCTTTTTTTACGAACTTCCCAATGCCGCCTATGAGCTCTACCGCTTTTCTTACGGCTTCAGACACCTCTTTATTCCCGTATGAGCCGCATTTGACCATGCTGATCTTTGTTTTATTCATATGAGTACTAAAAGCTTGCTTTTATCCACGACACTATATAATATTTCATCCTGACCGGGCACGTTTTCCCCTTGCCGCGAACAAGTATAGTACGGCAAAGACGAATTTCGGCAGGTCAAGGAGCCTTAAAATCCTCCAGGGCTGCTGCGCGAACCTGAAAAGCCATTCAAGACCTATCATCCTCAAAAAAGCTGGCGCCCTTTCGAGACGTCCGGAAATAACGTCAAAACTTCCTCCGACGCCCATCACGACAGGCGCTCCCAGATTTTTCAGGTTATCCGATATCCATATTTCCTGCTCCGGAACGTTAAGGCCCACCAGAAGTACATCGGCCCCCGATTTTCTGACCGTTTCGGCTATCCTGGCGCTCTCCTCTTTGTTGAAATACCCGTGCTGGGTGCCTTTTACTTCCAGCGCAGGATATTTTGCCTTAAGGTTGCGGCCCGCCATTTCGGCAACGTTTTCCTTCGAGCCCAGAAAAAATATGCCGTACTTCCTCTTCTCGGCGCGAGCGCAAATGGTGTCAATTAGGTCTATGCCGGCAATACGCCTGGTTTGAGTTCCGGCAAGGACGCCGACGGCCCACTTGATGCCCGTGGAATCCGCTGTGACGAAAGCAGCGTCCGATATAACCCTCGCAAGGGAAGGGATCTCCAGGGCCTTCCGGAACATTATGGAGTTTAGCGTGACGATCTGGGAGGGTTCTTTCTTTTGAATGCGTTCGTCGAAAGCGTTGAGGAGCGTTTCAACGTCAGTGTAAAGGTTTATTTCGATGTGTCCTAGTCTGATACGGGGCATCTTGGAAGGATCCCTCAAGGGGCCTTAAGCCGACGCGGTCAGGAGTTCGTTGTTGAGTTTTACCGAAATAATCTTCGACACGCCCAGTTCCTCCATTGTGACGCCGTATAGCACGTCGGCCATCTCCATGGTGCGCTTGTTGTGGGTTATGACGAGGAACTGCGAAGTTTTGACGAACGCCTTCACCATGTTGATGTACCTTCCTATGTTGGCATCGTCAAGTGGCGCGTCGACCTCGTCAAGTATGCAGAAAGGCGACGACCTCACCATGAAAAAGGCGAACAGAAGCGCTATGGCCGTCAGAGCCTTTTCTCCTCCCGACAGAAGGGCGATGTTCTGAAGCTTCTTCCCGGGCGGCTGGGCGAATATGTCCACCCCCGTTTCAAGAAGGTTAGTTTCATCCGTGAGCGCAAGATCGGCCTCCCCTCCCTCGAAAAGCTGATGGTAGATGTTCCTGAAATTCTCACGGACCAGATCAAAGGTCTTTTTAAAATTCTCGCGGGTGGTGTGATTTATCCTGTTAATGACCTGATGTAGGTCGTCTTTAGCCTTCTGAAGATCTTCCTGCTGGGCCTGGAGGAATTTGTAGCGCTCTTCAAGGCTCGCGTATTCTTCGGGCGCCGCCAGATTCACCGGCCCCATCGAGTCTATCCTTTTCTTGAGCCTTGCTATTTCCTCGTCGCTGTATGTTTCCTTTTCGTGTTCCTGCCTGATGTCGTTGAACTCGACTCCGAAGTCCTCTCTGATGCGGTTCTCGACGTTCTGTTTCTGGAGTTCGAAGCTTTTATGGTCTATTTCAAGCGAATGGATAACCTGCTTGAGTTCGTCGCATTTCTTTCTGATCTCGTGCAGTTCGGAGTTCCTGTTTTCCAGCGACTGCATCAGCTCCTGGCGTTCCGACAGCATCTCCTGGACTTCGGTTTCTTTCAGTTTCAGCTTCTCGCCGAGCTCGCGGACTCTCACGCTTTCCGCCTCGCGGACCTTCTGCTGGTCGTTTATCTTGTTCGCGAGGGAACTATGTTCAGCGACCGCATTTTCAACGCGCGAACGAAGGCCGTCGATCGTTTCCCTTGTCTTGTCGATTTCCCTCTGCCTTCCTGAAAGTTCGTTAGAAGACGCGGCCCACCTGACCTTTGATTCCGTGAAAACGGGGTTAATTTCATTTTCCTTCTCCTCCAGGGCCGAGCGTTCCTTTTTTACGGCTTCAAGAGCTGTTCTCAGGTCCGCCTCGCGTTTTTCGATGTCCTTCAGCTGTCCGTCTATTTCGGCGATCTTCTTGGCGCAGTTTTCCTGCTCGTTCCTGTGGGACTGTATGTCGCCTTCGTCAATGCTAATGCCCTTTTCGGCGTACTGCAGTTCCTCTTCGAGCTTCGCAAGGTTTTTTCTCAGCCATTCGGCCTCAAGAACCGCCCTGCTATGTTCAGTGTCGGTCTCTCTCTTGGCGTCTTCCTTCGATTCAAGGCTCCTCGACAACTCGCCAAGCTCGTTTTCGTTCTTTTGCATGTCCTGGATATAGAACTCTATTGAGTTCTTGAGTTCACTTTTTTCCTTTTCTATGAGCGCGTGGCCGTCTTCCGATTGTTCTGAACCGCCGGATATCAGCGCGTTCCCGTATACCGTTCCTCCCGACACGAGGAGGTCGCCGCACACGAACTTGAGTATATTCTCGTTTTCTTTTTTGTATTGCATCAGGGACAACAAGGGCACCGCGTCTGCCGGCAGGGCGAAATGGCCGCTGTTGGTTTTTTCCGGCAGGTTCTCTGCCACGATGAAAGTGCAGTGTCCGGAATTGGCGTTCCTCAGGCGTTCAATGGCTTCGACGGCCGTTGCTGCCGTGTCGCAGACTATATAGTTCAGCCTGTCACCGAGCGTGTCCGCCACTGTCTTTTCGGACCCTTTCTTAACGTTGAGCATGCCGCTCAAGGGGCCCTTCACTCCCGGCAGCCCGAAAGAAAGAACGCTGTTGATAGCCATTCTTGCCGGGTCCTTGCTTTCCCATTCCTGAAGGGTGGCAAGCTTAGCCTGGCTTGACGCGATTTTCTCCTTCAGCGTTATTTCGCTTACGCGCGCCTGGTTAACGGAAGAATTAACGGCCGAAATCTCTTCGTCCAGCCTTGCCTTTTTCTTCGAAACGTCCTCCGACCGGTTTTTGAGCTCGTTGAGTTCATTTTTTATATTCTCGATGTTGGCGGAAAGCGACGACTTGTGCTCGCTGGTACGCGTTATTTCCTTATTAAGCGACTCCACCTGGAATTCGGAATGCACGGAGAGGGACTTCAACCGGTTCTGTTCGTTGTGAAGCCCGGCCCTTGTGCTGGCCAGGGAGATCAGCTCTTCCGAAGCGGTCTTTTCCTTGTCGCGCGCCACTTCGATTAGCCGCTTGACGTTCGAAAGTTCGTTCTCCTTTTCCTTGAACTGCTCTTCGAGTTTTTTTACCTGGACCTCAAGGCTCGCTACCACCCCGGTCAGCTCTGAGAGCTCTTTTTCGAGTTCTACGGAGTTCCTCTTGTCTTCTTCAATCTGGGTTTCCAGCGACTGCCTCTGCTGGACGTAATCGGCCTCCCTCTGCGAAGACTGCTGCACGCGTTCGTCGGAAAGGTTGATGTCGGATTTTATCTGCGCGAACTCGTTCTGGCGCTTCACGTACTGCTCGTCCTTTTCCATCTGAAGGACGCGTATTTTGGAAAGCTCCGCTTCGAGGGAGTCCTGAGATGTGTTGACAATCTCGTATTCCTTGAGAAGCGGATTAAGCTTGAGTTTTATCTCGTCTATCATCTTCGCGCTGTTGAGTACCGAGTGGACGAGCGCCGTCGTTTCCATGCGCTTGAGCTCGTCCTTTATCCTCTGGTACTGGCGCGCTTTCTTGGCGGCTATGTCGAGGGAGCTTATCTGATCCTTAAGCAGAGATATCATGTCGGTTATCCTGTTCATGTCTATCTCTACCTTCTCGAGCCTTCTTATGGCTTCCTCTCGCCTTACCTTGTACTTTGAAACGCCGGCGGCTTCCTCGAACATCTCGCGGCGTTCTTCCGGCCTCGCTGTCAGTATGAACTCAACTTTTCCCTGCTCGATTATAGCGTAGCCTTCCGATCCTATGCCGGTGTCAAGGAAGAGGTCCCTTATGTCTTTAAGGCGGCACTGCGCCTTGTTCAGGAAATACTCGCTCTCTCCGCTCCTGAAAAGACGCCTGGTGACGGTAACCTCGGAATAATCGATCGGAAGGACGTTCTTAGAGTTGTCGAACGTAAGCGATACCTCCGACATGCCCGTGGTGTGCCTGGACTGCGAGCCGTTGAATATCACGTCGAGCATCTGGTGGCTGCGCATTGAACGTGCGCTCTGTTCTCCCAGACACCAGCGGATGGCGTCAACTGTGTTGGATTTTCCGCAGCCGTTCGGGCCCACGATCGCCGTGATGCCCGGCTCAAAATTAAAGCTGGTTTTGTCCGCGAACGATTTAAAACCGCAAAGCTCAAGACGTTTTAAGTACATTAGGTGCTCTCTTTTCGCTTATTTGGTTATTCTTTTACCATCTATTACAAAAATTAGCAAATAAAAAAACCCTTGTCAATCACTCTTTCAAATTTCCGTGATTTATTTTCAAGGGTTTTTCGTTGGATAGCTGTTATTCGGCATCCTCAGGGCTTAGTCCGTCATACGCTTTTCTAAGGTCTTCTATCGAAACCTTCTTTTTGCCGAAAACGTGGTTCGCGACCAGCAGCGATGCCAGGCCCACCGTTATGCCTATGACTATGTACGGCAGCGCCGAATTGCCCTGGGTTTCCCTTCTGGCTTTTTCCTCCATGTATATCTGTTCTCTCTTTTCCGGACTGAGTTCCATTGGATTATCCTTTGCGCTGTTGTATGCCTATCTGACTTCGCATTTCACGGTTTTCGACGTAGCTATGATCTTGCCGTCGCCGTCCTTCAGGCGAGCCGTGAGCTTGTAGGTGCCGGACGTGTAATAACCCCAGTCGAACCACCAGTAGCCGACGGAGTGCCTGCAGGGCTGCCAGGCGCCGTCGTTGAACGACAGTTCCACCCATCCGTTGTCCGAAGCCCCTATGCGTATCGCGTAATGAAGGCCGGATACTATCTCTGAATTTATCGGGTGGTCGATGAATATGAATCCTTTGTTGTCCGGAGCCTGCTTGGCGGCCGCTTTTTTCGCCCGCCCGCCCGTTTTTTTCGGCGCCTGCGCCGGTTTTACCTTTGCCGTCAGCGTTTCATCCAAAACTTTTACCGCTTCTTCTGCTGCTTTTTTAGACTTTCTGGGTGACATTATACTGCTCCTTTTGTTGCCCTTGGCAGATTTCCCCAATACCGCCCTTAAGCCGGCGGTATCAATTTCCGTAAATCCTGTACTTCTTGTACAACCTGCCGCCCATCATCTCGGCGGCCCTTTGCGTCATTATGTTGTCGTCGAGAACCCACGAGAACTCGCATTTCCTGTATCCGAGCCTCGCGGCGTTCCTCAGTGCTTCATAATACATCACTCCCTCTATTCCGCGCTGTCTGCATTCCTTCACGACACCCATGATCATAAGTCTTAGCGCGTCGATCCGCCCCTTGTAGAGCAGGAACTTGATTATGCCGAACGGGAACAGTCTCCCGTTCATTCTTTTCATCACAAAGTTGTAGTCCGGCATTGCTATCAGAAGCCCGGCCGGTTTTCCGTTTATTTCGGCTATCAGCGTGGTGTCAAAGAGAAGCAGGTCCTTGAACCTCGATGCCATGGTGTGAAACTCTTTTTCCGTCCACGGCACGAACCCCCAGTTCTTTTCCCAGGCGCTGTTGTAAACCTGGATCGCCTTGTCTATCTCGTTCCTGAAATCCTTTTTGTTCAGGCTCCTGACCTTCAATCCCTGATTCTTTTTATAGGCAATTTTTACGAGTTTTTCAAGCCTTTCAGCGGGCCCTTTCGAAACTTCCATTTCGTAAGCGTAGAGCTCTTTTGCTTTTTTTAGGCCGCACTTTTCTGCCAGCTCAAGGTAATAACCCGGCGTGTAGGGCATCATAAGTCGAGGCGGAAGCTCGAAACCGTCGCACAGGAAACCGCATTCGTCGTTGGAAGAAGGATTCATAGGCCCCACCATCTTTTTCATTCCCCTGCCTTCAAGCCAGTCTTCGGCCGCCCCGTAAAGCGCCGAAGCCGCCTCGGCGCTGTCAATGCATTCAAAGAACCCGAAAAAACCTGTTTTTTCCCCGTGAAACTCGGTGAAATTGGCGTCAATTACGGCCGCTATCCTGCCTATCGTTTCGCCTTCGCCGTCGTAAAGAAGAAACAATTCCTTTTCGGAATGCTCCCAGAAGGGGCTTTTCTCGAGGGCGAATTTCACGTCTTCAATGAGCGGAGGGACCCACAGCGGGTCGTTTTTATATATCTTCCAGGGGAACTCGATGAACTTTTTTAGGTCCGATTTCGAAGCGACCTTTTCGATTTGCATTTTTTAGTTTCTCATGCCGAAGTTCCAGAGGTTCTTTATCCACCTTTTCGTCGCCGCCGCCATTCCGTCGCGGGAGAACGCGAACATCCACCTTCTTTCCTTTGCCTTCTGGCGCCTCGTCCCGCCGGGTATTATGCCGAGGGTTTTCCCCACCTTCTCGAACGTGTCGAGGACGCGGTCGAGCTGTTCGTCGGTGTGCAGGGCCATGTAACTCGTGCGTATTATCGCCTGGCCTTCCGGAACGGCGGGGCTCACGACAGGTGATGCAAATATGCCTTCGTCGAAGAGCATCCGCCACATCTGGAACGCCTTCATATCCGGGCCGACCGTTATCGGTATTATTGGCGATTCGGAAGTCCTCGTGTCAAAACCGATGGACTTGAACCCTTCCATCATTTTTTCCGTGTTTTTCCAGAGGCGTTTTCTCCTCTCGGGCTCCTTTTCGACGATGTCCAGTGCAGCGTCAATCGCGCCCACGGACGCTGGCGGAAGGCTGGCCGTGAAGATGAGCGCCCGCGCCATGTGCTTGATGTAGTGTATGACTTCCTCGCGGCCGGCTATGAAACCGCCGATGGAGGCAAGCGACTTCGAAGCTGTCGCCATCACCATGTCCACCTCGGCTTCAAGGCCGAAATGCTCGCCGGTCCCTCTTCCGGTTTCGCCCAGAACTCCGAGGGAATGCGCGTCGTCCACCATCACCCTGGCGCCGTACTTCTTGGCGAGTCTTACGACTTCGGGCAAATTGATTATGTCGCCTTCCATGCTGAAAACCCCGTCGACGACGATGAACTTGCCGTGGTCCGGGTATTTCGCGAGCTGTCTCTCTAGGTCGTGCATGTCGTTGTGGCGGAAGCGCACCATCTCGCCTATCGCGAGCCGGCAACCGTCGATTATAGAGGCGTGGTCGAGCTTGTCGGTGAGGACGATGTCGTTTTTCCCGACAAGCGTCGATATCGCTCCGAGGTTGGAGTGATGGCCCGTGGTAAAGAGTATGGCCGATTCCTTGCCGACGAACCTGGCGAACTTCCTTTCGACTTTCTCGTGGAGGTCGTTGGTGCCGTTGAGGAACCTCGAACCAGTGCAGGAAGTTCCGTACTTCTTGACGGCTTCGATGCTTGCTTCCTTCACCTTCGGATGGCCGGTAAGCCCGAGGTAGTTGTTCGAGCATATCACTATCCTTTTCTTCCCGTCGATCACCACTTCCGGCCCCTGGGCGGTCTCTATCTTCTTGAAATAGGGGTACACCCCGGCCGCCATCACCTCGCGGGCGCTGGTGAATTTCACGCATTTTGAAAAAACGTCGTTATGCATTAAAAAGACTCCTCCGGTCAAATTAAAATCAGGATAACAAAGATTAGATAAGGAGATTACACAGATGCTTCAGTGTGTTTAATCTGTGTAATCGGGTTGAAATCAGTGTAATCACCGGATTGTCTGTCTTTCAAACAATCCGTACTAAATCCAGCCGTTTTCTTTGTACCAAAGATATGTTATTTTAGCACCATTTTTAAGATTTGTAAAGCCCAATCCAAGTTCATTTTCGGCCACTGAGGCATCCGCACCCCAAGTGTCCTGCAAAAACTCCTCAATTTTCTGCGGATTCAGGACGGCGGCCCTGCCGAAAAACCCGGCCATCGTTTCGCCCAATAAGCCGGCCGCGCGGAACACGAAATCGAACAGTGGCACCGGCACCGTCCCCTTGTTGACGGTCTGCGATATTACCCTGCCCACTTCTTCCCAACTGTAGAGCGTCGGCTCGCCGAGGGCGTAGGTCTTGTTGTCGGACGCCGGTCTGTTGAGCGTTTCGCATACGGCCCTTGCCACGTCCTTGACGTAGACGAGCTGTATCAGGCGTTTCTTTGTCATAAACGGGCGGAGACCCATTCCGACAAGCTGAAAGAAAATAAATATGTCCTTGTCCCTCGGCCCGTAAACCGCCGCCGGGCGCAGTATGTTATACGGTATCCTGCCTTCGAGGATTTTCAGTTGGTTTTCGCCCTCAAGCTTGCTCCTGCCGTAATCGGAAATAGGGTTTTCCCGCTCGTCGAGTTTCTTGAAAGTCCCGCTTGACGACGGCCCCATCGCGGCGAGCGACGAGATGTAGACGATTTTTTTCACGTTGTCTTTTTTTTGCAGCGCGGCCTTTGCCAGCTCGCCCACCGCGTCGCAGTTGACCCTGTAATATGCGTCTCTGCGCCTGGCCCTTAAAACGCCGGCGCAGTGAACGACCGCGTCCGCCCCCGAAATAAATTCAGGAATCCTGGCCGTTTCGGTGATGTCGCCGTAGCGGTATTCGGCGCTCAGATCTTTCAGCCACTTGAGATTACTGGTCCTGCGCACGAGGCAGATAACCTTGTGGCCGTTCTTTATGAGCTCTTCTGTAATGTGGCTTCCGACGAAGCCGTTGGCGCCGGTGATTAAGACCTTCATAATTCTCCTAAAATAGGGACAGCGCCTACTTATTAGTACTCATTCATTTCACAAATTCATCAATTGATCTCGTAATGGCTAAGATAGATGCTTAGCAGGTTTTTGGCAATTGTAATAAATAGGCGCTGTCCCTATTTAACAAATTCTCGGCAGCTGTTCGCCTTCTAGCATCACCAGAGGTCGCAACCCCCCGCTTCTGGTCCTGAGCCAGACTCCCTTGGGAGATTTTACCACTTTGCCTATCAATTGTGAAGCTTTGCCGTGTTTTTCTTTTTTCATCGCGGACAATATCCTTGATGACTGGTTTTCGGGTACCATTGCCACGAGCTTGCCTTCGTTTGCCACGTAGAGCGGGTCAAAACCGAGAATATTGCAGACGCTCTCCACCTGCTTTTTTATTGGTATCTGTTTCTCATCGACTATTATCCCGGCGTTCGAGCTTGAGGCTATCTCGTTCAACGTTGTCGCGAGGCCGCCCCTTGTCGGGTCGCGCAGGACCGATATGCCTTTGGTGACCCTTATCATTTTTTGAACGAGCTTTCCGAGCGGCGCGCAGTCGCTGGATATCTCCGCCTTTAGCTTGAAATCGTTCCTCGCGGTAACAACGGCCATGCCGTGTTCGGCTATTGCGCCGTTAATCAATACCGAGTCGCCAGGCCTGGCGTTCGAACCGGATACCCTTATTTTTTTGTCCCTGAAACCCACGCCTGAGCTCGTCAAAAACAGCTTATCCGCCTTGCCGCGCTCTACTACTTTAGTGTCGCCCGCCACGATCTTGACGCCCGCTTCTCTTGCCGACTTCATTATCGAATCGGCCACTTTCTCAAGCACGGATATATCAAGCCCTTCCTCGATAATGGCAGCGATGGTCAGCGCGTACGGTTTCGCTCCCATCATCGCAAGGTCGTTTACCGTCCCGCACACCGCGAGTTTTCCTATGTCCCCTCCCGGAAAGAACAAAGGGTCCACCACGAACGAATCGGTGGTGAACACTATGTCGCGGTTCCCCGCGGCGCTTTTAAGCACCGCCCCGTCGTCCATCGGCGCCAGCTCCGGGTTCAGGAACTTCTTCCTGAACACCCTCTTAATAAGCTCGTTGGTCAGCCTTCCCCCCGCCCCGTGGGCAAGTAATATCCTATTCGTTTTCATAACTCTATTCTTTCAATAATTTAAAATAAATGCATTTAGTTTGCCGTTGCCAGATACTAGTCCAAACCTCTCCGGCGGGCAGGCCCAGATATTGTATTTGAGCCATACTTGTATTCCGCAGCGCAGGAGCCTTCCGAAGACACCATACACGGCCCGATAGGATTGGCCGGCGTGCACATTTTACCAAATAGTCTGCACTCAAGCGGCGCTTTGACGCCCAACAGCACCTTGCCGCAGATGCACGCCGGATTTTCTTTAGGCTTCGACGTCCTTATCTTAAATCTTTTCAGCGCGTTAAATCCCTCATAGGCCTTCGCGAATGTCAGGCCGCTTTTCGGTATCATCCCCACTTCGCGCCAGTTCGAGTCCACTTCCCTAAACACTTCTTTCAGAAGTTTCTGCGCCTCGGGGTTGCCTTCCGGCCTGACGGTGCGCGAATACTGTATCTCTATAGCCGGCGAACCGCTGTTAATCATGTCTTCCAGCATCCTGACGGACGTTTTAAGGTCGTTTTCCTCAAAACCCGCAACAACACCCGGAACACCGTATTTTTCCGCGACAAATCTGTACGGTGCTACTCCGATTATCGCGGAAACGTGGCCCGGGAGTATGAAACCGTCTATCCTGCGCTCCTTCATCTCAAGTATGGCTTTGAGCGCGTTAGGTATGGTCTTGAACATCGGGAGCACGCTGAAATTCTTTATCTTTCTTTTTTTGGCAATCTTCACCGTCGCCGCTATCGTCGGCGACGTCGTTTCAAAACCGATGCCAAGGAAGACCACCTGTTTTTTCGGGTTCTTAACTGCAATGTCGAGGGCGTCAACCGGCGAATACACGATCCTGACGTCGGCGCCTGTCGTGCGTTCCTTATCCAAGCTCGAGTACGAGCCGGGGACCCTTACCATATCACCGAAAGTGGCTATTATTACGTCCTTATTTTTTGAGAGTTCAATCGCCTTGTCTATGTCTTCGACCGGCGTAACGCAGACTGGGCATCCGGGGCCTGATATCAGCTTGACCGACTTCGAAAAAAAACCCTTCAACCCGAAACGGGCTATCGCCATCGTGTGCGTCCCGCAGACTTCCATCAATACCGGCAGTTTCATCCTGTTAGTCCTTAGCTTCTTTCAATCCAGGGAGTATGCAGACGTTTATTCCGACTCCGATGCGGGAAAGAAAAAAACGTTCCCGCATCGCATTATTTCTCCCTCAAATAGCATATTATGCGTTGTTTGACGAGGTCCGAAATTACGTACATCTTGTTCTTTCCGAGGTTGAATACCTTTATCCAGTCCTTCGCCTCGCTGAGCGCCTCGATGTCTGCCGCGTCTTTGCCGGATTTCAGTTTTCCGAGGAGTTTTTCGTTGAAGAAACTCCCCTTCTTCTGCGAAAATATCGCGGCATAGAAAATATTGGTTTCGACGAGGTCCTGGAAGAAGTGCGTTCCGAAAGAAAGGTCCGGCGACATATCGGTATTCTTGAAATCCAGCTCCACCATCATCGAAACGTTGTTTATCTCCGAAAAGCTCACCGGGACGCCCAAAGAAGGAGTCGAGGTTCCCCACCTGCCCGGGCCTATGATGAGCGCCGAAGTCTTGCGGCGGTCTTCTATGTTCCTGTTCAAACGCCCGACTGCGCGGGCAACGGCGTATTTCTCGTTCATCGTGAGACCGACGTATGTTTTCGGGTCCACGTAGATTATCTTGTCTATGGCCTCAGATATATTGCCGCCCATGAAATTGCCTGCCGATTCAAACAGCACTTTTTTTGAGTCCGGCTTTTCGGGGTAGGGCATTCTCTTTCCCTCGCCCATCGTCTGGAGCGGCCTGCACTGCAGGAGGTTTATCTTGAAATTGTTCTCATCGGTGAAGTTGAGCGTGAACTCGATGTCAACCGGGTATGAATACGCCTTTTCGAGCGTTTTTAGCATCTTCTGCATTTTTTCTATGAACTTTGTTTCCTTTATGAGCTTTTTGAAGTCTATTATCCAGCTTTCCTCTTCCGTCAGGCCGAGGTCTTTGAGCTTCTGAGTCGCTTCCCGGTCCATCCTGCCGAAATACTCCATGCAAGTGCCGGTTTTTTCCTTCATCAGCTTGCCTATGTTAGTGGTCTCGAACGAGTTCTGGCTGACGTTCAACAGGTCCACCTTGTGCTGGGAAAAGCGTGCGTCGTCCTCCTTGCCGGAAGTTGGCGACGTCAAAGGGTCGTCAAGGGCGATTATCTTCGGGTAGTCGTCGTCCACGCGGTTGACTGCCCTAGTTCCGAGGCCGAACACGAGACGGAGCATACCGCTCTGCGGGTCCATGTTCTCCTTCCAGACGAAAGTATTATAGGATATGCCTACGCCGGCCGCGTCCGGAAAGAAGTAGTGCTTCCTCTGCGATCCGGAGACCCTCTGTATGAGGAGCGCCATCTGCTCATCCTGCTGGTCGAGGCCCCTCTGCAGGCGGTAGGTGAGCGCGTCGTCGCTCATTGTGCTCGCGAAAATCTCCTTGATGTATTCTTCGAGCATTCGGTACCGGTGTTCGGGCGAGCCCTGGTTGACGGAGAATATGCTTTCGTATTTGCCCGCGAAGGCGTTGCCGAAGCTATCTTCAAGAAGAGAGCTCGAGCGTATTATAATCGGCGATTGCCCGAAATACTCTATTATCTGCCATAGTTGTTCCTTGATCTCGTCCGGGAATCTGCCTTTGAGTATTCTCTCTTTCAGTTCCTTGGCGACCGTGAAATACCCTTCCCTGGTGCGCTGCTGCATGCGCAGGCGCCAAAGTCCGTTCTGAACGATGTATGTATAGAAAAAATCCGAACCCACGTAAAAAGAGTCGTGCGGCTCGAGCACCTCCGCCCATCTGCCTTCCTTGTCGTTTTCAAGAATCTTCCTGGAAAGGAGCATCCCTGCGGATTTTCCTCCGACGTAGCCCGTTCCGGTCATCCTTGTTTTCACGGCAATGATGTCCTCAAGCGAAAAATTCGTCCGGACGAGGTCGAGCATCCTTTTTTCCCTGCCGAGCATCACTTTCGAGAGCTGTTCTATCATTTCCCACTTTTTTTCAAGCGTGCCGGTTGCCTGTACCTCTTCGGCTTTTATGAAAAGCTTGTCCCAGTAATCCAGTCGCCTTTCCATAATCTCGACGCCGGATTCGGCGAGGTGCGCGAAGAGTTTCGAAGTGTCCATCGAACTGGTTATCGGCATAAATTTGTCTTTTTCCTGCACGTGCGGAAGGAACATCGTGGGAGAATAACGGTTCCAGACTTTCAGCGGGTGCATGTAATACTTTTCTTCCACGCGGTAGATGTCTATCAAAAGCTGCGTGGTTTCCCGGATTCTGGCTATTGTCTTGTACGAGTGGCTGTTTCGTATCAGGGCGAAATAGGTGACGGTGTCAAGTTCAAAAAGATAGGGGCAGGTTACCATGAAGAAATTTCCTATCATAAGGTCCGTCGCCCACGCCGAAAGCAGGTCCGACAGGGAATCGAAAACGTAGTACACCCCGACCCCTTCGTCCTTTATGATGTTGTGTATCTGCATCGTGAACATCTCGAAACCGCTCTGGGCGTCTAAGTTGTATATCACGACGTCGTCGTTCTCGTCAAACAGCGCTTCGTGTTCTGCAAAACGCATGTAAACTACCCGTTTGCCGTCCCTTTTGGCCGCCGCCACGAAGGGCTTGACGAAATACTTGTATTCCCCCAGCTCCTGAACCTGCCATACGACGTTATCCCCCAGCCTGAGGTTGTTGATGACCTTGTCCAGGCCTTCGATGCCGGTGGTAGCCCAGCAAAGCGGGTGTTTGCCGTTTTTCATTTCCTTTTGCCCCTGTTGATGATGCTTTCAAGAAGTTTTACCGGATCCTCGTCAATCACGAGCCTGTCGTCAATCGATTTGGCGAATTTTTCGTCCTTGACGTGCCTTAAAAAACCCACGAGCTTGTCGTAGTAGCCGGAGACGTTGAGGATCCCGACCGGCTTGTCGTTCATTCCCAGCATCGTCCGTGACAGGACGTCAAACAGTTCGTCGAGCGTTCCGCTGCCTCCGGGAAGCGCCACGAACGCGTCGGAAATCGAGTACATCCTTGCTTTTCTTTCCTCGAAAGTACCCACCACAATCATATCGCGGACTTCGGGATGCGCCAGTTCCCTGTTTTTGAGGCAGGCGGGTATAACGCCCGTGACGTCGCCTCCCGAAGCGATGGCCGCGTCGGCCACCCTGCCCATAAGCCCGATCGAACCGCCGCCATAAACGAGTTTTATCCCGCGCTTGGCGAGCAGTCCGCCGAATTCGGCTGTTTTTTCGGAATACTCGGGCCTTTTACCCGTTTCGGCCCCGCAGAAAACACAAAGCGATCTAACGGAGCTCAACGGCCGCTCCTTGTCGCGGCGTACAGTTTCATATCCCTGAATTTTCCCTTAACACGCAAAAAGGACTTTAACGTGCCTTCATATTTCATGCCTGCTTTTTTCATCACCTTTTCGGACGCCCTGTTCTGCACCATGCACTTTGCCTGTATCCTTCGGAGCTTGAGGCTCTCGAAACCGTACCGCATTACCTTTTTTACCGCTTCGGTCATCAGCCCCATACCCGAGTAATCGGCCGAAAGAGCGTAGTTCACCTCGGCCCTTTCGTTTTCCAAATCCATCTCAAAAAAACCGCACGTGCCTATCAGTTTGCTCCGGCGGTATATTCCCCAGTTCTCGGGTACACCGCGCCTGTAGTTGTTGATAACGTGACCGATATACCTTTTTGTTTCACTGATGCCGCGGTGCGGCCGCCAAAGTGTGAACCTGGAAACCGCGGGGTTCGAGGCATATTCGAACATATCCGCCGCGTCGGAACGCCTGATTTTTTTTAGAACAAGCCTTTTTGTCCTGAGGACCGGGAATCGCAGCTTATTTGTTTTCATCGCCTGGCATATTGAACGCTTCGTCTATGATTTTAAGGGTGTCGAGAGCTTCCTCTTCAGTGAGCTTTTGTATCGCAAAGCCCGCGTGCACCATGACATAGTCGCCCTTCGTGGCGCCCGGAAGCAGGTCAAGCTGGACCTCCCGCCTCACTCCGCCGAAATCGGCTTCGGCCCTGCGGTCTTTGCCTATTCTTATGATTTTACCCGGGATTCCTAAACACATATAAGTCAGTTATGAGTAATGTGTAACGAGCAATGAGCAAAACCTTATTTGTTGTGGATGTGATGTATAACTCATCACGCAAAACTCATTACTCATTGCTGTTGTTGGCCGCTAACCACGCCTGGCCGAGCGAAATGCCTCCATCGTTCGGCGGAACGAGCTCGTTGAAATAAACATCAAAACCGGAAGCTTCGAGCCTTTGAGCCGCAAGCGAATGAAGAATTCTGTTTTGAAACACCCCTCCGCTTAGCGCTACGGCCCTTATACCGTGTCTCCTTGCCAAGATGACGCATACCGATTTTATTATTTCCGCCAGCGTGTTATGAAAAGCGGAACTCACGGCCCTCAAATCGGCGCCGTTCCTCTTGTCCTTGAGTATCTGAAGGACCATATCCCTGATCGATATCACGTGCGTGCCGTCAATCGCCGTATCTATTGAAAAATTATATACTTTTCTGGCGCAAAAATCCAACGCCAGGCTCTCAAGCTCTATCGCTCCCTGCGCCTCGTACGAGACCTCGTCCCTGAGTCCGAGGATGGCGGCGACACCGTCAAAGATACGGCCCACGCTGGATGTCTTCGGGCAGTTCACGCCCTTTCGTATCATTTCAGAAACGATGTCAACGGGACGTTTCTTGAAAACCTCGCTGATTCCGGAGGCGTAAGCAGATTCCAGAAGAGAAAGCCCGCATCTCCATATCTCCCTGACCGCCTGGTCCCCTCCCGGAAGGGCGAAATACTCCATTTGAGCCGCCCTTTCGATGTTCCCGTTATTCACGGTAAAGAACTCGCCGCCCCACACGTTCCCGTCCTCGCCCAGGCCGTTGCCGTCAAAGGCTACCCCTATCACGGGTTTTTTGACGCCTTTTTCGGCCATTACCGAAGCCACGTGCGCCTTGTGGTGTTGCACGGCCACGGTCCTTATGCCCGTCTTTGAAGAAAGCTCCCTTGCGAAAACCGTGGACAGGTAATCAGGGTGCAGGTCGTGAACCGCAACCGACGGCGTTACTTTCAGGTATTCCGTGAACCTCTTAAAAGACTCCTCGTAGAACCTAAGCGCCTCTCTGTTGTCAAGATCGCCTATGTACTGCGAGACGTAGGCGTTAACGCCCCTCGTGAGGGTAAATGTGTTCTTGAGCTCGGCCCCCGCAGCGAAAACGCAGGGCATTTTTCTTGACGGGAATATGCTTATCGAATCCGGGACGTAACCCCTGCTTTTCCTGATGTAGACCGGGCTTGACGGTTCGGGCAGCATTATTATCGAATCATCGCACCTGTTGTGGATCTCCCTGTCGTGCGTCAGGAAGTAGTCCGCTATGCCCGCGAGCTTTATCTTCGCCTCTTCTTCGGTTCTCGATATAGGCTCGTCGGCGAGATTTGCGGACGTCATCACGAAGACCGCCGGCGCGTTTTTTCGAATTCTTTTGAAAGAGTCAAAAAGAAGATGGTGCAACGGCGCGTAGGGCAGCATTATCCCGAGGAAGGCGTTCTGCGGGGCTATAACGTCGTATGAGGCCTTTTCTAGGTTCTTCCTTTTTTTTAAAAGGATTATCGGCCTTGCCGGAGAACAAAGGAGCTTCTTTTCGGCTCGGCTCAAAAGGCAGAGTTTTTTCACGGCTTCGACGTCGGCTGCCATCAGGGCGAAGGGTTTTGCCGGGCGATTTTTACGCTTTCTCAGGAGCTGCACGGACTTCATGTTCTCCGCGTCGCAGCAGAGGTGATAGCCTCCTATTCCCTTGACGGCCAGTATCCTGCCTTCGGAAATAAGCCTTGCCGCTGAGACGACCGCTTTCTCTGTCTCGGAAATACCGGCGAAATCCGAGCCGCGTAAAACGATCTCGGGGCCGCATTCCGGGCAGGCGTCGGGCTGTGCGTGAAACCGCCTGTCAAGCGGCTCCGAGTATTCTTCGCCGCATAACCCGCACATCTTGAAAACAGACATAGTCGTGTTAGGCCGGTCATAGGGCAGTTTCCTGATTATGGAGAATCTCGGCCCGCATTCGGTGCAGTTTATGAACGGGTATTTATAGCGCCTGTCGGAAGGGTCTTTCATCTCCTTAAGGCATTTTCCGCATACGGCGATATCCGGGGGTATTTCGGCGGTCAGTTTATCCTCGGACCTGCTTGAAGAGATGCTGAATGACGGAAATCCCGCGGGTTTTTTTTCGGCGAGCCTTATGGAAGATATCCTTGATTGTCCGGGCGCGTGCTTTCTGATCTCTTTTACAAACCTCGAAATATCGCTCTTTCTGCCTTCGGCGTGTATTTCGGCGCCTTGCGGCGTGTTACGGACTTCGCCTTTTATCGAATGTTTTTTCGCTAGCCTGTATACGAACGGCCTGAAGCCTACCCCCTGCACTCGCCCCGACACGGAAACAAGCGCCGATTTAATCGCCTTCGATGCTTTCGACATATATTTCTTTTCCGGATACCGCTACGATGTCGGACCCGCCGCAGGAAGGGCAGGCAAGCGCGACCAATTCGTCCTTGGTGATCTTTTTGGAACAGGTCTTGCAGACCGCGGCAAGAGGCACGGTCTTGTACTCTATGACACATCCTTCGGCTATGGTATTCGGAAAAACGTGGTCTTTAAGGGAATGGTCGAGAAAATCCCTTTCCACCCCGGAGGCCTCTCCTATGACCACGGTTACTTTCGATATCCGCTTGAGCGAGTTGTTCAGCGCGTGTTTCTCCATAATCTTCCAAAGGTCCTGCGCCATGCCTAGTTCATGCATTGTTTTCTCCGTTACTATTTCAGTTGTTTTATGCCGCGTATTAAGGTTGTTTGGCGGTCTGATTGAAATCAAGGACGATGTGACGGCACTTGGGGCATAAAAGCCGGTAGAGGTCTTGCCTTTGTATGGGAGGCGGTACCAGCTCTCCAGGAATCTCCGAGGTCAGGTTCATGTCTTTCTGCTCGACGTATATAAGATTGAAATTCCCGAAAGCAAGCGGTCCGAGGCGTTCAAAAAGCCACATCAGATGCTCCCTGGGGCCGATTATCTCGCCGCAGTCCTTGCATACGATCAGTTCCTTGGTCACCCCCGCGCTCAATGTCGACCTGTCGAAAGTTGAAAGGTCATATTCGGGGCCGAGCTTCACGCCTTCTTTGGTGGTGCATAAAAGCTCGCATTGACCGCAGTACATGCACAGGTCATAGTGCCAGATGACGTCCCTTTTAGGGTCGTTGCCTTCGGCGTGATCGATAACCTCTATGGCTCCAGAGGGGCATACCTGCGCGCAGGCCCCGCAGGCGATGCATTTTTCGTCGTTCGGTTCAGGCCGGCCCCTGAATCCGGGAAACGGCGTGTGTTTTTCGAAAGGGAACTTGGTTGTCATCGCTTTCGAGAACAACGCCTTTATCGCGTATCGAAGTTCGTTTATCTTGGGCAGCTTCATCTCTAGGTCCTGTCATTCTCCTTTTTTGCCGTCAGCATTCCTATCTCCATTGGAAAAGTCAGCAATACGAACAAGATGCAGAAGATTGATTTGATCACGAACCCCGCGTTCTGAGCCGCTATCATTGTCCCCGCCAGCACCAATATCAGGCCCAGCATTAAAAGCCGTATGACACCCACGGCGGAACCGTTGTTTTCCCCGTGAATAACAAAATACGCGCATCCAGCCAGGGCCATTACAACTCCTGATGATATTAACGTGAGCGAAGCATAACCTGTTATCGTTTCCATTTCCTATTCCTTCGGCATTATCTTCTTTTCCAAAACGACGAGCATAATGAACGACTGTATCATCCAGGCAAGGGCGATATCGTAATAAATGCTTTTATTGTCGAAAAACGCGTACAGAACGCAGATGACCACCACGCAGGCGTTAATGACCTTCATCGAAAGCAGCCGGCTGCTTTTGCTCGGGCCGTAAATAAGCCTGAAAAAAGCCGCCAGTATCCCGGCCGCGAGAAGGTAGAAATATTTGGTCATCAGGTTAACGGGCGCTATCGAACAAGCCGCCACAACGCATATTATGAGCAATACCGCCATCACGCGCCAAAACGTCCTCATTTTTCACGCTCCGCGTCCGACAATACGATTTCGTACTTCTCTATTCTGGCAAGCATTCTTTTTTCCTCGTCTTCGTTCCCGCATCTGTGGGTTATGACAAGACCCGCGTCAGCGAACTGCGATTTAACGTGTTGAACGTCAGGTATCAGGTATACCGCGTTAATGAACGCCGCCTGAAGTACGGGATTCTTTATTCTCGTGCTGAAATACGTCTCTTTCCCGCCGTTTACCGGAATGAACAGTATTAGGTCGATGAAAGCTATTATCCCGGACCTGATCACGTCATAGAGATGCATCAGCGTGAAAAGAATAACGTTTTTAAGCGCCGTGAACGTGAACAGCCGCATGAACTCAGGCGGGAAAACCCTGTAACTTATTATGACCGCCAGGAAAGACGCCGCGAAGCAAAAAACTGTCTTTTTCAGGTCCAAAGGCCACTGGAAAGCCATGCTTGCCAACAACAGCAATAAAAAGTATTTTATTTTGTTTTTCATTTCAGCATACCCTCCGATACCGCGTTGCAGTAGCCCTCTTTGCCGGACATTATAACGTCAAGCGCCAGGCCGAGGAATGAACGGTCTATCCCCGGTAGCAGTAAAATCCCGAGAAAAACGCATAAGAAAGCCAGTATGATCATAGGAACGGTCATGCTCAATGGCGATTCGGTGACGTTTTTATTCTCATCCTTCAGGAAACCGTAAAACGCGTAGCGCTGCACCTTCAAAAAGGACGAAAGCGTCAATATGCTTCCAGCGGCTGCGATCAGTGCGTAAACGTACATCTCCGCCCTCACGCAGGCGATTATTATCAGCAGCTTGCTCCAAAAACCGTTG
Organism: Endomicrobiales bacterium; assembly: GCA_016930715.1. Taxonomy (GTDB): domain Bacteria; phylum Elusimicrobiota; class Endomicrobiia; order Endomicrobiales; family JAFGGC01; genus JAFGGC01. The sequence continues at coordinate 71,601 of JAFGGC010000011.1, forward strand.
AATGGAGGAACCCCCGATATCGAAAGCGACGCTATCATAGATGAAAATGACGTAACCGGAAGCTTTTTTGAAAGCCCACCCATCTCCTTGAGGTCGCTTTTCCCCGTAGACGTCTCTATGCTTCCCGCCGTCAAGAACAAGAGGGGTTTGAAAATAGAATGATTTACAAGATGGAACAAAGCACCCAGTATTCCCACGGGATTCGCCGCGCTGAAACCGAGAAAGATATAGCCCAGCTGGCTGATGGAATGATACGCAAGAAGCCTTTTGTAATTCCATTGGTAAATTGCCAGCACCACGCCGATGACGATCGAAACGACGCCGAGAAACGCCAAAAGCTGCATTATGACCCTGTCAAACGCCAGAATATTCGCTGAAAACCTCATCAAAAGGTATACGCCTAGCCCTTTGTTTATCGCTCCCGAAAAAACCGCTGATATCGGCGAAGGCGCGCTCACGTACGCGTCCGGCGCCCAGAAATGGAACGGGACTATCGCGCTTTTTATGCATAGCGCCGAAATCAGAACAACAAGCGTGGCCATGTTCCCCACGTTTCTGTATATCGTCCACAGCCCGGATATGTCCGCCAGGCTCAATGATGAAATTTTCGAATATATGAAAGCCATAGACAACAGAAGCAACAGCGAGGATATTGTCCCGAACACTATGTATTTTATCGCCGCTTCGTAATTCTCGTCTTTTCTGTCCATCGCGGTCAGAATGTAGGAGGAGATGGAAGCAAGCTCGACGAATATGAATATTCCTATCAGATCACCCGATATAAGAGTCCCGTTAATGCCCGCAAAAACCGCGAAAAGAAACATAAAATACTGCTTTACGCCGATCCCCCTCCTTTTTATGTATTCAAGTGAAAATACCGTTACAAGAAGAAGCAGAGAATTCACCACCAAAACGAACAATATCGAAAGCCCATCCGCCATGAAATAGTAGTCGTTGAGCCCGAGCACGTTGTGCGCGATTTTCACCACGGGCGTTCCCGACAATACACGCGTGAATACCCTGACCGATACGATCAATTCCGCGCAGGCCGTCAAAACGGAAATCGTCTTGATGGTTTTTATTCTTTCTCCGTTTATGAACGATATCGCTATAACCGCGAAGATCGGAATGAAGAACAACAACGTTACCATATTATCCCTTGAGCTTCCTTATTTCGTCCAAGTTCAATGTCCCGTAATGCTTGTGTATCTTGTAGGCCATAACAGATAAAAGCACGAGGCTCAAAAGTTCGATTAGCAGCAGCAGCATTACCAGGGACTGCACCAGCGGATCGACTATCCTGAACGACGTTTCGTGCTGTTCAATTATCGGTATCTGGCCCATGTACGTGTAACCCCTAACCACGAAGAAAAGGCATACCGAATAACCCATCAACGAAAGGCCGATAATCGTCTTTAGGATGTTCTTGTTGAGAACGACCGCGATGAACCCGGCTACGAATATAAACGATGAAAAAATGTACTCGAGTTCCAGTATCATTCTTCTTCCATTAACTCCTTTATCATAACGTAAACGGCTATCAATCCCGTCGCCACCGCGAGGTTAAAAAGCATGTTTTGGAGGATCAACCGAGCCGTCGCCACCTTAACTCCGATCGAAGTAGACTTAGTGAATACCATCATAACCGTCAGCAGGAACAATGCTGCCAGGGCTATCCTTAGCCACATTATCCTTGTTTCCTTCTCAAAAAGATATCTGTGTTTTTTTTCCAGTATAGTTTCCGAAAGTATTACAGCCATAACCGCAAAAAGCCCTCCGGCCTGACCGGCTCCGTGGCTGTCGGTCAAACCGACTATCATAAGGAACGCGAACAGAAGTATGAAAGGATAAAGTATCCTTGCTATAGTTTCGAAAGCCCTGTTATTCATTTTCCTTTTTTCCGAGAAAGTAGTACACTGCCGTGGTTATAATCAATATTATCGTCGATACCACTATTATTTCCGTATATCTTATTTCATAAAGTATCGCGGAAACTATGTTAGGCAGCCTCAATCCCGAGCGTATAACGTCGATCTGCCTCGCGGCCTGTTTCATCTCAAGCGCCCCGAACCTGAAATCGCCCTTTGTCGACAGCATATAGATCATCACGACGAAAAGAACCGCGAACATAACCATGAACAGAAAGTCGTATACACGTATATTCCTGAAAGTTACTTCCTCGTCGATAGTAGTGAGCTTGCTCAGCGCCGCCAGAAATACGATCTCGAGCGTGAACAGCACGATCGCCACTTCTGGTGCCTTTAGAAGCAGCAGTACCAGGCAAAACCCCATTCCAGTGGTAGCGAACGAAACCAGCACCGTCAGGGTCTTCTTCGCCGTTACAGAAACCAGCGCCGAAAAAAGCATTATCAAGATGGCTACCTTCACGCTTAACATGTTTATTGCTTCCACATAAAGTAGACGATGAAGAAGATCATTCCTGTCACCATCAGCAGCATATATATATTCAGGCGGCCGTTTTGAACCGACGAAAGGAACCTTCCGAAGCCCAGGACCGCCCTCGACGACAATTCGTAAAGGTCGAAATATTTCCTTTCAGCAAGGGCAAAGACATTCCTGAAAAATCCGAGCTCGGTTACAGTTCCGTAGAATTCGCTTCCGAGCGCTCTTGCTTCATCAACGTCCTTTTCCCCGCCGACAAACGCCGTATCGGTCCTCGTCTGAAGCTTCAGCATAACGTATATCAATAACCCCAATAAAATACCGACAAAAATGAGCAAGGCTGCTATCTGCGACTGCCACAGACCCGTGAAGTCCACTTTAGCTATCCCGAATTCCCTTAATGACGGCAATATCAGCTTATTAACGGGAAGCGCGATAGGGAAGGCTCCGAACACCACGCACAAAAACGCCAGTATAGCCATCGGAGCCAGCATCGTGGCCTTGACTTCTTTCTTCTTCCACTGTCCCGTGTCGCCAGCGGGTTTCGACATAAAAACCGAATGGATCAGTTTCATGAAACTGGCCAGCGTTAGGGCGGACCCGAATAAAGCCGTCAAAAGCGCGGCAAGATAGACTGTTTTCATTGTAGCTGAAACCGAAGACATGTACTGCGTGACCATTGCCTGATATATCATCCATTTTGAGGCGAAACCGTTGAACGGAGGAATCCCCGATATCGACATGGCCGCAATAACACATACCGCGAACGTCACGGGCATGAACGAGTGCAATCCGCCCAATCTGTCTATGTGAGTCGTTTTTGTCCTTTTTTCGACAGCAGCTGCGGTCAGGAACAACGCGCTTTTATATACCGCGTTGTTGAGCATGTGGAATATCCCTCCGATCAGCCCTATTATGCTCCCCGTCGAAATCCCTACTATCATGTACCCCACCTGGGACACCGAGTGATAGGCGAGAAGCTTCCTGATATCGTGCTGGGCCATCGCCATGAAAACGGCGCATATTATGGTAACAGAACCGGTTATCAGGAGCACTAATACCGCCGACTGGCTGAGCACGAATATCTTCGTCGAAATGACGACCAGAAGGAATATGCCCAGCAGTTTGTCCAATGCTCCCGGCAGGAACGCGCTGACGCTTATCGGCGCTTCCTTGGCAAAATCAGGTATCCAAGTGTGAAACGGCATTGCTCCTGCTTTCGTAAGGGCTGCCGTCGCAAGGCTCAGAAAGGCGACCATCGCCAGCGTCCCGTTCTCTGATATGTCTATCTTCATCCCGTAAAGATCGAAGGATCCGGTTATCTTCCAGAGCAGAACGATCCCCAGCACTAACAAAGAATCCGAACCTCCCACATATATAAAGGTCTTTTTGGCAGCGTTCGAAGACGAGGGTAAAAGATTAGCCAGCAAATACAGCGTAAGGCCCGAAAGCCCCCAAAAGACAGCAAGCACAATGAAATTCGAGCTCATCACAGCTGAAATAGAAAATACCGTCGTCAATACTATGAGTGAGTAGTAAACGTTGCAGTTTTCCAGTTCCTTCGCGTATTCGAACGAAAAAATAACGATGAGCAGGCAGAAAAACGCGCAGGCAAGAGCTATAAAACCCGGAAAAACCGTCGTATTAAAAAAACCCGTGTATGATTCCGCCGCCGGAAAAACAAAATTCCGTGCGGTGAATATAACGGCAAACAGGGAACCGAGCGCCGCCGTCACTCTTATGAACGACTTGAACTTCACGGGCGTAATATAAATAAACAGCCCCAACAACGTCATTACCAGGAGTGGATATTCCGTATAATTCATTTAAAGGCCTTTTTTTCTTATCCTGTCCGTTTTTTCCTGCGAAAGCTTAATAAGGTCGGGGCCCTTCATCAATTTACCCTTCTTGTTCACCACAATTACTCTCTCCGTGCAGCAATAGCAGGGGTCAACGGCCGCGAGAACCAACAGCGCGTCCGAAATATGGGAGCCGACAACGGCCTTCTGATTAGTAGCCACGTTGACGAACGAAGGAGCCCTGATCTTATGCCTGACCGGCCTGTTGGTCTTATCGCTCCTGACATAATGGAAGCATTCTCCCCTCGGAGCTTCATGCCTTCCTATGCCCTCTCCCTCGGGTATTTCCTTCACATTGACGTCCAAAGGCCCCCCGGTGTTCCTCATATGCCCCAGGCATTGCCTTATTATTTTCAAAGATTCGAAAAGCTCCAAGATCCTCACGACGGCTTTCCCGTAAATGTCGCCTGAATCACAGGTGCATACTTTCCAGTCAACCATTCCATATGCAGCGTACGGGGTGTCTTTTCTCACGTCCATATCGATGCCGGACGCCCTCGCGACGGGTCCCACGGCGCAGTAGTCCTTTATGTCCTCTTTTGTCAGGACCCCCACTCCCTTTGTCCTTGCGTGAATGACCGGATCCTCGGTTATAGCCTTCAAGAACAGTTCGAGCCCCTTTTCGATTTCGTCTATGTTGGTCTCGATCCAGGGTATATCGTCGTTCGCTATGTCCCGCCTTACGCCTCCAATCTTCATCATCGCGTAATGCTGCCTGTTACCGGTCACCTTTTCGAAAACCTCGAGAATGTACTCGCGGTATTTCCACGACCACATCCAGACGGTGTTGTATCCGATAAAATGGCCCGCGAGGCCGAGCCACAACAGGTGCGAATGAATCCTTTCCATTTCACCGACGACGCATCTTATCAGCTTCGCCCTGTCCGGTATCTCGATACGCGCCAGGTTTTCAACCGCGTTCACGAACGCTAAAGGGTGCGACGTGGAGCATATCCCGCAGATCCTCTCTACAAGGAACACGCCCTGGTCGAAATGCTTGTTTTCCGAAATCTTTTCGGTCCCTCGGTGTATGTATCCGAGCTCTATATCGACGCTCTTCACGATCTCGCCTTCCACGTGCAGCCTGAAATATTCAGGTTCTTCCTGAAGCGGATGGTAGGGTCCTATCGGAATGAAATTCTTATTTTTATCAGTCATTTTCGTGCCTGTAAGGGTAATCGCCTTCCGGCCAGTCCTCTCCGAGAAGGAGGTGGTTAAGGTCCTGGTGTCCCGCGAATTTCACGCCGAAAAACTCGTGAACCTCCCTTTCGATCCAGGACGCTCCCTTGATTAATTTTGACAAGCTGTCGATCGCCGGGTCCTTCTTGTTAAAAAGCTTTGTTTTAATTGAAACAACATCCCCACTTTTGTCATCCGCAAAACTATAAATCAGTTCTATGTGCTTTCTCGCGTCCACTCCCGATATAGTTATGAACCTGAAACCAAGTTTGTTGTGCATTACCTCCGCTATCTCGCATATGTATGCGGGATTCACTTCGATGTAATGCGTTCCCTTCCTTGCCTCCTCGGAACCTATTATCCTCGCCGAGCATTCTGATAAAAGCTCTTGTATTTTACTTGTCATGTTCATCCCGCATTCTTTCTTGATTTTATGTACTTCGCCAAACCGGCTATTATCGCCTCGGGCCTCGGAGGGCACCCCGGTATGTATATATCGACCGGTATTATTTTATCAAGAGGGCCGCACGTGTTATATGATTCCCTGAAGATTATTTCCGAACACGCGCAGCTCCCAACGGCGACTACCACGCACGGTTTTGCCGTCTGTTCGTAAATCATTTTTATCCTGTGAACTACCTTTTTGTTAACGGCTCCCGTCACCAGAAGCACGTCCGCGTGCCTGGGAGAGCCCACGAGCTGCATCCCCAGCCTTTCGATGTCGTATTTAGGTGCGATGCAGTCCAGTATCTCGATGTCGCAGTTGTTGCACGGGCTGCAGGCCGCGTGAAAGACAAACAGTGATTTTGTGAATTTATTGTCTATACTCTGCATATCAGTAACCTGTTACGGCCAAAACCAGCGCCGTCAATGAGGCAACGGCCGCGTACGTCCAGAAGCCTCTCAATGCCTGGTCTATCCTCAGTCTCGGGTTCGTGTTTTTCAAAATTATGACGATAAGAAGGAGCACGAAGTAAACCGCAAAAATACCCGCCCTGAACCCGGTTGAAGCGAACAGCACAATGATAAACAAAGGCGCGACCACAAGAAGAGACATTTTTACCAATTTCCATATGGCCAGAAGCGCTCCGGAATACTCTACAAGCACCCCTCCGCATATCTCCGTTTCAGCCTCGGAATAATCAAACGGCACTATTCCCATCTTCGCCTGAATGCAAAATATCGATGTTATGAAGGCCGTCAATCCTGATAATGACATAAAAATCGGCCCGTTCTGCAGCTGGTGCTGAATTATTGCGCCCATGGAAATCGACCCTGTTTTTATTACGGGAACCATTATGCACATTAAGAACGGCAGTTCATAGGCAAGCATCGATTTCATTTCCCTGCTTGCCCCGAGGGAAGCGTAAGGGTTTTTCGATGCCGAGGCCCCTATTATAGAAGCTACGGGTATAGCCGCGAACATGTATATAACCACTATGATATCGCCCACGAAAGACCCGGAAGGATCAATGTAGTACTTCAGGACAATGTTGGATATTATCACTATCGAAATTAGAGCGCACATCGGAGCGATAATAAACGACCATTTATTGCCCCCCTCGGGTATTATTACTTCTTTCAAAAATAGTTTTCTGATGTCATAGTACGGCTGCAGCAGACCTGGGCCGACACGCCACTGCAGGCGCGCCGTTATTTTCCTGTCTATCCAGGATACGAGCATTCCGGAAGCAACAACGAACAGCAGTCCCGGGAAAACCAGATAATCAAAAAAGTAACTCAAAAGCTCTATTTTTTCCATTTTATCACGCGCACGTAGTATTTACCGTCCCTTACCGCGTATATGTCCTTAGCCGGATTCTCTTCCACTTCTATCCACTTAAGCGCGCCCATTGGGCAGGTTACCGTGCAAACCGGGGGCACAGTGTCATCGGCCCTGTCAGTGCAGTAATCGCACATTGTCGTTTTATATTCCACTATTTCCGGATATATCACCCCGAACGGGCAGGCGATTGTGCATGTCTTGCACGACGTGCACCTCATGGAATGCCTGTCAAGCATGCCGTCAGGCCGCTTCTCCAGCGCTTCCTGCGGACATCCTTTGACGCAAGGAGGGTCGTCGCAGCGCCTGCAGACGTGTTCCTGCGCGGCAAGAGCCAGGCATCTCACGTAGCCCTGCTTTTTCTGTGGATGATAATAGTAACTGCACTCGGCGGTGCATTCCTTGCACTGGTAGCACTTCTCGATGTCTATGAACAATTTCTTCATTAAGCGAATGGCTCCGGTATATTCTTTATCTGCTCGTAAGTGAATACGGGCCCGTCCTTGCAGATGAAATGGTGCCCCAGCTGGCAATGGCCGCATTTCCCGAGGCCGCAGGACATGTTTGCTTCCATCGAAAGGTAGATGTTCTGCGGTTTGAATCCTACGTCCAGCAGTTTAGTCGTTGAAAATTTCATCATTATGGGCGGACCGCAGACAACTGAAACCGTTTTTGCGAGATCCACCTTAACCTTGTCGAGCAGGCACGTTACCAGGCCCACCGTTTCGTCCCATTCCCCCACGGGGCACTTGTCCACGCTCTGCATTATCTCAAGGCCCTTAACCTTTTTCCATTCAGGAAAGAGATACTTATAAACGACGTCTTCAGGCGTCCTTGAGCCGTAGCAGAGGATTATCCTTCCGAATTTTTCCTTTTGCTCGAGAAGCGTCAGCAAGAATGACCTCAGCGGCGCCATCCCGACCCCGCCGCCCACGATGAGAACGTCCTTTTTGTTCAATTCCTCCACCGGATATCCCCTTCCGTAGGGCCCTCTTATCCCAAGCGTCTCGCCGCCTTTAAGATTGTGCAGCGCTTCGGTAACATATCCGGCCTTCATTATGGTCACGTCAATCTTGTCCGTTTTAAAAGGCGACGAAGACGGCGTGAAAGGCGCCTCTCCCACCCCCGGGATGGAAAGCTCCACGAACTGGCCGGTAACGAAAGAGAACTTCTCTTCGGGCTTGAGGACAAACGTTTTTATGTTTGAAGTTTCCTCTATTACTTCCAGAAGTTCGGCTTTAATAGATTTGTACGGGCTTTTAAACATTTTTCTCCAGTTTTTTCAGCTTGGCAAGGCTCTGCCTTATGTCTATTTTGCCCTGGCAGACTTCTATGCACCTTCCACATCCGGTGCAGGCATAGAAACCGAAATTTTCCTTTCTGTACACGAGTTTGCACGCGTAAAAGTTCTTGAGGCGCTTCGCTCTCGTGTTTTTGGGGTTTCCGCCGCCAGCGACCCTCGCGTAGCCGGCAGACTGGCACGAATCCCAGGTTCTTATCCTTGACCAGATGTCCTTTGTCTCCGAAAGAATAAAGCAGTAGCACGTTCCGCACACGAACCTGCACGCGTCGCACTCCACGCACGTTGAAGCTATATCGTCGTCCCAAGCTTTTGAGTTGTACGTTGAGCTGACGATTCTCTGGGGGTCAGTCCAGTTTAGTTCGGAATTGTTATTTTTTACGAGTTCCGTGATCCTCTTCCTCATTTTTTCCCTTTCCTGAAGTAGGATCGGCTGAGGATCTTGAAAATAATGCTTTCTGACCGAAATAAGCTGTTCTGCTGTTTTAGTGGCTATTTCAACTATGAATCCCCCCCGCGTCGGGCTCAGGTTTATGTCAAAACCCTTGCTGGGAAAAGGGTCTTCGTCCATACTTGTGCAAAAACATGTTTTTCTGAAATCATCGCAGTCGGAGGATATTATTATGGTGTTTTCCCTTCTTTTCAGATAATAAGGGTCGGAAACCGGGCTCCCGACGAACATCGAATCGGTGGTCTTAAGATGGTTTAAATCGCAGTTCTTGCATCCTATTAGTATGGTTTTTTGGGCGGAAGGTTCAGCGGTTACTTCTTCCTTGACAGGGAAGAAGAACTTCTTTATAGGCTGAATCGAACGGTATTTCGTGATCGTTATCGAATGCGAGTTAGCTTCGTTGAGACGTCTCCACTTGAGTTCGCCTTCGTAGTCGATGAGTCCGAAGACCCTGTATTGCGAAACAAGGGAGGAAATGAAATTGAGCCAGTTGGTTTCTGTTACGAAATATGTCAGCATATCGTGAATATTTTCACATAAAAACTATAAAAAAAAGCATACTGCCCTTCTATGATATATTTTTTTGATTTTTAAGTCAATTTTCAGGAATTTTGTTTCTTTATTTCTTTGATTATCCAGGGGACAATATCGTACAGATCCCCCTCGATTGCATACGTCGCGACTTTCATCATAGGGCAGTGCGGGTCCTTGTTTATGGCCACTATAACGTCGGAGGAGCCCATACCTACAAGATGCTGGATCTGGCCTGATATGCCGCACGCGAAATATATCTTCGGGCTTACCGTCCTCCCTGTCTGCCCGACCTGATGTGAGTATGGTATCCATCCGGAATCAACCGCCGCCCTCGACGAGCCGACCGCGCCTCCTATCGCTTCGGCAAGTTCTTCTATAATCCTGAAACCCTCTGGCTTGCCCAGCCCTCTTCCTCCTGAAACTATTATGTCCGCGTCGGCCAGGTTGACTTTAGCGGACGTGTCCTTTATGAACTGAAGGAAGTTGGTCCTGTTTATCAATTTTTCAGCGTCAAACGGCTTCTTGACGATTTCCCCCTTCCTTGATTCGTCCTTCTGCGAAGGTTTAAAGACCTTGTGCCTGACCGTGGCCATCTGGGGTCTGTGCCTGGGCGTCAGGATCGTGGCCATTATGTTTCCGCCGAATGCCGGACGGGTCTGCATTAGGTTGCGGTTCGAGAGGTCGACGTCGAGCGCCGTGCAGTCAGCGGTAAGCCCGGTCCTTATCTTTGCAGCCACCCTAGAAGCGAACGAACGGCCGATGTTGGTTGCCCCCATAAGTACGATTTCAGGTTTTTCCTGCTCTAACAGGTGGGCTAGTATGTCCGAGTAAGGATCGTCAAGGAACTCGACAAAAATGGGATGGTCGTACACGTAAACTTTGTCCGCGCCGTGCTGAATGAGGGTCTGGGCTTTGGATTCGATATTCGACCCGATGAGTATCGCGCTCAAGGGAACGTCCAGCTTCTTTGCAAGCCTTCCGCCCTCGTTAAGGAGCTCAAAGACGACGGGCGATATCTCGCCGTGCCTCTGCTCGGCGTAAACCCATATGCCCCTGTAATGGGAAGGATCGATGTCAAGATTGATGGGTTCTTCTTTTATGAGTTCTATGGCGCCGAACTTCTTGCACGCTTCCATGCACGCCCCGCAGAACGTGCACTTGTGCAGGTCTATCACGGCGAGCTTGAGTTTCTTGGGATGTTCGGGACGGTCAACGAGCACGATGGCCCCGAAAGGGCAGGACTTGACGCACAACGCGCATCCTATGCATTTGTCTTGTATGACTTTAATCTGGTTTGACATTCTTTTCTTCCCGTTTTATACCAATTGCGACCCTTTGAGCTTAGAAACAAGCGTTTCTGCGACTTCTTCCGGAGAACCGTCTATCTTCATCCCGCCCTGCCTCGGAGGCGGACTAAATACCTTCATAACCTGAGTTGGAGAACCGGTAAGCCCTATGTTGTCCTTTTCAGCTTTTATCTTTTCCGCGGTAAGCTGGAGTATCTGCGCCTTCTTTGAGTTCATCATTCCTCTTAACGAAGGCAGTCTCGGCGTGTTTATCTCCTTGACCACGGTTATCAGTGCCGGCAGAGGCATTTCAATTATATCGTATCCGTCTTCCATCATTCGCTCGACTTTCATGTAATTCGGTTTTATTTCTTCTATTTTCTTGACATAGGCTACGTGCGGTATATCAAGCATTTCAGCGACCCCCGGTCCCACCTGGGCGGTATCGCCGTCAGTGGCCTGTTTGCCGCAGATTATGAGGTCGTATTCGGCTATTGTCCTTATGGCCTGGGCGATAGTGTATGACGTTGCCCAGGTGTCGGCTCCGGCAAACGCCCTGTCGGATACAAGAACGGCATTGTCCACGCCGCGCGCGATGGCTTCCCTGAGCGCGCTTTCGGCCTGCGGCGGCCCCATGGTCAGTACAGTGACCTTTCCGTTCGTCCTTTCCTTAATCCTGACGGCCTCTTCGATGGCGTACTCGTCAAAAGGATTGATTATGGATTCCACGCCCTCCCTTTTCAAGGTTCCGGTCGTTGAATCTATCTGGACGTTGGTCGTGTTCGGCACCTGTTTTATGCAGACTATTACGTTCATCGTGCCCTCTGGTTACTTCTTTCCGGCGGATTCCTTTATAAGACTGAGCGCTATTTCGTTTTTCTGTATCTGGCTAGTGCCTTCGTACAGCGTCGTGATCTTGGCGTCCCTCATCATTTTTTCCACCGGGTATTCGCGTATGTAGCCGTACCCTCCGAATATCTGAACGGCGTTCGTGGTGACCCTAACGGCGACCTCGGACGCGTACAGCTTGGACATCGCGGATTCCTTCGTGGTGCGTTTACCGGGGTTCGCATCCATCATCTTCGCGGTCTGATATATCAGGCACCTTGCCGCTTCGACTTCCGTGGCCATATCGGCCAGCATATGCTGGATTCCCTGAAAACTCGCTATGGGCTGGCCGTACTGGACCCTTGTTCTGGCGTAATCGACCGCTTCTTCAAGCGCTCCCGCCGCTATTCCCAGCGCCTGGGCAGCCACTCCGGGCCTTGATGCGTCAAGAGTCCCCTGCGCTATAATAAGGCCGTGACCCTCCTTGCCTATGAGGTTTTCCTTTGGAACCTTGCAGTTGTTGAATATGAGCTCCCTTGTGACGGAAGCCCTTATTCCCATCTTCTTTTCTTTTTTTCCGAATTCGAAACCCGGCATTCCCTTTTCAAGTATGAAACAGGATATACCTCTTGCTCCCCTGTCGGGATTGGTCTTTGCGAAAACCGTGTAAACATCGGCTTCGCCGGCGTTCGTGATGAAACACTTCGTGCCGTTGAGTATATAGTGATCCCCTTCCTTTTTGGCGTGGCTTCTCATCGCCGTGGCGTCGGAACCGGCTTCGGGTTCCGTGAGCCCGAAGGCGGCAAGCTTCTTTCCAGCCGCTATCTCCGGAAGGTATTTTTTCTTTTGCTCTTCGTTTGCCGCGATGAGTATCGGGAACGTTCCAAGAGCGGTTGCCGCAAGGGCAAGAGCAATACCGCCGTCGACTTTACAAAGCTCCTCAATCACGAGGACGAGCCCCATAACGCCGGCGCCGAATCCTCCGTACTCCTGCGGGATGTAAACACCGCAAAGATCGGCCTTCGCCATCTCTTCCACCAGCGGCCAGGGAAATTCCTCCTTTTCGTCATAATGCTCTCTTACGGGTTTGATTTTCTCTCTGGCGATTTTTCTCGCCAGGTCAATCATCATTTTTTGTTCATCGGTTAAAAAGTAGTCCATTTTTCCTCCGCCGTGCTCTTGCTGCTAATATATCAATCAATTTCCTTCAACGCCCTTTTCGCTGCCACCTGCTGCGCGTCTTTTTTTGAACGCCCGGAACCCTTAGCCAGGAGTTTTCTTTTCAGGTACACGCCTATCTCGAATATCTTCTCGTGGTCCGGGCCAGATTCGTTTAAAACCCTGTACTCCGGAAGAGTCTGGTACTTCAATTGAATCTGTTCCTGAAGCTTGCTCTTTGGATCGTTTATTACTATTCTTTTCTGTTGCTCTAGATACGCGAGTATGAATGCTCTTGCCGAATCGTAGCCCGAATCGAGATAAATCGCCGCGATCACGGCCTCAAGCGTGTTCGACAGCAGACTGTCCCTCTTCCTGCCCCCGTTTATTTCCTCGCCCTTGCTGATAAGGAAGTACTGGCCCAGCTTCAGTTTTTTAGCCCATTTTGCCAGGTTCTGCCTTGATACTATCTGGGATTTAAACTGGGAAAGCTTTCCTTCATCCTGAGAGGGGTGCTTGAGGTACAGAAAATCCGCTACCACGGCCGAAAGAACGCTGTCACCAAGGAACTCCATCCTTTCATTGCTGAATGGCAGCCCTTTTTCGGCCGCGTAGGACTTATGCGTGAACGCTTTCTGCAAAAGATCTTTATTTCTGAATTCGTAATCCAACGCTTTCTTTATTTTGTCTACGTCAAGTTCATTTGTCATATCTTTTGGCAATAATGACCGCGTTATGCCCGCCGAACCCCAAAGAGTTTGAAAGCCCGCAGTTGAACTTTATATCGCGGGGTTTGTTCGGGACGTAATCAAGGTCGCATTCCGGATCGGGCGTTTCGTAATTAATGGTGGGGTGCACGAAACCTTCCTTCATACAAAGGACCATAGCTATGAGTTCGCACGCTCCGGCAGCTCCGAGCAGATGTCCGGTCATCGATTTTGTCGAAGAAACGGGTATCCTTTTGGCCCTTTCACCGAACACTTTTTTTATCGCCAGCGTTTCGGTTTTGTCGTTGTATTCAGTTGACGTACCGTGTGCGTTTATATAGTCTATCTCGTCAGGCGAAATGCCGGCGTCTTTTATCGCGGCTCGTATCGCCTGGACCGCCGTTTCGGCTTCGGGGTGAGGCGCCGTTATGTGATAAGCGTCATCGCTGGCACCATAACCGGCCACTTCGGCGTATATCTTCGCCCCTCTTGCCACGGCATGCTCGAGGGTCTCAAACACGAGGATGCCGGCTCCTTCGGCCATTAGAAAACCGTCGCGCGTCTTGTCGAAGGGCCTTGAAGCTTTCTGCGGATCGTCGTTTCTCGTAGTAAGGGCTTTTATGCTGCAAAAACCCGCGAGACCAAGCGGCGTTATCGCCGCTTCCGAACCGCCTGTTATCATTATGTCGGCATCTCCGGAACGAAGAAGCCTCAGGGCGTCTCCCATCGCATGATTGGCGGACGCGCACGCGCTCGTCACCGCGTAATTGGGCCCGGTGAATCCGTACTCAATGGCTATCTCCCCCGGAAGGATATTCGTTATTATCATCGGAATCAGGAATGGGCTGACCCTTTTCGGGCCTTTTGAAAGAAGAACCTGTTCTTCCTCCTCTATAACGTCGAGGCCGCCTATCCCAGTCCCCGTAATAACACCTATCCTTGTAAGGTCTTCCTTGGATACGTCAAGTCCGGAGTCCTTTATGGCCATCTTCGCCGCGGATACGCCGAACTGGGTGAACCTTGCCATACGGCGGGCTTTTTTCCTGTCAAGAAAATCCTCAGGTTTGAAATCCTTGACGGTACCCGCTATCTGCGAAGTGAAGTTAGACACGTCAAAAACAGTAATGCGGTTTGCTCCGGATACCCCGTTCTTTAGCGACCGAACGTAGTTATCACTACCTATGCCAATAGGTGATATGATACCGATACCGGTGACTACTATCCGTTTTTTCATATGCTATAGTATTGATTTTGCTATTTAGGCTGGTGGTTCTTTATATAGTCGATAGCCTGACCGACCGTTTGGATCTTTTCGGCGTCTTCATCGGGGATCTCGAGTCCGAATTCTTCCTCAAACGCCATAACTAGTTCAACCGTATCGAGTGAATCGGCACCGAGATCGTTGACGAACGACGATTGCGGCGTGACTTCCGCGGGATCTACTCCCAACTGCTCTACTATAATCTCTTTTACCCTTGCCTCTACGTCTGCCATTTTGCTTCCTCCTGTTTTGTATTGAGGTTGATTGTGCTCAACCGTATTATACTATATATATTATATGTACATACCACCGTTTATAGAAATAACGTGGCCCGTTATGTAAGCGGATTCGTCGGAACACAGGAAAAGCGCCGCCTTTGCCACATCCTCCGGTTCGCCAAAGCGGCCCAGCGGTATCACATCATAGTATTTCTTCTTGACTTCATCCGTTAGTGTATCAGTCATCGCGCTTTTTATGAAACCCGGAGCTATGGCGTTCACAAGCACGTTCCTTGACGCGAATTCCTTCGCGCACGTTTTCGTAAGCGCTATGACTCCGCCTTTGGAAGCCGAGTAGTTCGCCTGCCCTGGATTGCCCATCATGCCTACAACAGACGCGATATTGACTATCCTGCCGGAGCGCTGTTTCATCATTGTTCTTGAAACCGCCTTTGTGCAGTTGAACACGCCTTTCAGGTTTATACCTATAACCAAGTCCCAGTCTTGATCGCTCATTCTCATCAAAAGATTGTCCCTGGTTATCCCGGCATTGTTAATAAGTATATTTATTTTAGAAAATTTGTCAAGTACCTGCTGCATCATTTTTTCACAGTCTTCGATAATCGCAACGTTTCCGACGACGAAATGTGTCTCGGTTCCGTATTTTGCCTTGATTTCTTCTGCGGTTTTTTGGGCAAGCTCGGCCTTTATATCCGAAATTATGACTTTTGCCCCTTCCTTGGAGAATGTTTCGGCTATCGCTCTCCCGATGCCCTGGGCTCCTCCCGTGATTACCGCGACTTGGTCTTTCAATCTCATTTCGTGAGCTCCTCAAGTGTTTTTTCAAGCGACTTCATATCTTCAATGTTCAGGCATTTTTTAGTCTTATCGATCCTGCGCATAAGGCCGGACAAAACTCGTTGAGGTCCCAGTTCAATGAAGATCTCTATACCGGAATTGATCATTGCTCTTATGGAATCTTCCCACAAAACTGGGCTGTTTATCTGCCTCACCAGTTTGTCTTTCACCTTTTCCGAATTCTCCGTCAATTGAGCGTCGCAATTGGTTATTACTTTAAATGACATATTAGAAAATTGATATTTCTTTAATTCTTCGTTCATTAGCTCAGCCGCCTGTTTCATAAGTGACGAATGGAACGGGCCAGAAACTGCTAGCATAACGGCCTTTGCCGCCCCGGCGACCCGGGCAAGCTCAACCGCTTTTTTGACGGCTTCCGTTGCGCCCGCGATAACAATCTGTTCGGAAGTATTGTAATTCACGGGCTCGCAGACGCCCATATCCTTCGCCTTCGCGCATACTTCGGTCAACTTGTCCCTGCCAAGACCGATTATTGCCGCCATCGTCCCGGGATTCGCCTGCGAAGCCTTTTGAATGAATTCGCCCCTTGCTTTTACAAGCTTCAAACCGTCCGCAAGACTGAACGCTCCGCTCGCGCACAGAGCCGAATATTCTCCGAGGGAATGCCCTGCGCATAAAACCGTATCGCCCGAAACGTCGTATCTTGAACGGAAAGCATCGAAAATCGCTATGCTCGAAGTGAAAATTGCCGGCTGCGTGTATTGGGTCTGTTTCAGCGTTTCTTCCGGACCTTCAAAAACTATTTTTTTCAGGTCAAAACCCAGAACTTCATTCGCATTATCATAAACGGATTTTGCCTGCGGGAAGTTGTCATACATCTCCTTGCCCATTCCCACATACTGCGAACCCTGCCCCGGAAACAATAACCCTATTCTTTTCATGTTTTTCCTACAGCTTGATCAAGGTGGCGCCCCAGGTAAATCCTCCGCCGAAGGCTACGAGCTCCACTAAATCGCCCTTTTTAACAGTTCCGTCTTTTCTTGCCTCGTCAAGGCCTATTATCGTGGTTGCCGCCGAAACGTTCCCGTATTTATCGAGGTTAACGAACACTCTTTCAAGCGGGAAGTCCAGTTTCTTGGCAATGGCGTCTATTATCCTCTTGTTGGCCTGATGCGGTATGACAAGAGCTATATCCTTCAATTCCTTTCCGGAAATTCTTAACGCCTCCTCTGCCGCTTCAACCATTTTCGTCACTGCCACCTTGAAAACCTCTTTGCCGGACATTTTAAGGAAATTAAGTCTTTCGTCGATTGTTTTCTGGCAGCAGGGGTTCCTTGAACCGCCACCAGGCATGTTCAACAGATAATCGTAATTACCGTCGGCGCCCATGAATACCGAGAGCACCCCGTTTTCCCCGTTCTCTGATCTTCCAAGCACCATCGCCCCCGCTCCGTCACCGAAAAGCACGCAAGTATTCCTGTCTGTCCAGTCCGTGATTTTCGAAAGGGTTTCCGCGCCTATCAAAAGGACCTTCTTGTACAATCCCGTTTCGATATGCGTTTTAGCGATAGACATACCGTAAATGAAACCCGAACATGCAGCGGCAATATCGAATGCCGCGCAGCTTTTAATGCCAAGGCCCTTCTGAACATAACACGCCGTTGACGGAAAAAACATGTCGGGCGTTATAGTGGCCACTATGATTTCTTCGATCTCCTCGGCTTTCACGCCGGCTTCTTCAAGCGCTTTCTTTGAAGCCTCTATAGCAAGGTCAGACGTCGCCGTTTTCTCGTCGGCGATCCTTCTTTCCTTTATTCCGGTCCTTGTCGTTATCCATTCATCGGAAGTCTGGACCATTTTTTCTAGGTCCGCGTTCGTCAGAACCTTTGGCGGCAAGAACGAGCCCGTGCCTAAGATGGATACTCCGTACTGTTTAGTCATTTTGTCCGTTTACTCCGTTCCTGTTGTTTTCTTCCAGTTTTTGTATTTCCTGAGCTATTTCAACGTTCACGTTTTTTTCCGCGAAATTACCGGCCGCAAGTATCGCGTTCTTTATTGCCTTGGCGTTAGACCTTCCGTGCGCTATGAGACAGACCCCGTCGATTCCCAAAAGAGGCGCTCCGCCACGCTCCGCATAGTCCACTTTTTTTCTCAGGTCTTTCAGTGCTGCCCAGAGGAAGGGAAGAGAAACCCACGATATGGGATGCGCTTTGAATTCTTCCTTCACAAGCTTCAGCATCATCTCAGCGACGCCTTCTCCGAATTTCAGCACGATATTACCGATAAATCCGTCACTGACCACTACGTCAGCGTTGCCCTTCGGAATGTCCCTTCCTTCGACGTTGCCTATATAGTTTATACCGCTTGATTTTAAAAGACTATGTGTAGCCAATGTCAATTCATTTCCCTTCGTGGGTTCTTCGCCTATCGAGAGAAGACCGACACGCGGGTTCTCTATGTTGAAGAGTTCTTTCATATATATGGAACCCATCACGGCAAAGTGCTGCAGGTTTTTAGGCTTGCAGTCGACGTTTGCCCCCACGTCAAGAAGCGCGCAAACCCCTTCGAGCGTCGGAAACACTGTCAGTATGGCCGGCCTTGAAACTCCGGGCAACCTTCTCATGTGAAGAAGTGCGGAAGCCATCGAAGCCCCTGAGTTCCCCGCCGAAACGAACGCTTCAGCCTGCTTATCGGCGACCAGCTTTGCCCCTACGGCCATTGAGGAATCCTTCTTCTGCCTCACGGCTTGTGCCGGCTGTTCGTCCATGCCTATGAATTCCGAAGCATGCTTTACCGATATGGGCAGGCCCTTGGCGTAACTCCGCGGTTTTCCAAGTTCCCGGTTTATTTTATCCTGGTCACCGACGAGTATGATTTCGTGACGCGATTCCTTTACTGCCAGAATCGCCCCTTCGACAGTTACCTGCGGGGCAAGGTCCCCGCCCATCGCATCAAGCGCAATACGCATTACTTCGCTTCCTCAGATCCTTCCTTTTTCTTTTTTTCTTTTCTGGGGACTATAAGCTCCGCATTGTAGAAACCGCAGGCTTTGCAAATCCTGTGAGGGAGCTTGGGCGCGCCGCAGTTGGGGCACTTGCTCGAGTTCATCGCGCTGATTTTCCAGTTTGCCGCCCTTCTCGTATCGCGCCGCATCGGTGTATGCTTTCGTTTTGGATTTGGCATCGTTTCCTCCGCTTTATTTGATTATTTTCTGTAAATCGTCCCACCTGGGATCGTGGAACTCCTGCCTGCAATTACAGGTGCCCTTGTTCCTGTTGATTCCGCAGATCTGGCAGAGCCCCTTGCATTGTTCCCCGCATAACGGCTTGACCGGTATCGTAAGTATCACTTCCTGCCTGATTTCCTCCTCCACGTCGATAAGAACAGTCGACTCGGGATATACCTTGTTCAACTTGGCCGTTATGGGCAATCTGAAAGTCTCAAGACACCTTGAGCAACTGATTTCAATTTGACCGCTGACGGAGCCGTTAAGAAGAAAGCTGTCGGCATTCTTCGTTATTGAGAAGTCCGCTTTGAGGGTATGCGCAGAAACGCTCTCCTGAAGCGAGTTAAGACGGCATTCTTCAACGCTTTGCTCTATTTTTTCAAGGTCTTTTAATCCGGAAACGTCTATTTGAAGATTTTTCATTATAGTGTATAGTTACCCGTTTGTCAATACACGGTGGGTTTCGCGGGCTATCATTAGCTCTTCGTTGGTCGGTATCACAAGGATCCTGACCCCGGAATCCCCCGACGAAATAGTCCGGTCCTCCGAACCTACTTTTCTGTTGGCTTCCTCGTCTATTTTTATCCCCAGGGAATCGAGCCCCTGACACGACTTGCTTCTTATAGTGGGAGAGTTTTCGCCTACGCCGGCCGTGAAAACCACGGCATCGGTTCCTTCGAGAACACCCATGTAGGACGCGATATACTTCTTTATCCTGTAGCAGTATATCTCTATGGCCAGTTTCGCCTTTTGATTGCCCTCGGCGGAAGCGGTCAGGAGCGTGCGCATGTCCGCGCTTATGCCCGAAACCCCGGCAAGCCCGCTTTTCTTGTTCAGGAGCGAATTTAGCGAGTCCGCCGTTATCTTCTCGTGAGTGAGCAGATGCACTATGATGGCCGGGTCAATATCCCCCGAACGGGTTCCCATAACAAGGCCTTCCAGTGGTGTAAAACCCATTGATGTATCAATCGATTTGCCGCTTTTAATGGCCGTGATGCTGCACCCGTTTCCCAGGTGGCAGGTTATCAGGTTCGTATCCTTAAGCGGTTTGCCCAGGAGCTTCGCCGCGCGCTGGGCCACGTACTTGTGGGACGTTCCGTGAAAACCATAGCGGCGGATGTGGTATTTTTCATAAAGGGAATAGGGAATTGCGTATATGTAGGCGAAATCCGGGATGGTCTGGTGGAAGGCCGTGTCGAATACCAGCACCTGCTTCACGTCCGGAAGCAGTTTCAATATGGCCTCGATGCCTGCGTAATGATGCGGGTTATGAAGGGGGGCGATAGGTATGCATTCCTTGAGGCCTTCCATCACGTTTGCGTCAACCACGACCGAATCCGTGAATTTGTCCCCTCCGTGCACTACCCTGTGGCCCACGGCGGAGATCTCGTCGGTATGCTTTATAAGGCCTATTTCAGGGTCTATCAGGTTCTTCAGTATCAGATCCACCGCTTCCATATGATTCTGGACCTTACAGGATTCCTTTACCTCTTCTTCGCCCGACACCCTGTGCTTGAAATAGGCCTCAGGAAGGCCTATGCATTCAACGATCCCGGAGGCAAGTTTCTTTTCCCCGTTCACGTCGAAAAAAGTGTATTTTACGGAAGATGACCCGCAGTTGACTACAAGTATTTTCATTTATCGAGCCTTCCAGTTATTTGTCTTTCCAGTCGTCCCAGCCGTAATCGAACAGCTCGTCCTGCGTGAAAAAATATTCCGTTTCGCGTTTCGCGTTTTCCAGCGAGTCGGAAGCGTGTACCAGGTTCCTTCTGTTGTCGGTGCCGTAAAGGTTTCTGAGGGTGCCCTTGGCCGCTTCCCGCGAATTCGTGGCGCCTATTATTTCGCGGACCCGCGAGACGGCCTTCTCCCCCTGCCAGACGCTTATTATCACGGGCATCGAACTCACGAACTTCATGAACGGTTCGAAAAACTGCTTTCCCTTGTGAATTTCGTAAAATTTTTCGAGTTTTTCCCGCCCGCCGCGTATCATTTTCATTCCCACGAGCTTGAAGCCCTGGGACTCGAAATTCTTTATTATCTCCCCGACCACGCGCTTTCCGAGCCCGTCAGGCTTTATTATCAAGCAGGTTCTTTCCATTATATGCTCTATTTTCCTTTCATTCCGGCTATTATGGCTTCGCCCATTTCCCTTGTTCCAGCCGTCCCGCCCAGGTCGTAGGTAACCGTTTTGCCTTCCATTATGACGGCCGCTACGGCGTTCTCGAGTTTTTTTGCGGCCGCGGTTTCGCCCAGGTGATCAAGCATTAGGACGCCCGACAGGATCAGCGCCGTGGGATTGACCTTGTTCATACCCTTGTACTTCGGGGCCGAACCGTGAACGGCCTCGAAAACCGCAATCTTGTCGCCGAAATTGGCTCCCGGCGCTATGCCGAGCCCACCTATGAGGCCGGCGCATAGGTCGGAAATGATGTCACCGTAGAGGTTGGGAAGGACAAGCACGTCATAGAGGTAGGGTTTCTGCACAAGCTGCATGCACATATTGTCGATGAGCCTCTCCTCGTATTCCACCTTTCCTTCGTAGGCCCTGGCGACTTCTTTCGCGGTATCAAAAAAAAGCCCGTCGGTGAATTTCATTATGTTGGCCTTGGTGACGGCCGTAACCTTCTTCCTTCCGTGCTTCACGGCATAGTCAAAAGCGAATTTGACTATCCGTTTGGAGCCTTCTTTTGAAATCGGTTTTATCGATATCGCGGAATGGTCCCTTATTTTATTTTTGGAAAGCTCGATGATCCTGCGCGATTCTTCAGTATCCGGCGCGTATTCAACGCCGGCATACAGGTCCTCCGTGTTTTCCCTCACGACGACCAGGTTGATTCCTTCGTATTTCGACTTAACACCGTTGTAGGTTTTGCAGGGCCTCAGACATGAGAACAGGTCAAGTTCCTTCCTGATGGCGACGTTCACCGACCTGAATCCCGTGCCTATAGGCGTGGTGATGGGGCCTTTCAAGGCCACCCCGTTCTTCCTGATCGATTCAAGCGTCTTTTCGGGCAGAGGAGTGCCGTATTTTTCCATTATGTCGGCTCCGGCTTCCGCAGTTTCCCATTCGATTCTCGCTCCGGAAGCTTCGATAACCTTCATTGTCGTTTCCGTTATTTCCGGACCCGTACCGTCGCCCGGTATCACGGTTACTCTGTGAGTGCTCATTGTTTCTCCTGACTGCCAGTTCTTTCTAAGATTCCGCGGCCGGAGCCTTCACGGCCGTTATTTGTTCCTCCGACCTTTTCAAACACATCGTTCCGTCAATTGGCCTGCTTTAAGAGAGTGAATTCCAGCAGTTTTTTACGGGGTATGTTGAGGTTTATTTGTGTTTGCGCTCAATTTGAGGCTGTTGACTAAGTCAACGGACTCACCCTGAACCGTTGCGAAGGGTCCTAACTATCATTCTTATTGAGTTTTCAAGACCCTTCACTGCGTCCAGGGTGACAACATTGCCTTCGGCAATGATGTCATTTTTAAGAGTTTTTACGACAGAATTATGTGATTTTACTTCATATTGAGTGATTTGTCAAGTTTTTCGGCGCGATTTATGCAAAATACGCTGTTTTTTAATCTCTTTCAGCGCCAGGGATCGTTTGTTGTTACGGTATTTCCGACCGAGGCATCAAGGGGTTTACCATCACCGAATATTTTGTTATACTCACTTAGCGCATAACGCGGGACGAACACCGGATGAACGGATCGAAGAATGTTTTATTCCTATCGGCTTCAATAATATTTCTGGCGTCGCTTTTTACCTTGCCCAGGATTTTTATCAACTACGGCGTCGAGCTTGACGCCGTGCTCGGCCCGATGGCGGCCGAACGACTTGTTGAAACGGGCGCATACACGCCTTCCCGTTTTCCGGGGAACCCCCTTTTTGAGTACATACTCGCCCTTATAACCGCCGGCGGCGGGAACCACGCCGCGACTAATATTTTCGTTTTCCTATCCTATCTCATTTCGATCGTGTTCTTCTTTAGAATCGTGCGCGAATATGAACAAAGGCATATTCTCACCTTCCTCTATTCCCTTACGCCCATAATACTTCTTAACGCCGCGACCACCATTGACTACATACCGGGGCTTGCCTGCGTCCTGGCGTCGTACATGTTTTTGAAAAGAGGCGCGGTGGTTTTTTCCGCCCTGTCCCTGGCGGCCGCCGTCGGCTTCAGGCCGACAAACGCCGCTTTTCTCGTGCCATTTTCTGTTTTCATGCTGCTTTCCGGGAACAGGAAGCGTGTTCATGTTTTCATTCTGTTTTCGTTCGCCGCGGGGGCCCTTTTTTACGTCCCGATAATCTGCAGGTTCGGCATACTGCCTGTCATAAGCGTCCCGCCTTCGCCTTTGAGCGTTTTTCAAAACTTGCTTCGGGCTTTTTATAACCTTGCAATGCTTTTCGGGCCGTTAGCCACGGCATTGCTTGTCCTTCTGGCGGCTCTGGCCGTTTTACGCGGCGCCGGTGCTTCTTCGGAAGCGGATATTAACTCATCAGCGAAGAAATACGTACTCGGAATAATACCTTCGTGCATAAAATTGGATTCAGACACGGTAGTCGGGATTTTGGCCGTATTAGTTTTTGTTTTCCTGTTTTTCATGCATCCCGACGAGACTGCATATCTCATTCCCGCCGTGCCTTTTTTATACGTTCTGCTGCCACGTTTCCTGAACAAGAAATCAATCGTTGTCCTGACCGCCGTCATATTACTTCACGGATTTTTCACGATAGAGCTTAAGGGGGGCTCGTCCGGAAAACGAAGCGTGGTGTTCCGTCCTTCTCACGGGATATTGATGAGGGATTACATACTGAGGAAGGACATCGAAGAAATAAAAAAGGCCCTTGGCACGGCCGAATGGCCCCCTAAAACCGTTGTGATGACCGGTGACCTGCCTCTGTACACGTATAAAAACACCTACGCCGAACTTGAGGCTTCCGCCATACTGCCCGGTTTTAAACTAAAAGGTCGCGACGTGTACTTCGTTTCCGTTCTGTGCAAGGAATCCGTTGAAGGCCTGCTGGCTGAAGGCTACAGGATATACGTGTTTTCGGAATCCGCGCCTACCACGGCGATAAACCTTTTCGGCTACGATCCCTCATCCTACGATATTACGGTATTGAAAGTGTTGAGCGGCGACTCGTTCTGGCGTGATTTGAGATCAACCGTGTCGTCCCGCGGTCAGCTCTGAGTATAGTTTTTCCTGTTTTCTTACCATAAGGTCTATGTCGAATTCCTCGGTTACGGTGTCTTTTGCCGCTTTCCCGAGAGATATCATCAAATCCCTGTTTTTCAGAAGTCCTGACAGTTTTTCGCTCAAAGCCGCGACATCTCCGGGTTCCGCTAGATACCCGTTCCTGCCTTCCAACACCATTTCCCTGTTTCCGTCAATTGAATATGCAACGACCGGCAGGCCGGCGCACATCGCCTCAAGCACTGACCTCGGCAGGCCTTCCCACAAAGATGTCAGCACGAACACGTCGCTTACGGCGAGTATTTCGTCCACGTCGCGCCGCCAGCCCAGCAGTTTCACGAATTCGCCGGCATTGACCTTGCTTATCTCATCTTCAATCATCTTCCTCTGTTCGCCGTCGCCTACAACCGCGAACACGGCGTTATCGTTCAGCTTCCTTACTCTGGAAGCGAGGCGGACGAAATCAATCAAGTTTTTCTGGGGTTTGAAAGGCCCGATTGTCAGGACGAGCTCCGCGTTTTCACCTATTCCGAACGCACGCCTTTTCGCTTTTCTGTCGGCTTTTACGTTCTTATATTTATCTATCTTGATGCCGCTCCTTATAAGCCTGTATTTTTCCGCAGGTCCGATCTTATGACGGAGGCCTTTGTCGATGTCTTCCCTGGTCACCACTATGAACCTGTCCGTGAGCGGCGCCACCATCCGCTCGGCAATGACGAAAATGCTCTTTATGAAGATATTCTGCCTGTCGTTGAAACCGTATCCGTGATAGGTGTGAACAACGGCCGGGACTCCCGCAAGGAACGCTGTCACCCTTCCCAGTATTCCCGCCTTTGACGAATGCGTATGTACTATATCGGGTTTTTCCCTCTTTATCGAGAAGTATAGCCGGCAAAGAGCGGCGATATCGAGCAACGGGTTTACTTCCCTGCGCAGCGCTCCCAAAAATACAGCCTTCAATCCTCCGATGCTCTCAGCTTCCTTGTCCAGCATTCCGCCCCGGCCGGATATCAAAACAGTCTCGAAGCGGTTCTTGTCGAGGTTCGCGACCGTGTGAAGCGTGTTCTGCTGCGCCCCGCCAAGCTCGAGCATCGTTATTACGTGGCATACTTTTATTCTATTACTATTTTCCACAATTCAGCCGTTCCGCCGCGTTTTTCGCGTCCAGTATGTTCTTTTCGATGAATGAATACTCCCACGCACCGTACCTTCCGATGGAAAAAACCCTGTTTCTTGCCAGGAAACCGTTTATCACCTTCCTGGCGTGCGAAACATTTGCGTCGTATATCACGTAAGCGCACGGTATCTTCAGTATGTTCACAAGCTCTATCTTGTCTTTTGAATTCAGAATCCCCGCGTCCTTCAGCCCGCCGATCACGTCGGCAAGTTCCGTCCTGTCCCCGCCCTTCGCGTTCTCGCTTACCTCCACGTAAAGCGAGTAACAGCCTTCAGGGGCCATGTTTCTTTCGATATTCGAGTACACTCCCACGCGGTAAAACCTGTATTTTTTTTCCGGATAATACACCCACTGGAAACCCGCTGCCGTCCTTCCGGCAGCCCTTGCTTTTCTCACGCCTATATTGAAAACCCTTACCCTGTTCCATCTCAAAACCGCTGCCGCCCTTTTCACTTCGGCAGGAACGTCTTTGATTTGAGCTATCAGCTCCGGCATTGGAATTGTCGAAACAAGGGTGTCATAGAAATATTTTTTTCCCGAAGAAGTACTCACGCGGCCCCGTCTGAGATCGATCTGCTCGCTTGCCGTGTTGTAAACTATATCCTGACCCACGTTCTCCGCCAGAGCTCCGGCAAACGCCCCGATACCGCCTCTCTTCGGATAGCTGAAATACGCATTATATCCTATGTCTTCTTTCGTGTTTTTCCTGGCGCCTTTTATGACGTCGCTTTCCGACGGTACCGGCACGAAATGCTTCACCCATTCACTGGTGAGCGTTTTCGAGGAAACCGTCCAAAGCTTCTCGTTATACGGCCTCATGAAATGCTTCGTTATACCTTCCCCGAAAGTCTCGTTAGACCAATGCAGGAAATCCCCGTATTTGCCGCGATAATCGGGTTTCTGCAGGAATTTTGCAAGACATTCCTTTTTTACTTTTTCAGGGAGGTTCGCGAGGTTTATCTGGAAGGGGTACGGTACGTAGACCGAGTGCGTGTATATTGCCGAATTCCTTCTAATTTTCGATATATTCGACGAAAGAAGCGACTTTACGAATTTTTTCGCGAAAGGCGTCCTCAAGTGCAGGAAATGCCCGGAATAATCAAAAGTAAAACCGCCTATGCCCACGGACCGGCACAGCCCACCGGGTTCAGAGTCCCTTTCAAGTATCGCGCAGTGTTCCTTAAGGAACCCAGCGGTGGCAAGGCCCGTTATGCCTGCGCCTAAAACAAGCGTTCTGGACATTTTTCCCTAATCCACCTTGACCTGACCGAGCTTGGACGTTATGTAAACCGTGAGCACGGCGAGTATACCCAGCAGGGTCAACGCATACATTATCGTCACCCTCGTCACTAAAAAGGCCCCGAAAGACATAACCACGGCGACACCGTAGGACATAATCAGTATCTGCGTCCTGCTGAATCCCATTTTTTCGAGCCTCAATGCGAAATGGTCCCGGCTGCCCAGAAAAGGCGACATTCCCTTTTTCCACCTCATGTACATTACAAGCATCGTGTCGTACATAGGTATCCAAATGATAAGAATCGGCGCCAGGAGCGCTATGTCGTTTAGCTTCGTGTACGACGTCCCCATCGAAAGCGCCGCGACTATGAATCCTATAGTAAGGCTGCCAGTGTCCCCCATGAATATTTTGCCCTTTTTGGAAAGATTGTAGGGTATAAAACCCAGGCACGCCCCGGCAAGCGCCGCCGCGCAGAAGTTCACGTATATCTGTTCGGTGGGAAGCGCTATGAACAGGAACGCGAGGCTCGCTATCACGGCGATTCCGCTCGACAATCCGTCCATTATGTCGATTATGTTGAAAGCGTTCGTTATGCCTATGACCCATATCAGGCTTATTATCAGCGCCACCGCGTATGGCGATATGAAATGCACCCTTATATCGAACATTATCAGGGCCATCACCGCCAGAGCCTGAATCAGAAACTTTGCCTTGAATTTCAGCCCCTTCGGGAGGATGTCGTCTATCAGCCCGAGCAGTATTATAACGACGCTCCCTATCATTATACCCCTGAGGCTTCTCAACGTACCCGACGGAAAATGAGTAAACAGTCGCACGATAAAAAGGCTCGTCAGCCACCCCAGCCATATTGCTATCCCGCCCAGGTACGGCGTCGGGTCCTTGTGGGTCTTGACGTTCGAATGCGGATGGTCGAGTATCCCGAATTTCTGGGCTATAATCCTCAACACCGGCGTCAGCGCGTACGCGATCGCGAAAGACATTATCACGGTCACGAAATACAGGTATTCCACCCTGCTAGATATTAACTTTATAAACTCCGCAATATTCATTCTCGTAGATCCTTTCTGTTTTTTCCCTCACAAAGCGCCTGAGCGTTTCCTTTGCCTTCGCCGTAAGTTGCTTTTCGAAACCGAGCCTTTCAAGCTCGGAATAATTTACGAATAGATGCGTTATGCCGTTTTCCCTGAGGCTTTCCGCCAATTCCTCCGTGCCGCCCGCGCCGTTTGACCACGCTACAAGGGGGTTGCTGTCAAAAACGGTGGGAACTATCGCGTCGTGACTGCAGTAATACCTGCGCGTTTCTCCCCAGTAAAGGACTTTAGCCCCGCCCTCGAGCTGGTTTATACCGCCGTGCACGGCATCGTAATAATTCAGTTTCCTGGACAGATAGCTGTTCCTGCCTTCCCCGGATATCACGGGGGAGTAAGGGTCAACCTTAGCCATAACCCAGTGGAATATCGCGAAATTGTGCAGGAGAGCCAGAACCATGAAAATAATGACGGTAATCCTTAGCAGGTTATTCCTGACGAGATTCTGAACGCCTATGGCCGTCAATATGCATATCAGGGGAAATACGGGCACAATGAACCTCAGAACCTTGCCCGTTATCGTCCAGCATGTCAAATAGAATACCACATAATAAATCAATATGATTTTCATTTTATCAATTTTTACATCGGCAAACAAGGCGGGCAGGAACATCAGAAAAACAGGCCCCAGAATATCGAATCCTCCCCCGAAACTCCAGGGCGAAAACGTCATCTTCCAGGGCAGAAGCAGGAGTTGCCTGAAGCTTTCCACCGGAACGCCGTGAGAGCGTATGTGAGTAAAATACTCCGAAGCCTGCTCCGCCGTTATCTTTGACGCCTTGAAAAGTTCCGTACCCCAGGGTGCTATGGGATTGTTGAACAGCACGGCGTTCTTTATCAGCCACGGAGAGAATACGGAAATTGACACCGCAAGAAATATCAGCGTCGTCTTAAGCGTTTTTTCGGGTTTTGAGTAATATATGATTACAGGCACGAGCATTACTATGTTGAGAAGCCCGATGTATTTAATCCCCGTTGCGAAACCGGCGAAAACGGCCGAAAACACCAGCATCTCGTTCTTTTCCGTTTCCGTCCACAAAGAAACGGCGTACACGCTCAATAACACGTAAAACGCCAGCCCAAGATCGACGTATGTCCCCGTGGATATGAACATCAACAAAGGCGTCAGCGACCAGATAACGGCGGCTTGTATCGCAACCTGTGAATTCCAGTATTTCTTCGACATCAAATAGACCAATAAAGCCGTGAGCGGAAAGAATATCCACCCCGCGAGGTTCGCGATTATATCGTTCTGAATCTTCATGCAGAAACCGAATATCATCTCCATATTCTGCGGGAACGAAGCGAAGATATTGTCGCTCACGAGAAAATACCTGCCCGCCCTTATGTATTCCTGGGGAAGCGCCAGATGATAGACAAGCGAATCGAACTGCGTAGGCGGGGCCAGCGCTCCTATCAGCGTGCTTATGAACGAAACCGCCGATATCGCTGCAAATACTTTAAGCGAATTGCGTATTCTCCCCCGTACCCTTTTGCCTACCGCGAGAAACTGAACTATCCCGAAAAACAGCAGCGCGAAAAACACTACCCTTCCCATGAAACCCGCTATTGTCAGCACGAACACGATAACGCTTATAACGCAAAAACCAAGCCCGGTGGCAAAAACGAATCTCTCCGCGTGGTTCAGTTCGGTCTTGCGCCAGAAGCAATTACCCCAGCCGTTGGCCGAAAGCACCACCAAAGCTATCACGAAGACATCTGAAACCATTCCGGCATTAAGCGTTATCTTGCGGAGCACCGGCAGCTCGCCCGCCATGTGCTGTATCGGGAACAAAGCGTAGTAAACCGCCAACACGACGCCTGCCCAGGCGATAAAAACTAAGTACTTCAGCATTTCCTTCGTGTTCATAGTTCCTTCAAGGCGTTATCGATGGAATCGAACATCTTCTCGCTGCTAAACCCCCTGCTCTTCTTATAAGCGTTTTCAGCGTATTCCTTTCTTCTATCTTCGTTCCCAGCAAGTTCGATAACGGCGTCCCTGTACCCGGATGCGTTCCCCGGTTCCACAAGTATGCCTTCCCTGCCGTCTTCCACGAGCTCTCCTATCCCTCCTACCTTAGCCGCTATGACCGGTAATCCCGCCGCCATGGCCTCGAGGGCCGCCTGAGGAAAGCTCTCTTCCCTTGACGGAAGAAGAAAGACGTCGCACGCTGGAAGGAGGTCCTGGACGTCCTCTCTCATCCCAAGAAGCCTGAACCTCCGCTCTATGCCGTATTTTTTGATTCTGTTTTCTATCAGCCTTCTTTGCGGGCCGTCGCCCGCGATCACGAAAATGGCGTCGCTCACGCCTCTTGCTATTTCCGGCAGATAATCGGTGCCCTTGTCGTAATGAAGGCGCGCCACGCATATTACAGCCTTCCTGCCTTTTTCTATGCCGAGCGCCGACCTCAGCTCCTCCCTTTTATCCGGCCTCCTGTCGAAACGCTTGAAATCCACCCCGTTGTGCACCACACGTACCCTGCTCCTGTCGATCCCCTCAACGCCGACGAGCCGATTTTCCGCTGCGTGCGAATTAGCCACTACCATATCGCACCACCTGAGCGTGGACTTGTCAATGAGCGTGTAAAACGGGTTTTTCCATATGTCTATCGCCTGCTGAAACGCCATCACCTTAGTCCCCGAAAGCCTGCCAGCCAGCCGCCCGAAAATGTGCCCCCAGTACAAAAAGGTCAGGATGCAGTCGTAACCGTTCTTTTTCAGGGTCTTCGCCAGTTCAAGCGGATTGCCGGATTTCTCGACGTTCACGCCCGACCGCTCAATCCTTCTTCCGATTTCACCGTTCCTGTTAATATACCCCACGGTTATGTCATTGCCGCCCTTCAGGTGCGCGACGAGGCACTCAAGGAAGCGTTCCGAACCTCCGATATTGAGGTTCGTGGTTAAAAAATAGATTTTCTTTTTCATTTTATGGTTTCAATCTCTTTGGCTTCTTCCTTGAACTTAGCAAGGCTCCAACCGGTCTCTGCGAGCTCCCAAAGGCCGCCCGCTATCCCGAGCACGTAGTTTACCGCCACTATGCAGGCTGTTATCAAGAAGGCCTGCGGGTCGCTGGCCCCGTATTTTGGCAGTATTGCTATGTAGAACCCTTCTCTTATGCTCACGCCCAGAACTGATATCGGTATGAGGCCCGTCAGCGCCCCGAGCGAAACCAGGCCTCCGACCTCAAGAACGTCCAGGTCCAGACCGAAGCACCTGAACATGAAATACCCGGAAATAATGAAGCTTGTCTGGCTGAAAATCGAAAAGAATACCGCTTTCAGCACACCCCTTAAAGAGTACTTCGAAAAATCAAGGACTATCTCCTTCCATATTTTTATCTTCCTTCTCAGCATGTATCCGGCGAAGAGTATTACCACCAGGACCAGCCACATCTTCTGGCTCTTGAAAGGCGCGGGCAGTGTCATATACAGCAGAAACCAAGTAACCACACCTACAACGCGGTCCGTGGTCACTATAACGCCCGCGTTGATGTAATCCCTTGATTTTTGCCGGCCGATCTTGAATATCCTGACCGCGTCGCCCGCAACGGTCGTAGGAAAGAACAGCATGTAGAATATGCTTAAAAGGTTTATCGAATAATATCTTATAAGCCCAATAGCGTTGCCGGGCCATATCTCACGCCCGAGAATCATTGTCCTTCCCGATATGATTAATATCGCGGCAAAGCCGGCAAGTATCGACAGCGAGCCGAAGTGGTATTTCGCCTGTCTGAATATGTCGTCAAGAAGGCTCACGTCAACCTTGAAGAATATCCACGAAAAAATAGCACAGATGAACGCGGCCTTCAAAACGAGCAGCATAACCTTGACTTTAAGTTTTTTCATAAATTACCATCCTGTCCTGAAGAACGCCTTTACGTGCCCCCAGAAAACCCCCCTGATCATCGTCATCACTATCATTTTCAGTATGTAAGACGGCCTGAAGTAGTACGCGATATGGAGCTTCCTGTAATACTCGTTTATCTTCTGCCAGGAAAGGTTTTCGTGGGTGAATAGGCACTCCGGCGAAGACGCGAAAGTGTACTTGCTCCAGTCCGTGGTCAATATCCTGTTCTCTTCCTTCAGCTTCTTGAACATTTCCGTCCCGGGCAACGGCACGGTTATCGCGAATTTGACGTAGTCCGTATTCAGCTTTTTCGCGAATGCAAGGGTCCTTCGCATGCTTTCCTCTGTTTCGCCGGGCAGCCCTATCATGAAGTAGGCCTCGGTTATCATGCCCGCTTTCTTGGCCCATTTTACCGCGTTCTCAGCCTGTTCGAGTTTTATGCCCTTCTGTATGTTCTTGAGCACATCCGGGTCGCCGGTTTCTATCCCGAAGGGTATGCGGTAGCACCCTGATTTCCTCATTTTCGATAAAAGCTCGTAAGACACCCTGTCCACCCTTATCCCGCCGCGCACGTACCACGGCAGGCCGAGTTTCCTCCTTATTATCTCGTCGCATATCTCATCAGCTCTGTTCATGTCCGTAGTAAAACCGTCGTCGATTATGTGTATTTCGTTGAAACCGAGTTCTTTCGCCCTAAACATCTCGTCTATCACTCTTTTCACGGACTTCGTCCTGAACTTGTATCCGAATATGTTCTTGTTGCAGTACGTGCAGCGCGAAAAGCAGCCCCTGCTTGTTTCGATCGCCGTCACGGGCGACGCCTTTGCCGTTATCGCCGGATAGGCATACTCATTTATCCTGAATATCTGCAGAGCCGGGAACGGCAGCGAATCCAAATTTTCTATAAAGCTGTTTTTCGGGTTTGTCACGATCCGCCCATCCGAGGTTTTGTAGGATATGCCGTTTATCGATCCGAGGGGCTTCCGGCCCGCTATGTCAGACATTGTAAAATCCCCCTCGCCTATAACCGCTATATCTGCTTTCGACTCCTTAAGGCATTCCTCCGGCAGCGCTGTAGCATGCGGTCCGCCTATCACCACGCAGATGCCTTCCGAAACCGCCTTTATGCGCTCTATCAGCATTTTTATCGTAGCAAACAACGGCGTCGTGCATGTCAGACCCGCGAAGTCAGGTTTAAAGCCTTTGATGGCTTCGTCGAGCGCGGTTCCAGAATCGGCTTCGAGATTAAGGTCCAGGAACCTCACCTCGTGTCCCTTTTCCATCAATGTAGCCGCTATCGTCGCGGGCCACATCACAAGCACACCCCTTCCCAGGGCGGATTTCGTCTTCGAGTGTTTGAATATCGTCTCGTAATATGGCGGATTTATAAGCAGCACTTTAGCCATGTCGATTTCGTAATCCTTTTTTCCGGCCTATGGCCGAATTTATTCTATTGTACATTTCCAATGACGCCATAGACGCGAACATCAGAACGAAAGGAATCGCCGGAAGATGGAACCTGTTACAAGGGTCGAAGGCTACGTGGCCCGTGAAATAGATAATTATCGCCGCAAAAAACACGGTTTTCTTCCAGGTTTTCAGGGAAAATAGCATTCCCGCAGCGGCGAGTGCTAGTATCGTTCCTTGATACAACAACAGCAACAGCCGGAAGGTGACGGCTCTGTTGTCGCCTTTTTTTCTATATTCTGACAAAGGCCTGTCTATGCCGTAAACGCTTGAATGGCTCGTCCACCAGAAACGCGGTATTTTTTTCAACGCGTTAAAAGCATAAGCGGCGGGATTTTCTTTTATCCATTCAACGCCTTGCGTGAACATTTTTTTCTCATAATCGATAAAATCAATCGGGAACAGGGTCTCCATAGCCCTCCCCTTCTCCATTCCTTCTTCGTAAGTTCCCATACCCGCAGCCGCATAACCGCTTGACCACAAACCAAGCCCCGGCCCGATAGTGCAAATTGGAATAATCTTATTAAAATTAATATAGTTACGAACAGTCCATGGCGCCATAGACACGATCATAAAAAAACACATTAGAAGCCATTTAGCGAACTTTACCCTATTAGCAATTACCGGAACAAGAACTATTAACGGCAATAATGTGGTTGTTCCTCTCGTCAGGGCGCTTAAACCGATTAAGAATCCGCCTATGCCGAACAGCATAGCAGAGTCCCTTTCGATTGCCTGCACTATTAGAACTACCGAAAACAGAAGCAGGAAGATAAAAAGCACCTCGCTCAGCACCATGTGAGAATATGGTATTATCGGCAGATAAGTGGCGTAAAGGATCGCTGATAAAACGGCTGCTCTCTTGCCAACTGCCGTTGTCACTATCATAAACAGCAACACGCACGACAATGAATCAATTACTGACTGAACAAACTGGAGAAAACCGAAACTCCTCCCTATCGTAGAATAAATTGAAGCCAGAAAAAAGGAATAAAAAGGCGCTCTCACTGGGGTTGGCACGCCGGGTTCCAGTGAAAATCCCTCGCCTTCCGCCATGTTAACTGCTATCTTGTCATAAGTCTGCCCGTCAACAGTCATAACGTGCCTGCCCGGGTTCAGCCCGTATGACAACCTTAAAACAAGCGCTATCAAAAAGATGATAATTTCAAATTTATGCTTTCTAATGTTCATTTGCTAATCAATAACGACATAACCCCTGAATTCCTTTCTCAATTCAGACGCTTTTAAGCCATTTGTAATCGCTTCTGCCGTTCTGAACCCGATGTCGACGCAATCAATCATTCCGGAGTAATTGAAATCACCGTTCCTGCCGACGCTGTAAAGATTCTCTATTGAATCCAGGTATCCGAAAACAACTTCCTTGTTCCTTTCATAATTCACGTCGTATATAGGGTAAACATCCTCAAGCCGCCTATCGAAATGCTCCAGGACGTCCTCGCGGCCGGCTATGCCGCAATCCTCGATTATTTTTATGACCTTTTCGAAAACGTCATTCTCGCTCATCTTCGAAACAGAGTCACCTCTATGGTGGGTAATTTCAAAACAAAGCGCGGTTCTATCCTTCGGGCCCATGAACGGGCTGAAATTCTTCTGTTCGAACATCCTGTTGAACAACACGTCCTCTTCGGGAAAGAATATCCAGTTATCTTTCGTCAACGATCCCTTTTTGAATATAACGTATTCCAATACGAGGTCCTTGGTTTTCAACTCATCTATTGCGTCCCTTACTTTTTCCGTCATCGGAGTCATTATTGACTTCAATATCCTGAGCGGCGAAGTGTTTATCAGAATGTCTCCGGGATTAACTTGCACGCTTTCACCGCCGTTCACGTCGAACCTTGCGATTTTCCCGCCCTCAACCGCGATACCGACTATCTCCGAGGATAATCTGAGCTTTCCCCCCGCTTTTAAATGTTCACCCGCCAGTCTTTCTGAAATAATGGCCGCGCCGTGCTTCGGAAAATGGAACTCTTCCGCGTTGATAACGCGGCCGCGCCTTATGCCAAAAATGAACTCCTTTATCATTTTCAGCAGGTTCGGAGCGGCTATTCTTCTTTCCGCTATCTCTACGTGCAGGTTCGCGGGCTCCCCCCAGAGCTTTTTCGCGTAAGGCTTGAAAACAAGCTCGTATATGCACTTCCCGAACCTACCTGTCACCCAGTCTTCGAAATTTTCGCTTTTCTCCCCTCTTGCCAATCCCGCCGCCGCAGCTTTCAAGTAACTGACAAAACACTTCACGGCCAAAACAGGGCCGAAGGCCGCAAGTATGCCTTTCAACCCCACGGGATAGTCGAGAAAGTTGCCTCTCAATCTTATCCTGCTTCTCTTTTTTACCTTCAGTGCTTCGGGACCAAGCAAATCAAGAACTTTTGACTGGGTGTCTTCAATTACCGAAAAAATCTTATGCGGTCCGAGGTCGAGCTTGAAACCGCCACTTTCAAAGGTCGATGCCATCCCACCCACATAGGCGTTCCCTTCGTACACGGTTACGTCATAGCCTCCGCGCGACAGCGCCGATGCCGCTGAAAGGCCCGTCAGTCCCGCGCCGATTATATGTATCTTATTCTTCATTTTTCACCGCTATTACGTTCGTCTGGCTTGCATAGTACTTTATCAGAATGTTGGCAATCCCGGCTCCCTCTACGATCCCTGAAACCAGTTTCGACACCGGTTTGCTGTAAAGACCTATCATCTTGGCTAAATAACCCAGCTGAAGGGTCTGGAAATGCATCCCCTTTTTTCGAACTCTGAACCCAGTTTTCGACAGGATATTCTTTATCGATCTTCCATCGAAATAGTACAGGTGGTTCGACAGGAGGAACCACCAGTACCTGCCGGCTGTTTTTGCCAGCAACGTCCCTATATCGGGAAAATTGACTACCAGCATTCCGTCTTTCTTCAATATCCTTCTCATTTCCGCGAGTTCGGCGGAAGGATCGGTCGAATGCTCGAGCATGTCCCAGACCGTTATAACGTCAAAATAGGCGTCCGGATACCTCGCTTCAGAAAGAGTTCCCGCGAATATGTTAACGCCGTAGTTCCTGTTCCCATGTTCCGCAAGACTCTTTGACGGTTCCGCACCGCTTACTTCCCATCCTCTTTCCTTTGCGTGCTTAAGGAAATTACCGGATGCCGCCCCCACGTCCAGTATCCTGCCCTTAACCTGTTTTTCCCTTTCAACTATTTCAATGCATTTCCTGAAGGTTATGTCCCGGGCGGCAGATTGCGATAGATAATTCTCGTCCACTGAATCCCTGTACGCCTTAACGACAAAACCGGCTTTGAGCCTCGGCCTCACGTATTTTAACCCGCAAACGGAGCATTTTACGATCTGCTGCGTACCCATTATTCCCCCTGCCGCCGAAATGATCTTCGAAGGGTCAAAATCCTTCCTTTCGGGTTTTATGACTACTTCGTACTCATTGCTCCCGCAGATATTGCAAGGTATGTCTTCGTACATGTCGTTCATTATTAATCCGCGAACCTGTATTTTAGAAGCTTCCAGACCGTTTCAAAGCCGTTTACCCACTGTATCTTTTTGCCTTCCTTGTAGGTCCTGGGTTTGAAACTGACCGGTACCTCGTGTATTCTGTAGCCTTTTTTCCTTACTTTCGCCGTAACTTCAGCGCAAAAATCGAATCCGTTGCTTTCCAGTTCAAGCGAACGGTATATCTCCAGACTCATAACCTTATAGCCGCACGCCTCGTCAGTTATCCTCGCGCCGTATAGGATATTGGCGAGAAAAGTCACAAGCCAGTTCGCGAATTTGCTGTAGAACGCTATTTTCGGCGGATTCTCAAGGAATCTCGACCCGAATACCACCTTTTCTCCCTTTTTAAAGGGCTCCAGAAGCTTTTCGTACGAATCTGGATTAAGTTCAAGGTCGGCGTCCTGCGTGATGACTATTTCGCCGTTTGCGACCGACAGGCCTCTTCTTATCGCAGCGCCTTTTCCCATATTTTTTTCGTTATAAAGCACCTTTGTCCCTTTTGCCGCGAACCCGGCTTCTTTTGCCTTTAGGAGCTCCTTTGTCCCGTCGGTGGAACCGTCGCACACCACTATCATCTCCTTGTCTATTTTGACCGCTTCCACCCGCGTGAGTATCTCCATTATGGTGTTTTTCTCGTTATAACACGGAACTATGACGCTTATCTTTGGGCGCATCTGAGTATTCCCTTCCCGCGCAGGATAACATTAAGCGAACGCTTTAAAGCCATTTCCATTTTCAGCTGCGCCTTTCCGGTCATTATGTTCATTACGGACAGTATCATTTTAAGCGGATGGAACATCATCTTTGCCGCAAAAAACTTCAAGTACATCCACATTCTTGCTTTTGAAAGCACCTTGAAATCAGACCTCCATACCGGGGTAAAGGTCATTTCTTCGAGTTTTACGTTTTCATTTGCTTCGGAATAAAGCTTCGAACCGGGAACCGGAGTTATTATGAACACGGCCGGCTCGTCCGCGCCTTTCATTGCAAGTTCTGTTATGTACCTGTTTGAAAGCTTGACGTCCTCTCCGGTCTCGCCGGGAAAACCCAGAACGAAGCATACCTGGCTTTTTATTCCAACCTTCGACATTTCGCCTATTATCCTTAAACCGTGCTCGTGGTCGAATTTTTTGCCCATCATTTCCAATACTACCTTGGAACCTGTTTCCGGCGAAATCGACACGTAATTGAACCCAGCTGACCTCATTTCCTTAAGAAGCCCCGCGTCGAGCGTTTCCGCCTTCGTTCCGGAGGCTATCTTAATTTTCAAATCAAGCCCTTTTTTCTTTATCATCGAGCACATATCGGATATCCTTTCCCGCGATATAGTCGGGTTCAGGTCTTCGATGTGGAATTCTCTTACCCCGTGCTTTCCGTAAAAGTATTCCATTTCAGAAACCACGCTTTCGGCGCTCCGCGGCCTCCATTTTGACCCCGTGCACGCCGGGGCCACGCAGAAACGACAGTTATACGGGCACCCTCTCGACGTTAGAATAGGGAGGTAGTTCTTCCCTTCGAAAGGCCCGTGAGCGTAACCAAGCGACCAGTATTTTTCCAAAGGGAACAGATCCCACGCCGGATAAGGCAGTTTGTCAAGATTTTCTACATTTCCGGCGAAAACTTTACAGCCTTTTTCGCCGATATCGCCGTCAAACGCGTTTATTGCTTTGATAATCCCGTCTTCGGCATCCCCGGTGACCAAAACATCAGCGCCGTTTGAAAAAAACTCTTCCTTGACGCTTTCCAGGCAATAAGCGCTCACCGCCTGCGCGTTCTCCATTACTACTATTTTCGCGTCTTTATGCCTGCCCCTTATCCCGCGCAATATAGAAAGTATTGCTCCGTGTGCTATCACTATCGAGGCGTATATGACGATGATGTCCGTCCCAGGTTCGATCCTTTCGGATATCTCTTCGTAATTCAGGCCGTGAGAATAGTACTTAGCGTCACGGAATACGTTCCCCTTGCCTTCCGCGAACGAGTCGATGACCTTTACAGCATAGCCTTTCGACCTCAATGCAGACGCGGCGCTTGCCAGCACCACAGGCATATACACTATGCCTGTCGTTATCGTGTCGCTGGCTTGTATCATCAGATTCGGATTAACTAAGGCCAATTTTCTTATCATTCGCCTCAAGCCTTCTTTTCAAACACCCTAACGGTGTTGTCGAGAAATTTTATCCTGTAGTTCACGAATATTTTGTCCAGGACGTTCCTTTTTCTCCTGAATTCCCTGACTATTCTGTATCCAGCCAAAAATTCAGCATCTCTCAGCTTTGGGTCACCGTCATTTACGGATAAGTAGTACGTAGGCACATCTTTCTTGTTGATTCTCAGCCGTATTGTCGAAAACGGCGGATACCCGCCGTCGCTTACATATCCGTAAAAAGGAAAATCCCTCGTTCCCACATCAGCGTTCTCGGGGATGTTTTCATTTATCCACCTTCCGGCTTCGTTTAAATATCCGTCATGGCTCCTGATTATGACCGCGTAGAACACGTTGTTCATCAGCGTATACGTTATTATCAATGCAAGCACTGAATTGACGACCAGCCTGTATTTCGAGAATTTTCCAGCCATCTCGGACGCGAACCACGCAGACAGCAGTACGAAATACGGGACCATAGGCATATCGTAATGCGACGTGTACCACAATCCGCCGGATATGTAAAAATACATCACCAGTATGACGGGAATGACAATCAGGTTCTCCTTTTTCAATTTTATCATTGAATATAAAAACCCTGCCACTGACAGTGAATAAAGCAGGTAACCGAATTCTACGTGGAACTCGTATACGAAATGATGCAGAAAGTTCGACAGCGACGGTTCGAACGGCACGACCTTCGACAGGTACGTGAATTCCCAGATCATTCCCTTGAAATTTAGAAGATAGTACGGGTTTACAAGAATAAAAGCCGCCACGAACGACGCCAAAACCGCCGCTATCGGGAGCATTTTAGGCGAAACACCTGCAGGTTTTTGGCTTTTAAGGCATATCAGGTACGCCGCCAAAGGCGAGAGAATGCTCGCGCCGGTGTATATCATCGTTCCGGCGCAGAGTCCCGAGGCCGCGCCCGCGAGAATATAATCGGCTGTTCTGCCGTATTTCAATATCCTTGCGGAAAAATACAGCGGAACAAGCAGCATCGTCACTATGACTCCGTGCGGTTTTACCGAATGCGCTTCTATCGGAAGGCAGGGTATCACCGCAAGCATTATCGCCGCCAACAAACCGGCGCTTTCCCCGTATAGCTCCCGGGCGCAGAGGAAAATAAGAGGAATGCCAAGCGCTATCATAAGCGCTCCGTAGCTCTTGGCTACCACGTAGAGCATCTTCATATCGCGCGGATGCGAGAAGTAATGCTCTACGTTCCCGGACACGTGTATCATGCCCAAAATCTGCGCTATCTTCAGCGTAATCCCTACAGGATATATGTAGGCCCCGCCGTATGTATAGAATTTCGGGTCGAAATCACGCCTGGCCGGCCTGATTCTTCCTATCGAAAGCATGGCCTTCTGTTCGTCCGGAAACCTCGGCTGCATCATTATCGAACGTATGGAATGTATCTTTATCGATTCTATTTCCTTTTTCCCCGACGGCGCTTCAATTACTACCGGTCTTTCATCCGGGACATACAGCTGAGGAACGTCCCTTTTAAACTGTTCCTTGTATTTCTCGTAAACATCCTCGCGGCTTTTTGCCAGCACTTCAAGAAGCGAAGGCAGGAGTTCCGGATCTCCGAGGACAAGGGCTGTTTTTTCTTCAGACGGCAGACCTGTTCCTATGCCTGAGAAATTGAAAAACAGCGACATCAGGGTCAGTGCCGATACGGCTATCAATATATTCTTATTCAAAAATGCTCCGTCCGTCATTTTTTAAGCCTTATGATGTCTATCACAAGACCCATCATAAAAAGCCCGACGCTCGCGTTGACCACTATCAAAAGCCATATGAGATAGGCAAGACCGAAATTGCTCATCCCGGAAACCTTCGCCACGTGCACTGCGGCGAACGACACGAACGGCATTAAACAAAAGGGCAGGACAAGCTTCAGCGGATTGTAATACAAAAGCGATTCGACCAGCACCTGCGATACCCTCAAGGTGTCGCGTATTATCCTTATCTTTGATTTTCCCTGCCTTTCGACGTATTCTATCGGCACGAACTTAACGAATTTTCCGGTCGATATGAACATCAGCGTCAGGGTGGTCGAGAACGAAAAGCCGCGGCAGAACAGCGGATCGTTCGGTATGGAGTTCTTCTTGAAGATACGCAAGCCCGAATTCGCGTCCGGTATGTTCTGGCCCGTGGCGTATTCGGAAAGCCAGAGGAATATCAGCCTTGCGGGCGACTTGAACATCGAGCCCCAGAAGTGCCTTCCCTTTCTTGCCCCTATCACCATGTCAAAATCCGGCGCGTGAGCAAGAAGCTTCGTCAGCTCGGACGGAGGGTAAGAGCCGTCCGCATCGATTATCGCTATCGTTTCATATTTGGCTTTTTCGACCCCGGTAATTATCGCCTGGCCGTAGCCCACATTAATGGGATGAGAAATCACCGTGACCCCGGTTTCACTCGCTATTTCGCCAGTCCTGTCCCTGGAACCGTCGTTAACGACGATTATCTCGTAGCGTTTCAGGTTCTCGTCAAGCACTTCTTTCAGGTCGTTCAAAACTTTCCTGATTCCCTGCTCTTCATTGTAGGCGGGCACGACAACGGTTAAATCGTTCGTCTTTCTATCCATTTTTCCTCCTCATTGTTCCACTAGATAATTTTCTATCGAAAGGCAGTCGAGATGCCCCAGTTTATAGGCCCTTATCGCATCCGACGGAGTGCAGACTATGGGTTCCTCGTGCATGTTAAAACTCGTGTTAATCAGCACCGAAAGGCCGGTCATCTTTTTATATTCCCGCAATATCTTTTCGTACGGCGCATTTACCCCGTTCTTCACCACCTGAGGCCTCGCGGTGCCGTCTACGTGCACGACGGCAGGCGCCTCTTTCCTGCACAGCTGCGTCGCGTTGTAAGTTATCGTCATGAATTCGGACGCGTGGCTCGAGCTTCCACCGTAGCCTTCGAAATATTTTCCCGCGTCTTCATGCAGGACTACCGGGGCAAACGGCATAAATTCCGTTCTTTTAAGTCTCTTGTTCAGCCAATCGTTCACGGAAGGTTCGGTCGCCTGGTAAAGTATCGACCTGTTCCCGAGAGCCCTCGGCCCGTATTCCATCCTTCCCGAAAACCTGGCCGCGACTTTTCCTTTCGCAAGTCTTTTTGCCGTTTCCTTTTCTATGTCTTCGAAATAAGAGTACCTGCATCCCTGCCTTTTGAGTTCAGCTTCGATTGCGTCGGCAGAATAGCAAGGGCCTAGATACACGTCCTTCATCGGAGTGTCGTATCTCATTTCGCCCTTGAGGCAGGCAAGATGCAGTGCGGCTCCTACGGCAAGGCCGCCGTCCCCCATGTGCGGATGCACCCAGACGCCTTCCACGCCGGGAAGTTCCCTTATTCTCTGGTTCATTTTCACGTTGGCGAATACCCCTCCTGCCAGCGCTACGCGCCCCATTCCGGTCCTTTTTACCGCATCTGCCACATACGACGAGACAATGTCCTCAAGATGCTGCTGCATTCCCGCCGATATGTCTTCCCTCGAAAAACCTTTGAGTTTCTTCTCGAGCCTCCATATCTCCGGCCACAGGTAACCGCCCTTGTTCACGAAGGAGAACCTTCTCGGATCGTATTCCAGTTCTTCCCTGAACACCCCTATGGTCTTCTCGGGGTCGCCGTGCGCCGCAAGGCCGGTTATCTTGCCCTCGTGCCTGCCGGCCCTGAAGCCGCACAGGTGCGTGACGTAGCTGTAATAATAACCGGGTGAGTGATAGAACGGTATGTGGTGTATTTCTTTCATCGAGCCGTTTTTGCACCTGAATATCTTCGAACAGTACCCGTCCCCGAACGCGTCAAGCGTCACTGCAAGGCATTCTTGATATCCAGAAGTGGCGTACGCCGAAACCGCGTGAGCGTCGTGGTGTTCAACGAAGACCGGCTTGCGCGCAATCCTTTTTTTCTTTAGTATTTTCGTCATTTCCAGGAATTTCTTTCCCTTCGGCAGGAGATGTTTCACCGCGAATCTCGACAGCTCGACCCCGCCCGCTCCTGACAGTAACCATCTCGACAACCTGCTTTCCGGGAAAAATTGAAGCACCCTGCTATACGGGTCCCTCCACACGTCCTCAAAAGTTATGATCGGGTTGCCCGTGGCAAGGTTAGAGAATACCACGGCGTCGATATCGTCGGGACCGTATTTGCCGAGTATATCCTCAATGGAAAGCTCCGGTATCCCCCAGAACATTTTTTCCCTGTTCAAACGCTCCTCGTTCACGGCATATGCTACCACTCCATTATCGATCAACGCCGCTCCCGCGTCGTGTTGGAGAGAGAGTCCGAGTATTTTCATTTTCTTCCTTCCTTTTCCTTCTTAAAAACATA
The DNA here is from genome assembly GCA_016930715.1 of Endomicrobiales bacterium. Classification (GTDB taxonomy): domain Bacteria; phylum Elusimicrobiota; class Endomicrobiia; order Endomicrobiales; family JAFGGC01; genus JAFGGC01. The sequence continues at coordinate 114,643 of JAFGGC010000011.1, forward strand.
TTCGTTGCAGGCAATAGGAGTCCTTCCCTTCAGCACCTTCGTGGTTTTAAAGCCAAAACCTTCGACCAGAGCTATTATCTTCTCGGCTGTTTCGTATTCGTACGGATACCCCCCGAGCCAGTCCACCGTGTCCACCATAAAATCCATTCCTCTTTCGTTCCTCAGGGGGTTCCTTCCGGTTACCGCATATTTCGCGGCCAGTATTACGGGAAGAAAGACAGCAAGCATCGCTTTTTTCAGGACGCGCGGTACAACGTTGTACAGGTACTTTATCATTCTCCATACCGGAGAAGTGAAGTGCCTGTTGTAAATCGACAGGACTATCACTCCGCCTTCCCCTACAAGACCGCAGGCGTTCGTTATGGCTTTTCTCATATTGCCCGTGTGATGGAGCGAGCCCCACGCGTAAACCGTGTCAAATCCCATTTTTTTAAGTTCCCGCACGGCCGCTTCGTCCAGAATGGACGCTTTCCTGAACTCGGGTTTCAACGGGCCGCTGGCGTATTTTGCCGAGTTTGACTCCGAAACGCGCACGCATTCCACGTCAACGTCTATGCCCACCACCCTCCTCGCGCCAAGATCCGCCGCGCATATGGAGAATATTCCGGAACCGCACCCGATATCAATAACGTTCCTGCCCTCGAAAGAACCTTTTCCCGCAAGCTCGATAAGCGAATTCCTCGCTTCCGCGAGCCTCCGCTCGTCCAGGACTTTTTCCGAATAGTCCTTCCAGTTTTTTCCGAAACCAAACACCGCGTTTTCCCTTTTAGTCCTTTATGCCGAACAGTTTTACTTTTATGAATGCGAGCCCGAAATAGAAATATTTTATTAATCCTCGGAAAGTGAGCAGGTCCCTGAAAATGTACGGTATTCTTTTTAGAAACGGGTCGCACGATATCTGCTGCCACTGGAATATCAATCCGCTCATTTCTTTCATGCTCAACCTGTCCGTGTAGACCGGGACGTCACCCTGCATCGGAAGCGATTCGAGATCCTTGTACCTTTTCGTCCAGGAATAATCCTTCGGCAGGATCCCCTGGTCGTGTGCTTTTTTTTCGATGTCGGTCCCGGGATATATCCTCATTATGCCAAGCCCCACGCTTCCCCTGCCTTCCTTTTCAACATAAAATTCCTTCATAAGGTCTATCGAAAGCCTTGCCTCTTCCATCCCCTCAGTGGGGTGGCTCAGCACGAAAAACGCGTGCGGTATTATGTCAAGCTCCTTGCACCACCTGATGCAGTCGCGGACCTGTCCGGTGTTTATTCGCTTGTTTATCACTTCTTTTAGTATCCTGTCTGACCCGGACTCGACGCCCAGCCCCACAAGATAACAGCCTGCCTCTTTCATCTTGGCAAGCAGCTCCTTAGACATGTTGTCCACTCTTATGTTGCATCTCCACGGCAGCACCAGCCCCCTTTTGATTATCAGGTCGCAGATATCAATGACCCTCCGGGGATCGGTCGTGAACACCGAATCATAGAACCAATACGCCTGCATCTTCCATTCATCTACAAGATGCCGAATTTCCCCGACCACGCTTTCAGGCGATCTGAACCTTATCTTGTTCTGCCAGATCCGGCTCTCTGAGCAGAAATTGCACTTGAAAACGCAGCCCCTGCTCGTCATCAAATGACCTATCCTTAGGCTTTTGCCCCTTATCAGGATCCCGCTTTTTTCGGGCCAGTCACCGAAAAGATGCCTTGCCGGATACGGCAGGGAATCAAGATCCGATATCTGCCTTCTCGGTGACGCTAATTTTATCTTACCTGCGTCCCTGTATGCGACACCTTCTATTTTCCCGGCTTCTTTCCTTCCGCATTTCAGGTTTATCAGGTCCACTATCGCCTCTTCGCCTTCGCCTATGACCGCTATGTCAACGGAACCTATGTTCTTCAGCATGTCTTCGGCCGCAAGCGTAGGATGAGGCCCTCCCGCGACTACAAGCGCGTCAGGCAGGACCTTCTTTATTTTTTCCGACAAGGAGAACGCCTCGAACCTGTTCTCGCTCCCGAACGAAAGGCCCACGATGTCTGCTCCGTATCCTGCCACCCTTTTTATAATTTCCTTTTCCCTGAGGTTCTCGATAAAGTTGTCAATTACACTGACCTGGTGTCCAGCCGCTTCAACCGCAGAGGCGACATAACCGACCCCCAGCGTGGGCAGGAAAGGGATGCTCTCTTTTATTCCCTGATATCCCGAAGGGACAATGAGCTGGATCTTCATCTATCTCTCACCTCTGAGGACTTTCCTGACCGAGTCTGCCGCGTCTTTCCACTGCCATTTTCCGGACATTTTAACCGAGTTCTCACAGAACTTCTTCAACATTTCCCTGTCGGATAAGAGTTTTTTTAAAGCTCCACCGAGGGCTTCGACCGTACCGTCTTTAATCAAATAGCCGTTGTATCCGTCCCTGACCAGTTCCGGTATCCCGCCGACATCCGTCCCGACTACCGCCAGTCCAGCAGCCAGCGCTTCGTTGACAACGTTAGGCATCCCTTCGTCGACCGAAGGCACCAGAATCGCGTGAGATCTCGCGTAGTGTCCTTTCAGCTCTTCGCGCCCGGCCCAATTCACGAAACTCACCCTCTCGGCCTCCCCCATCCTCTCCGCCATAGATTTCAGTTTTCTCTCCATAGGACCCGAACCGATAATGGTCAAACTGATTCCCGGTTTCTTGATTTCCGAAAAGGCCTTCAAGACAACGTCGGGCCGCTTCTGAGTCACAAGACGGCCTATGAACAGGAGATTGATCGTTTCCGCGCTTTTCATTGCCGGGTCCGCGTGAAAATCCTCTGTATAGTTGCCGTTCGGGATAACGTTCACTTTCTTGTCCGTACTTTTCTGCGCCAGCTCGCCCATGTAGCGGCTATTCGCTATTAGTGCGTCGGCCGATTTCCACACCTTCATTATCAACGGCTTAAGGACCATCTGGTACGCGAGCAGTTCCTCCTTCAGGAAACCCGGGACGTCCCCGCCTCTCAACGATATGGCGTATGGTACCCCGGACGATCTCTTCATCTCGTACGCTATCAGACCCTCGGGCAGCGTGAAATACGCAAGTGTCTTTTCGGGTTTGAAACCGCCTGAAACCGTTCTTAGGTATTTTCCGGCTGTCAGATAATACTTGAAAAGCTCCGTCACGCCGCATCCGAACATCCTTTTTCTGTTTATATCAAGCCGCACCAGCCTGTAACCGTAGATGTCTTCTTCGTTTTTCAGGCCGCCATAACCCGTGCTGACGAACAGGACCTTTTCCCCCATTGCAGCGAGGTGCCTTGCTGTCTGCGCCGCGGCGTTTCCCGCGCCGCCTCCCAGCGGCGGATGCTCGTGGCAAAGAAGAAGTATGTTCACGCGCCCCTCCGCTTCGCGCAGTATCGCTCCGCCAGCAAGAAAACCGCGTAAGAGGCGTATATCATCATGAAGGGCATCATCGGCAGGCGGTACCGTACCATCGGATAAAATACCACGAAAAGGATCGTCTGGCTCATAATGAACGCCAGGAAAGCGTACTGCCTGGGCGCCGCACCCACTGAAAGCACTATGCCCGCTATGCCCAGCATTATTACCACGCCGTCCGACAAGAAGCTCGTTATCCTTACGGCCCAGGTCGGCATTCCCGAAATGTTGTTTATCCTCGGGTGCTCCCTCGGCCAAAAACCCCACAGGCGCCAGAGTTTTATCAAATGCCTTTTCACCGTAGCGAGCGGCGAACCGAAAATCAACCCTATGGCTTTTTTTCTTGAGAACGCGTCCCTTTCGCCAGGCGGCACTCTTTCAAGCTCTTTCGACACTTCCAGGTTCACGTAATTTTCCTCGGTTAGAATGTCCGACGATCCGATGTATTCGTTGTTCCCCTGCCAGAGAAGCACCCATATGCCGCTCTTGTTCGGAGTGGCCTGGGCGCTCCTTAAAAGCATCGAGTCCGATATTTTGTAGTTCCTCCAGACCCAGGGCGCCAACACCGCCGCGAAGGACATAAAAACAACAAATGACATCAGTATCCTGCGGCTTACCCTGCCGCTTTCCAGCATCAGGACCAGCAGAACCGCGAACGGAACGAAAACGACGAACACCTCCCGTGTCAGTGACGCAAAGCCCGACGCGATCCCGGCCGCGGCGTACAACGCCGTTTTCCCGGTCCTCAATGCCTCGATGAAAACGGCGATGCTCAGGACGACAAGCATCGTGAAAAAGGTTTCCGAAAGAAGGTGGGCGCTGTAAAAAACGAAGTACGGGTTCAGTGCCATCAGAAACGACGCGCAAAGACCTATCCCGGTACCGAAAACGCTTTTTGCCGCGTAGAACAATAGCAGAATGGTCAACGCCGAAAGCAGGGCCTGAACCAGCCTCGCCGCGAAAACACTGTGCCCGAAAACCGCGTAAATGCCGGACAGGAAAACCGGGTAGCCCGGAACCCTTGCGGTCGAAGGTTTCCCGTCCATTTCAACGTATCCCCTGCCCTGCGTGAGGTTCCACGCGAGAGTGTCGTAACCTCCGGCATCCGGAAAAATGAGCGTAGAATTCCTGTTATGCCAGGAAAATCCAAGCCTCAATATCAGCCCTAACGCGAACACCGCCAGAAGCAGTCTGGTCGATTTTTTGGTCATTATTTCCGTGTTAAATACCTTCATTTCAGGCGTTCCTTGCGAAAAAACGCCAGCTCCTGCCCATCCTTCCCGGATACCGGCATGTGATGTCTATTTGCTTCAGGGACGTTTCCTTCGCGAAGCTTTCGACGTCTCCCTTTTTAAAAAAGTTTATTATGGGCACCGTGATGTGGTCCTGGCAGATCCAGCATACTCCCGCCCAGCTGCGGTCAGCGTACTGGTTGAAAGGCACGCATTCGGCCGCTTTCGAAAATCCAGGTAGTTTTCTTAGTGCCCTGTACAGAACATTGAACAGGTAGAGCGCCGTGCCGAACAGGTAACTCAAGCCCCTTGACCATCCGAAAGGTATCCTGCGCGTTACAACCCTGATGGCTTTCAGGGGGTATTTGATGCCGCTGTGTCCGTAGACCCAAAGAAAAAGCGCGGCCCCGGGTTTCAGGAAACACGCAAGATGCTGGACTCCCTCATTGGGCGAAGGAAGATGGTGTATCACACCTATGCAGTATATGATGTCGAATATTTTTTTCAGCGGAAGGTAGTATATGTCGCCCTGAAAAAAGTACGCGTTCTCGGAATTCTTGAATATCGTGTTTTGCGCCACGAGAACTGCTTCGCTCATATCGAACGCGATGAGCGTTTTCGCGCCGTATTTTTTCGCGAAATACGCGAACCTGCCCATTCCGCATCCGGCGTCCAGCACGACCTTATCCTTGAAATCCGCCGGCGAGAGGTGTTCCCCGAGCACGTGCCTGAACTCTGATTCGTATTCCGCCAGCATGCTGGAATATATAGACCACCCGTATTCGTAGCCCTTGGCGACTTCCTTTGAGCGCAGCGACCTGTCTTTTTTAACGTCGGGAACACCCCTGTGTTCTATGTTGAGGCCGTATTTCGAGACAAAACCGTCATAACCGCGCACGAGCTCGCCGATTATTTCCTTGCGGAGTATCCTCGGAACGGACTCGATTATCGGATATGCCGACCCGCATTTGGCGCATTCCAGCACACCCTCTGCCACGTCGCCTGAATCCCCGGACGAAGCGTCGTCGGTCAGGAAAACCTTCAGGCTGAATTCTGAACCGCACTCAGGACATACCACGTATTCAAGAAAACGTCTTTTCATGGTTGAGAAATACTTCCTCGGAATTATATTGATATTTCTATAAGATTATATATATTTGGAAGAGCTATTTCAAGACGCCTGCGAGAGCGGAAAATTCGGTTGGCGGTTTGTTGGATGGTGCGCGGCAGGGAACCGATGAGCGCGGAATGGACTGCGGTTCGTATTGTATTTTCAAGCTTTATTTTGTCCGATGAAAACTTTCATCAGACCGGCGGCCCCCTTTATTTCGCCGATCAAGGCGTCCAAGGTCCTTGCTTTCATCAGACGCCTCAACACGATCCTTGGCCTGAAATAAAAATCCCTGTGGACCTTTCCGTAATAGAACAACAATCTTTCCCTGGAAACCGTCGGCAAGTTTATGTTGCTTTCCGACATTGTGTAGCATGACCATCTGCAGGCGGAAAGATATCCCTTCGTTTTCGCCCATTCGTACAATTCCGTGCCGGGATAGGCGGTAGTTATATTGAAATGCACCTGGTCGGGATCCAGACGAAATGCGAAATTTATTGTCTTTTTTATCGTTTCTTCGGTCTCGCCGGGATTTCCCAGCATGAAAGACGCCCTGGTCTCTATGCCGGCTTTCCTTGCTTCCTTGACCGCTTTTTTCACCTTTTCCAGGTCAATCTTCTTGTTTATGCTTTCAAGTATTTCTTCGTCCGCGCTCTCGACGCCAAAGAGAACGAGATGGCATCCCGCGGATTTCATTCGTTTCAGAAGTTCCTCGTCTATCAGGTCGGCCCTCGTGAAACACGACCAAGACACGTCCAGTTTTTTCTCGTTCAGCAGGTCGCAGAACTCCATCACGGTTTTTCTGAAAACGGTGAAAGCGTCGTCATAAAACGCTATCTCGCGGACTCCGTACCTGTTACGGAGCAGCTCGACCTCCTCCATTATGTTCCGCGCGCTCCTTTTCCTTGTCTTTCCGAAAAAAGTCCTGTAGCAGAAGGTGCACCTTCCGGGGCAGCCCCTTGTCGCGAATATGCTCATCGCCGGGAGCCTCTTGTACGAACCTATCGCCGGATAATACTTTTTCATCGGCAGGAGATGATACGCCGGCGGCGGTATCTTGTCAAGATCGCCTATGAGAGGCCTGTCCGGGTTGTGCCGTGTTTTCTGAGCGCCGTCCCTGTACGATATTCCGGCGATTTTTCCAGGATCAGCGCCGCTCACGATCTCCGCCATCGTTTCTTCGCCTTCCCCCCTCACTACCATATCCACGTTTTTCGAAGAAAGAACCTCTTCGGGCATCACCGTTGGATGCACTCCTCCCATTACTACTTTTACATTCGGAAATATCCTTTTTGCAATCTCCGCTATCCTGAGCGCGTTTTCTATCAACGGCGTCGTCGCCGTCAAACCCAGGTATTTCGGACGGAATTCCGCCTTGCGCAGTATTGCTTCCAAATCCGCGATCGAATATTTCTCTGCGGTGGAATCGATTATCCTGCATGAGAATCCTTTTCCCTCCAGGTATCCGGCCACGTAAGCCATACCGAGGCTGGGCAGGCAGCTGCCGATCTGTTTCCAGAAATTCCTGTCGGATTCTATTATCCAGGGCGGGTCTATGAACAGCACGTCTATCGCTTTTTTGTTTTCACTCATTTCCAGAACCTGTATTTTAACAGCGTCCATATCGCTATGAACCCGTCTTTGACCTTTATCTTTTTTCCTTCCGAGAACTTCCTTGGATTGTACGAGATAGGCACCTCTGCTATCTTTATCCCTTTTTTCAGTATCTTCGCAGTTACTTCCGGGCAGAACTCGAACCCGTCGCTTTCGATTGTTATTGACTTGATAATGTCAGTTTTGAAAACCTTGTATCCGGTCGGCTCATCAGTTATGAAAGTCAAGTACAATAAGTCCGTCAGTATCGTCAGCAGCACCCCGCCCAGCGCGAACGAAAGTACCGAGTACCTGTTCTTCCGGCTCAGGGTTCTTGAACCGTAGACAACCTTTGCCCCGATCTTCTCGAAAGGCTCCAGCAGCTTCGGGTACTCGTCGGGGTCGTATTCCAGGTCCGCGTCCTGTATTATCACCACGTCCCCGCTGACTACCCCTATCCCTTCGCGTATGGCGGCGCCCTTTCCCGAGTTTTTTTCCCTGCAAACAAGCCTTATCCTCTTATCACCGGCCGCCAGCCTCTTGAGTATCTCCCGAGTGCCGTCGACGGAACCGTCGTCCACCACCAGGATCTCCGACACCTCCGGCCTTGCGCGGACCTTGCCAATCAGCTTTTCTATGTAATTCTTTTCGTTATAAACGGGTATTAAAACCGACGTTTTCATTGCGATCTCCGGTAAATGTCTATATCCGGATTCAGCTGCGAAAAAGGAATATGCGCCTTGAATATCCACGACCTTTTCACGGACTCAAAACGCTTTATCAACCCGTACTCGCCCTTGATAACTTCGGGGTCTATCGTAGACGTCCCGTCGCCGCGCGTTACGATATATTCCACCTTTTTCATATCTTCCGATAAAGGGTTTCTTATCAGGGCGATCCTGTAGTCCGCGAACCTGAAAGGGGGCACGAACGCCGGTTCCGGCATCGCCGCCAGCCCTATCACGGCACCCTGCTTTATGTTAACGTTTATCCATTCGGCCGACAACGTCCTCGTTGAATGTGGAGAGCATTCAACGGCGTACTTCTTCATCAGAACCGCGTCGTTATTCACTGGTTGGACAAGAAAAGCCGCTGATAAGGCAAGGAACAATGCCTTTTTCGCGAATATTCCGTCGATGAACCTCGCGGCGAGCATTATCGCCAGCACGTGAGCCGGCAGAAAGAAGCGAGAAAGATGCATCGTGTCCGGGCTTCCCTGAAGCAGATAGACGAAGGCCGCCCCGGATGTTAGCGACACGCCCAGCATCACCAGGTCCGCCTTTTCTCGTTTAAGGCCCGCGTATAGAATACCAAGCGCCGACATCACGAAAACGGCCGGCGTCATTATGTTGGGAGTGTTCTCGAACAGAATCTTCGATATCCCGCTAAAAGACAAACCCGACGCGTAGACCCCCCTGGAACCCTTCATTTCGGAAACAAGATCCGTGAACTTCAATATCCAGTAAGGATTGGTGACAACGAACAGCAATCCGGCCGCCAGAAACGCCACCGCAAGGTTTTTTTCGGAGGCGTAACCGTCTTTCTTCCTTGTCAAGATATAAGAAATGAACGGCGCTACCAGCACCGTGGAGTATATCACTATCGACGACGCCGACAGAGCTCCGAAAGCCCCTGCAAGCGCGAAATACTTCGTTTTCGGGGCCCTTGTCACCATAAGAAGCGAAAAATACACGCAGGCCAAAAAGAACATTAGTGATATAACGTAAGGTTTCATAATGTGCGCCTGGAACACGAGCCCGGGATACAACGCCACGGCCGACGCCGCGAGATACGCCGCCCTGAGCGAATATGAGTTCTTCACTATCAGGTACACCAGAACTATAATGACCGCCACGGCAGCAGCGTTAACCCGCCTGCCCAGTTCAAATATTTTTCCCATCTGCCCGGGATTTTTGAAATAGTACCTGATGTCCCTTTGCAGCTTTATGGCGCCTGTCAAATGAGCGGCCCCGAAAACCGCTCCCATTCCGTAGATGTATGCCCCGCCGTACGCGAACATCCTGGGATTCAGGTCGAGCTTCCCGGGCTTCATTGAGGAAAGCGACACCAGCGTCATCTGTTCGTCCGTGTGAGTTGACCTGAGATAATACGGCCTCATGAAATTGGCGAGCGTTCTCTCGCCGCCGTCAAAAAATATGTTTCCGCCGGAAGTAATACCCATGCTTTTCAGGACGGGCGTCATATACGGCTTCGAGCCGTCCCTGAGCCTGCCGACGGGACTGCCCCCCTCGGAATGTTCGTATATATTGTCTCTTGTCCGCTTCATCGTATCGAAGAACGAGTCCACGGCGTGTTCTTGGCATGAAAGAAGCGAGATCCTTTCGGCGGAAGGAAGACCCCAACCCGCTCCGGTTCCTGATATTACAGCCGCCGCAAGCGCTATCAACGCCACCGATACGGCTTCAACATATTTTTTCTTACTCATTGAATTTTCCCACGGCTATTATCGACTGACCGTAAAAACTTGAAAACATTTTATCGAAAGTCCTGATTACCGGTATGGCGTATCTGTCGAACAGTCTGGCCATAGCCCCGGAGGATTTGTCGTGTATCCTGACGCCCATTATCCTGTTGGCCACGAACCACCCTATGGCGCCGAAGAAATTGAAATAGAACACTTTTTCCCCCGTTATCCCCGCCTTCGAGAACAGTTCTGCGACGTCTTTCTTTTCAAACCTTAAAAAGTGCCCGGCTTCCCTGTCGATGCTCCCGTAAAGCATTTTTCCGGCCGGCGCTAATATAACCACCCTTGCCTTCGGCGCGCAGCGTCCCACGGCCTTCAAGAACCCGGCCATATCCTCAATGTGCTCGAGGACGTTCATCATGAACACGGTGTCATACCCTCCGCCCACAAGCTCCTTTTCCAGATTCGGGTCAGCGTTGCCGGCAAGCGAGCCCTGCCTGAAACTCGCGTGCTTTTCGCCACCGAACTTCTCCTTCAGGTGCTCTATGACGTCGGCACTTATGTCCAGACCAGCGTATCTTTCGGACCGCGGGACTATTCTTTCAGCCATGCTCCCGTAACCCGGCCCGATCTCGATGACCCTTCTTCCCAAGTACGACCCTATAGTGTCGAATATCCAGTCGTAATAATTCCTGATGCCGGTCTGAGCCGGTATTATCAGCGACAGCCCTTTTATTTCTTGACTTTTGTTCATAAGATTTCGTTAATGGCATGCACCAGCTTTTCGGTTGCCTTGTGGAATGAATAGACCTGTTCGGCGTCTTTCCTCGCGTTCGCGCCCATTCTCGCTCTTTCGCCCGGATTGTTTATCAAGTATTCTATTTTCTCCAGCCACTCGCCTGCGTTTCCCGCCAGGTAGCCGTTATGGCCGTCTCTTATCAATTGCCGGTTTATGCCCACCGGCGACGCCACCGACGGTATCCCCATCGCCATGTACTGAAGCAGTTTGTACCCTCCCTTGCCCCTCGTCCATTCATCGTCTTTCAATGGCATTACGCCTATGTCAAACCTCGCGAGGTTCCCTACTTCCGTGTCGAGTTTCCATTCCGCTATCTCAAAGCCCGCAAGATCCGCCATCTCCGGATCCGCACCTATCAAAAGGACTTCCGCTTTCCCGTATTTCCGCGTTACCCGCCTTAACAGCTCGGTTATCTCCTTCAAATATATCGTCGTCGTCCTGCTGCCTATCCATCCGATGACCACTTTTTCTTTCACCGTATTTTTTCGCGGCGCGTATCGTTCAGTGTCAATGGGCCCCGTTATCTTTAAAACGTTGCTTTTGCCCACGTGTTCAGCGTTATGGTCGTTCTCTAGCACTATCAAGTCGCTGTTTCCGACAATATTGTCGAAACGTTTCTTAATTTCCTCTTCTTTTTCCTTCAGCCCGGAGTCCGTTTCGTGTATCCTGAAAATTGCGTCGTCAAAATCAAAAACTATTTTTTTACCTGTTTTTTTAAGTTTTTTGACCGTGTCGTGGTCAAGAAGCACCTTTTGCATGAACAATACGTCGTATCTTCCCGCCAGGCTCACGAATCTGAAAACCCCCAATTCCCTGGCAAAGGCCTTTAACAACCCGTTTATCGCCCTGAAAACCGCGTTGAACGGAAACACACACCTGTTGCCTAAACTCAGCGTCGGCTCGTGTATGATGACTTTCGACTCGATGCCTTTTTTTTGAAGATGAGGCAGGTACTGGAAAACCCTTGTCCTGCTGCTGGGAAGCAACCGGTCACCTGCCGCCAGAAAAAGCACTTTCACTTGACGACCTCCAGCTTAACCCGTATCGAATGGACCACGTTCCAAAGGAACCTTCTCATCACCGCCAGGACCGGGGTAAATATGAAATTACCCCTGAAATCGAAAGGCGGCAGGTACTGATACGATATTTTGAGCACCTTGAAATTCGTGCCAATCCCGTAGTCCGAACCGTACCACTTTTCATCGGTAAAATACCTCAGCATCTCCGGAGGTATCACGGCTTTGTGAGTCGGGTCCTTGAACTGCGTGAAAGACTGGTAATAAGGCAGGGTTAACTCAATCAGCGCCCCATTCTTGCAGATCCTGTACATTTCCTTGAAAATGAATATCGTGTCGGGGAAGTGTTCGATGAAAAAATTGGAATATATGCCGTCAACGCTTCCCGTTTCGAACGGAAGACCCTTCTCGAGCGAGCAGACCACGTCCACGCCTTCTAGCTTTTTGGAATCCACCCCGACATACCCCTCTTTCTTCCTGACGCCGCAGCCCAGGTCGATCCTGAGCTCCTTGCCCCCGGCAATATCGGAGGCTTCCTTCTTCGAGAGTTTTCTGTCGTCGTTGATGGTAATGGGCATTTTTTCTCCTATTCTCTCAGATGTTTTATAGGTTTGAGGACCAACCTGCCGTCCTCGCACACCTTGCGTATTTCATCCAGGACTTCCGGCCATTCGTATATTATGAACGCCTTGCCGGTCACCGGCAAAGTGTTGTCAAAGGCTTTCTGCAGTCTTTTTTTGTTTTCAACGACGTACTGGAACACCCCTCTGCAAAACAGAACGTCCCACTTCTTTGCCTTTTCTGGGCACGCTTCCGCGACAACGTCCCAGTAGAATGTCTTCAGCCCGGGATATACCCTGTCTAGCATGTCTTTTGAGCAGTCGCAGCCTTCGACTTTAAACTCGTCCCTCAGGCCGTTCATTATCCGCCCCCACCCGCATCCTATCTCAAGCACTCCCTCCGGCGAGTATTTTCCTATGTCTGCCTTTATCTCATCTATTGTCGGGTTCGATACAAGCTCAGCCGCGCCGCGCTCCTTCTGGCGTTCGTACACGTCCATCCTGTATTGTCTTCCCTTTTCGGACACCCAGTCCCTGTAATAATCCCTTTCGGGTTCAAGGCCGAGTTTTCTTAGTACTTTTTTTGTTATCTCGCTAATCTTCATAATCCTCGAATATGTTCCCGGATCCGTGCGCCGCCTTCGTGTATATATTCCTGAGCCTTTCTCCGAAAATCACGAATTCGGCGTCAACCGGAAATTTATAAAACGAGTTCTCGACCCTCCATCTTGCAATCCAGCGCAGGATGAAATTGGCAAAAACCGACTTGTAAACCGCCTTTAAGAATTTTTTCACCGGTCCCGCCGGATATATGTCGCTTTCGTCCTTTATCCGCGAAGAATACGGAAAATAGTAGAATACGAAATACCTCACGAGCTTCCTCTGCGCCTTGGTAATCCATGGGCCCTTGAACTTCCTAAGGGTGTGGTGAGACCATTCCTCGAGGTTTGCAGGTTCCTTCATCCCGTTTTCAACGGCCGTTTTGTACAGCGGGGTACACGGGTACGGGGTATAGTAGAAGAGCCTGTAGCCAATGTGCGGGTCTATCCGGCGGCATTTGAGTATTAGCTCCGTCGTATCGTAAATGTCCTTGGTCGACGTGCCTGGCACGCATACCATCGTGGACAGGAACGAGCGTATCCCGTACTTGCTCACTTTTTTCACGTAATCCACGTTCTCCGCGACCGTGGCTTTCTTGTCGAGTATACGAAGCACCTCGTCGGATCCGGACTCCGCGCCTATGTGAAGCTGCCTGCATCCGGAATCGCGTATCAGCTTTATGTCTTCCTCCCCGAACGCCTTTAGCAGCAGGCCGACGTGCGCACCCGCGTCCCAAGATATCTTGTAAGGTTTGGCAATGAGCTTCGCGCAGAACTCGCGCACCCTTTTAACGGACACGAAAAAATTGTCGTCGTCAAAAGTAACGGCGTTTATGCCGTGTTTCGCGACCAGATAATCGATGTCCGAAATGACCCTGTCGATGTCCCTGTAATAGGTGTGCCTCTTGTACACGACCGATACCGCGCAGAAGGTGCAGTCGTAGGGGCATCCCATGCTCGCTATCATTCCTATGGTCCTGTCGCCCCAGGGCTGCCTGAAAATGTACTTTTCCACGTCTATTTCGCCGTAGTCAATCTCGAGGTCCTTCATAAAATCCACTACCGGGCTGTCCGGATTGCTTACTATTTCATTTCCCTTTTTGTACGAAAGGCCCTTTATGCCTTCAAGGCTCTTTCCGTTTCTCAGGGCATCGATTAATTCCCTGAACGCTGTCTCGCCCTGTCCCCTCACCACAATGTCAACGAGCGGGTGTTCAAGCGTCTGTTTTGGCATCGAAGTCGGGTGCCACCCCCCCCAGACAACAGGTATTTTCGGATACTTCTTTTTAAGCAGCGCTGATATCTTCAGCCCGTTCGATATCTGTATGCCCGTAAAAGAGCTTATGCCGAAGCATTCAGCTTGCTCTAATCCTTCCAGAGAACTTTCCAAGTCCTGTTCCATTCTCTCGTCTATTATCCTGACGTTAATACCGTGCTTTTTTAGATGGCTTTTCAGGTGAATCAGAGCGTAAGGAAGCCTGCCCGCCATCCCCGTTCCAGGCCACGGCCTCGGAAAAAACATCACTATATTCGTCATGATAATCCGAACCTCGCTTTTATTCTTCCGAACAATTCGTCAATTAGCGCCGCTTCTTCCATCCTGAACACCTTCTTTGAAAAAACGTAGTAAACGGCCAGACCGCACGCGCACAAAAGCACCTTTACCAGCGGAGCGCCTTCCGCGATATAGTAAAAAGGATACACCATTGCCAGGCTCATCGCCGTTCCGGCCGCAATCTTCGCCAGCGTCGGCAAAACCGGGTGCCAGTCGGCGCCGCCTGTTATCTTCTTTATTATTACAATCGTCATTACTATCGCGAGGTTGTGGAACACCGCGAATGCCGCCGGCACGGCCAGGTATCCGATCCTTCCGAGCAAAAAATAGCACAGGAAAACGTATATCGGGAACAGGACGTATCCCAGCGACGAGATCAGCAGGTTCCGCTTGAGCGCGTAAAAACCCTGCGATATGACCGTTCCTATCATGCTCGCAGGCAGCGACAGAAGGTATATCACGAACGCTATGTAAACCGCTCCCGTGTCGCCGGATGTGAACGCCCTCCTTTCGAAAACAACCTTTATTACGTCCCTTCCAAACACAGAGAGAAAGACCATTATCGGCACGCCCATAAAAAGCAGCATTTTTATCCCCTTCGATATTATCCCCTTGAACGCCGGCATGTTCCTCTCGGCCGCGTATTTCGACATCGACGGGAATATCGACAGCGATATGCCGGAAACAAGTATCATCGAAAGTACGGCTATGAGCTTCTGCGCGTATCCAACGTGTGAAATACTCCCTTCCCCGAGTTTCGAAAGGAAAAACCTGTCCACTATCGGAACGCCTCTGTATATTATCATCCCTATGACCAGCGGCAGCATGAGGCCTATCAGTTCGCGGATGCCCTCGCTTCTGAATTCAAGGTTGAAACTATACTGCATTTCCTTTTTGGCGCACATCCCGCCCAAAAGAAGGAACATCTGCACGATTCCGGCGGTGAGCATTGCCAGGACTATGCTCTTCGTGCTCAATACGTCGTGAAAAAGAAGGATATACGCGATAATCAGCACCGGCGCGATTATCTTGTTGAAGGAAGGTATCATGAACCTTCTTTTTGAATAGTATATGCTGGCGAAGAGCTCGTTAAGCACGGCGAATATGGTCAGCGGCAGGAGTATCTGCAGTATTATTCTCGAGCCCGCTACCTGCGCCTGGCCGAAACCGGGCGCTATGAACGACATTATCTGGCCCGAAGAAACCACGCCGACTACCGTTGTGACGACCGTGACGATGATTATGAGGTTTATGACCGCGCTCACGATCTTCCACAAGTTATCGCGCTTTTTAATCGAATATTCGGTAAAAAACGGGATGAAAGTGTAATTGAGCGTGCTCGTGGCTATCTCTATAACGAACAGGGGTATGGTTATCGCGGCAAAGTACAGGTCCATCTCGGCGCCGGCGCCGAACTTGGCGGCTATCAATACGTTGCTAAGAAACGAGAGTATCAGGCCGACTGAAGTGAAGGAAGTGACAAGGAATGCTGAACTTGCTACCTGGCTCATTTTTGAAATTCCAGCACGGAATCAATGATAAGCTTTATCTCCTCGTCCTTGAGGTCGGGGTACAGTGGCAGGGTCAATATCCTTTTCCATACTGTGTCGCAAACCGGTGTCTTTCCCCTGCAGGATTTGTACATATCGTAATGGTTGTTCGGGATGTAATGCACGCTTGAGGATATGCCTCTGTCCTTGAGGAATTTGTTGAGTTCGTCCCTTTTGCCGATCTTTATGACGTAGTTGTGGCAGGAGGGTTTCGACATGTATTCTTTAGCCTTCGGCACTTCTATGCCGCCGGCCCCGAGGAAGGCTTTCGAGTATCTTTCTGAAATCTCTTTCCTTTTACTATTTGTAACGTCTATCTTTCCGAGCTGGACGATGCCCAGTGAAGCCGCTATGTCGCTCATGTGGTACTTGTATCCCACTCCTTCGACGTTATAGTACCACGAATAGCCCTTTGAATCCTCCGAACCCCTGCTCCAGGTATCCTTTGTTATCCCCATCCAGCGCAGTTTTATAAGTTTCTTGTAGAGCGCTTCGTCGTTCGTTGTTATCATTCCGCCTTCGCCGGTGGAAAGGTTCTTGACGGCGTGAAAACTGAAACACCCGATGTCCGCCAGGGACCCGAGCTTTCTGCCCCTGTATTCCCCTCCGCAGCCGTGCGCCGCGTCCTCTATGACTTTTAGATCATGCTTTTTAGCTACGGAATTGACCTTATCCATATCCACCGAGTAGCCGCCATAGTGAACTACCACTATCGCTTTTGTCTTCTTCGTCACGAGCGCCTCTATTTTCGAAGCGTCGATATTGAGCGAATCCTCTTCTATGTCGCAGAAAACAGGGACAGCTCCGTTATACAGAATTGCGTGGTTCGTCGAAATAAAAGTCATCGGCGTCGTTATGACTTCCGAGCCTTCAAGCCCCAGCACCATCATTCCGAGATGAAGGGCCGCGGTGGCGGAATTGACGCCCACCGCGTATTTAACGCCGATATACTTGGCGAATTTATCCTCGAACTCTCCGGTCTTCGGGCCGAGACCTATCCAGCCGCTTTTCAGCACCTCGGTAACGGCCTCGACTTCCCGATCATCCATGCAGGGCTTGAATACCGGTATCATTTTTTTGCTCCGGTCCCCTTGGGTTCGCCGTCTTTCATCCAGTCATATCCTATCTCTTTGTCATCGTGCGCTATCCTGCCCTCGTCCGAAGGATCGTAAATGCTGGACGTGGCGTATATCAGGTCGCTCGGACCCTCAAGGCACCTGCAGCCGTGGGCCACGCCGGGAGGAATACGCACGACTGTCGCGTCCTGTTTTTCTCCCATTAGAAATTCCATGATTTTTCCGTATGTTTTGGAACCTTTTCTCCTGTCGCACAGCGCTACTCTCAGCAGGCCGTTCGCCACGTACCAGTAATCCGTCTGTTTCTGGTGGATGTGCCAGGCCTTCAGGACCCCGGCGTGCATCTTTGAATGGCTCCACTGCCCGAATTCCGTGTTGAAGACATCGTCGGTTTTCCTTATGATTTCCCTGAAAAAACCCCTTTCGTCGTTGTTTGTCACCAGCTTCTTGACAATCACTCCGTCTATCATCAGTACCTCTCAGTTCACCGCAGAACACAAAACGCTGTTTTAACGGTCTTTTCAATTGTTTTTATATTATATAAAAGAATTCCGTGAAAAACAACTTAGGCAGGTTTTTTTACCGCGGAAAGTCTGTTGTAGAGCCCGATGTACCTGTCCGCCACCAGTCCTATCCCGAGGTTAGTGACGGTATGCTTTCTGGCGTTTTTTGAAATCTCGTTCTCGTCCCCTAGTTCGAGGACCCTGCATATTGCCCCGTACAAGCCGTCGGAGTCTCCCGGCCGGACCAAAAGGCCGTTCTCGCCGTCGCTTATCATCTCACTGATACCGCCTATGTCCGAAGCTATGCAGACAAGCCCGCAAGCCATAGCTTCTATCAGCGAATTAGGCATTCCTTCCCCGTATGACGGCAGTATGAAAGAATCTCCTGATTGCAGGTATTCCTTCGTTTCGGTTTTCCATCCTGTAAAAATGACGTTTTTTAGCCCGGAGGCCAGGAGTTTCGTTTTTTCCATCAGTCTGCCGTCCCCGATTACGACGAGGTCTTTTCCGTCCGTGCCTTTTTCCTGTTCTAGCCGGCCCCAGGCAACTATCAAATCCTCTATCCCCTTGCCTTTTTCCAGCCTGCCGGCATATAAAAATATTCTCGATTTTTCGGGCAACCCAAGTTTGGCGCGCATCCTGCCTTTTTCTTCCTTTGATAGAGGGTAAAACTCGGCGTTGTCTATGCCGTTAGGGATTATTCCTATCCTGCTTTCCTCCACTCCGGTTTTTTTGAGTTCCTCTGCCACCTCAGCGCTGGGACAGACGAAAAAAGTGATGTTCTTGGCAAGGAAACTAAGCTTCATCCTCCCGTGCCAGCTTCTCTTCGCTATCGCAACGTCACCCGTGTTCCTGCTTCCGGCGACTTTCAACACAGACGGTTTCCTGAAAACCATTGTGCACACCGCAGCTATCACTCCAGCGACCGTCGCCACGTGCGCGTGCACGACGTCGAATTCCCGCAGGCGCCTGGCAAGCCACGACAGGCCTGATATGAAATAAACCAATGAGCCTATCCTGTTATTCAGGGCAATGCCAAGCCTGAATACCTCCACTCCGCCGGTCTTTTCGTGCCTTAACGCGTTTTTTACTTTCTGAGTGAGAATAACGACTTTTTTCCCCTTTTTTACAAGTTCCCCTGACATCCTCCTGCATTGTTTCTCGGCGCCCCCTTCGACGGGATAGTAACGCGAGGTCAGCATCACCGTTCTTGTATATTCCTTTATGCCTGAACCGCCCTGTTTGCTATCCGTCATACGGAAGATTCCCTCGCTTTTTTAAAAAGCTCGCCAATTGTTATCTTTTCCTTTATAAAGCTTCTTATCCCAAGGATCGAGATGACAAGCAGCTGGAGCGAATGAAGCGTGACCACGTAGCCGAAGGCGTGATTCTTGTCCTTTCCCAGGAACACGAGCGCCGTTACTCCCATGAATTCCACCGTGCCCACATATCCCGGAGCGGTCGGAAGTATGGCACCCACGCCTATAAGCACCATTACCAGCACCGCCTCAAGAGGGCCTATTCCTATGTCGAAAGCCAGACCCATCGACAGGTAGAGCAGGCTTTCAGTTATCCAGACGGCTATCGAGAGGCCCACTATCTTCGCCAGCAATTTCACGTCCGACAGGATCTCCAGCCCGCTTATGAATTTTTCGAATATATCATGCGCCGCGTTCCGGAACCTTGAAGGTATCGGAAGCTTCTTGAAAAGGTTTATCGCGATATCCTGGTGCTTGAAGAGAAAGAAAAAAAACGACAGTAAACCCGCGAAGACCACCGCGCCTAGGCTGAAGGTCCCTTTCGCCCACGCCGGGAAAGGCAGGAACATCACGACGGCAAAAAACAGCATCACGTACGTTAACCCGTCGAAAAGACGCTCAATGACCACCGTAGCGAACAGGCCGCTCCGCGTTACATCAAGCTTCTTGCCGGCCACGTTCACCCTTATGAACTCGCCGAGCCTCAGCGGAAATATGTTGTTCATAAAAAAACCGAGTATCAACAGGGAAAACATCTTGCCGACTGGGCATTCCTTCATCGGACACACGAGGTCTTTCCATCTCACGCTTCTCAAGACAAACGCCACCAAGTACACAGCAACCCCCGCTGCCAGATAAGCGAGATTCACTTCACGTATGTATCCCAGAACCGCCGAAAACTCTATCTGCCTAAGCGCGAAGTACAGGAATATCCCGCCTATTAACGGCCCTATGGCAAGTTTTATTTTATTGATGGCAGCCTCCTTTATTCAGCGCAGACCCTTTAATTTCATCATAAGCATTACATAACGCAACACTGTCTTCGGTATGTCTATCTTGCTTGCACCGGACTTCCTGCCGTAGTTGAGCGCAAGAGGAACCTCTTCAATTCTTACCGCGGATTTCCTTACTTTAAGCAAAAGCTCCGGCGTTGCCGCAAAACCTGATTCACTCACTATCTCCGGGCCGTATATGCCCGCGACTTCCCGCACGACTCTCCCTGAAAATGCCCTGTAACCGCTCGTGTAGTCATTTATCGCCTTGTCCGGAAAAAGCACTTTGAGTATAATGTTTGAAACGCCGCTCAGGAGCCTTCTTGCCGGCGGAACTCCATGCTGTTCGCCCGCACTGCAGAACCTCGACGCGATGACGGCGTCGGCCCCGTTCTTTATCTTCGCCGCCATATCGATTATCAGGGCCGCCGGATGAGTCCCGTCCGCGTCCATCGTTACCACCGCGTCACTGTCGGCTAACGCATTTTCAAGATACCTGAAACCGCTCGCGAGCGCCTTTCCCAGGCCTTTATTCGTCTCGTGCCTTACTACGATTACGTCGTATTCCCGCCTGTACTTTTCGGCCTCTTGTACGGTGCCGTCTTTAGACCCGTCGTCGACCAGAATGATTTTGAATTCGGCCCTGCCCTTGATATTCCTGAAATCATCAAGCGTTTTATTGATGTCCTTTTCTTCATTGTACGCCGGAAGTATCACGTATATCATGTCACGTTCACGCTTCTTTTAACCGCCAACACCGCTATCGATATCAGAAGAATAAGCGTCAGGTACAGCCCCGCCTTCCATGATGATGGATCATAATATATTATTATCCGGTTTACCCCGGAGTACAGCCCTTTTTCCAGGAACACGGCCCTGAATACCTTGTTGCCCCTTGTCATCTTTAGTTGCCTCTTCCCGGATGCGGCCTTCCATCCGCCAAAAAAAACGTCGCTGCATACCAAGACCGAATCCTGCGGGGCAACCGCGTCGACTTCAATCTTCTCCTGGCTGAATTTTGCTTTAATCACTGATGGTTCGGCTCCGGACCGAACAATGAAATCGCCGGAGTCAGCCACAAGCAACTCTTCTTTCGGCGTTTTTGCGGTTTTCCTCAGGTGGTTTATCACCGCGTATGGGTCCTTCATATCCACATTAACGATATTCTTCGCGAAGTATATTCTCGGGAGGTATTTCCTGTTTTCATACACCTTAAGGCCTCCCGGGTATTCAGCCAGCAGTTTGTCATTTGCATAATTTTTTGGCGTAACCTTGTACCTTGCTGACAACCCTCTTGCCAGCACCGAATCGAGGTCAATCCTCGCCAGCCCGGTCGGATACATCGCCTCTTTCTCCCGGAGTCCAAGGTACCTCGTGAAATCCATCAGCATCAGCGCTTCATACCCGTTAAGATTGTACTGGTGGTTAAGCATCGATTTGTTCGCCATCAGCAGATCGGGTTCCGTCGCGAGCCGGTACATCGGGCTTACCACGTCGTTTATCACGCTTCTTGACCTTAAGGCGGAGATATCCTGCACGTACACGCAACCGTGGTTATGCGCGTAAAGGTCGGCGAAGACAAACATAAGTATCAGCGCCTTGACAAACGTATTCTTTCTTCTCATTACGGCGTCGAAGCAGCACGCAGCTATCACCGTCATGCAGACCATCGCGAGTACGTAGAACCTGGCCGGCACCCTTATGAACTCCAAAAACTGGATGTTCTCAAACAACGGCCTGACGAACGGGTTTTTGTATCCCGTGCTCAAAAGCAGCGCGATCGCTATTACCGCCAGATAGCGGATCCTTCCGGTTTTTACCTTCACCGTCCCCCAGGCGAAGAACATAAAAGCCGCTAATCCGTAATACAGGCCGTGCTTTTCAAAAAAGAACGACGGGCTCGACTGATGAACGTAATCCCCTTTTAACGCGTTGCCGTAAAAATCCGGCAGTATAATGTTTATCAGGTTTTTCAGCGGAAGCGAGTAGTTTTCCGCAAGTTTCACCCACGTCATGTTTTCGACCGCTTTCGAAAGCTCCATTGTCGGTATCAGCTGAACCGAAGATATCAGGCCGCAGGCCACGAACGCCGCAAGCATCTGCTTCCAATTGCCCAGTCTCCTTGATATCACCGCGACCGACGCGTAAACAAAAGAACACATTATGGCGTAAACGTGCCCGGAAACCGCCTGGTACGCGAGCGCCAACGAAAGCGCGAACACGACCGTTGTATGGGCATTTTTTCCGTCAATCCTGTCTATAAACATCACCGCTGCCGGCAGCCACGCGTATCCGGCAAGCTCAATAGGATGGCCTGCCGGTATCCTGTAGAGCATGAACCCCGAGAAAGCGAAGGACAGGGCGCCCAACATCGACGAAGAATTGGCAAGCTTCTTGCTCTTCAGCAGCAGATAGAAGAAGTATCCTCCCAGAATGATATGCATAACGATGAAGGCGTTGAAGGAGGCGCCTACGGGAAAGATGTTGAATACAAGGCCGAACGGATAGAATACCGAGCTTTGCGGGTTCGCTATAAACGGCTGCCCGGTGAAAATATACGGGTTCCAGAGCGGCATCTTTCCCGCGATGATATTTTCAGCAGCCATGTGTTTAAGCGGATAGTAATGAAGCACCAGGTCGCCGAAACTCCCGGATACCTTCCCCCACGCCAGCGCGAATTTCCAGAAGAAAACGGCCGTAAGCATCGTAATCGCGATCAGCGGTGCGCTTGCATTAACCATACTTTTCCTTCCAGATCTGGAACATCAACAGAACCCACAGGTTTTTGCGGTGTTCTTTCTTCCTGCTCATGTGTTCCTCTACCAGGCGGCTTACGTAATCCGCGTCAAATATCCCTTCCTTCTTGAGCCTTTCTTTCCCGAGGTATTCGGATATGAGCGGTTTTAGTTCGTTCCTGAACCAAACGTTTATCGGTACGCTGAATCCATGCTTGCTCCGGTTTATTATCCTTTTCGGGAGCAGATCCTCCACTGCTTTTTTCAATATGTTTTTCGTCCCGAAGAGGCTCGTTTTATAATCTATCGGCACCCTTGCCGCGTATTCCGTGAGTTCCTTGTCAAGGAACGGGGCTCTGACTTCGAGCGACACCGCCATGCTCGCCCTGTCAACTTTGACCAGTATATCGTCCTGCAGGTACATTTTCGCGTCTATGTACATCGGAAGATCTGCTTTCGCGGTTATTGACTGGCCTGCGTATTTCGCGAGTTCTCCGTATATGACATCTACCTCCACGTCCTTTTGCGAGGCCTTTAACAGCTCCTTGATTTCGTTCTTTTTTAAGGCGGACATCCACGTGATGTGCCTTTCTCCGTCCGGCAATCCGTCGCCGCTGATGAACCTTTTTAGCTTGAAATCGATACCGAAATAGCCGGAAGATACCGGCAGTGATTCTATAACACCCTTTACGGCAGTTTTTATCAATCCTGGCATTGCCGAATAGTAATCGTAGAGTCTGTGCGCGTTATAGGTAGGATACCCTCCGAATATTTCGTCCCCTCCGTCGCCTCCGAGCGCCACCGTGACTTTTTCTCTCGTCATTTTTGACAACAAGTACGTCGGCAGTACAGAGGGGTCAGCAAAAGGTTCATCCATGTAATCCGTTATTTCCGGCAGCACGTCCAGGAGCGTCGAAGGCGAAAATGACTGTTCGTTGTGTTCAGAGCCTATGTGCAAGGCCACGTCCTCCGCAGGCCCCGATTCGTCGTAATCCCTGTTAGTGAACGCTATGTTGAAGGTTTTAACCTTGCTACCGCTTTCCATCGCCATCAAGGCGGCCACGCTCGACGAATCTATCCCTCCCGAGAGGAACACGCCTATTGGAACGTCCGAAATCATCCTCTTTTTGACTGCTTTCGCCAACAACCTTCTTATTTCCGAGGCCGCTTCGTCGAATCCCACTTTCATTTTTTCCGCGCCGTATGGGATATCCCAGTACAACCTGCTCCTCAGGCGCCCGTTTTCGCACACCAGCATTTCCGACGGCATCAGCTTCTTTATTCCCTTAAATATCGTGTTCGGCGCGGGGACGTACTCGAAATGAAGGTATTTCATTAGGGATGTAGTGTTCATCTCGCGCGATATTCCCGGATGCTTCAGCATTGACTTTATTTCGGACGCGAACACGAGTTGCCCGTCCAGAAAGGCGTAATGCAGGGGCTTTTTTCCGAACCTGTCCCTTGCGAGCACGAGCCTGTCATTTTTTTCGTCGTAAATACCTATCGAAAACATCCCGTCCAAATGCTCGACGAACCCTTCGCCGTATTCTTCGTAACAATGCACTATCACTTCCGTGTCGGCCTTGGTAAGGAACTCGTGCCCCTTTCTTTGCAGTTCATCTCTCAATTCAATGAAATTGTATATTTCGCCGTTAAACACGACCCATATGTTTTTTTCTTCGTTATGCATGGGCTGATTTCCGGTCACAAGGTCTATTATCGACAGCCTCCTGAAACCAAGGGCTATCCTGTCCCCCTCGTAAAACCCCTTGTCATCCGGACCCCTGCTGCGCAACGCCTCCGTCATTTTCTCGATGACGGCACGAGATTCCCCGTACCTGCCTTTATATGAATAAATACCCGCTATGCCGCACATAATTTCTTAACTCCCAAGATAGTAATGGCTATTAGCCCGAATAAAGATATCAACACCCCTGTCCTGAACAGCGGCGGATCGTAAAACAACTCCGCACCCTGCCTGTTTTTTCCTTCCGATATTTCCATGAAACCGCTTTCGTTCTTCAATACCTTCACGGCTTTCCCTGCAGAGCGGGCCTTCCATCCCGGGTAATAAAGGTCACAAACACCCGCCCCTTCTTTTTGGCCCTTCTCCACTTCATACACTATCATATCGTTTGAAACGTGACTTTTTCTGTATCCGTTGGAATTTTTAAGCTCATTCCTGCACAAAAGATATTTTACGTTCATAGCCGCGTAGTTTTGCCTGGCGTCCTGAGGAGTCCCCTGCTTGTACGCTTTGTCCACGAGGACTTCTACCGATTCCAACGTCAACGGTTCCCCGGTTCCGTAAGCGTTTCTCAGATGATACGGCATGCACGTCAGGTTATAGAGCATCCCTCGTGCCCGCTCCCAACCTTCTTCCGGGCTCCGTGACGGGATCCTTCTGTCCTTCTCAGTGCCGGGGCTAAGAATGAACCGTGAACCTCCCAGGTTTTTCTGCATATATTCTATCATTTCATTTTTATTATAATATATGTTTTTATCGGTGGATGGATTTATTCCGTGCCCCCAGAAAATCAGTTCAATTGTCATCAGAACCAATGCCGGCCATTTCAGCCACTTATCGTTCAGCGATATTCCCAGAAGCACCGTAAGCGCGGTTATAGAGATAAAATAATACTGCACCGGATAGCGCAGAAGCTTCAAAAAAGGCAGATTTTCGTACAACCAGAGGTATACCGGCGTGTTTTTCCCCATCGCGAGCACTATTCCTCCGGCAAGCATCAGCATCAGTATCCATACCCTTCGGTCTTTTATGTTCCTTGCCACACCCGCCGATATTATCATCAAGGCAATGATTCCCGCATACAAAGTCTTTTCCCACGGCTGTTTTTCCCCCGTATCGGCCTTCTGTTCCCCCGCAGGCAGAACCATATTTTTAAGGTCGCTGACGTCAAGTGAATTCGTCATCGCTACCTTCGGGCTCATCGCGTCGCCCTTGTATCTTGAAGAATTCAACACCAGTTCCGTCGTTATCAGCAGCTGCGCAGACACCAGCGCCGTAAAAACCAGCAGTATTTTTCCCGTATTCGATAAAATCTCCCTTTTTTTTGTAACCGACAGGAAATAAACTCCGGCTATCATCGATATCATTAACGCGTTCTGATGACCCCCGAAAAAAGCTAACGCCAGCGCGGCCGCGAACAAGACCGGGTTTCCCGCAAGCAAAAGCAGACAGAACATCCACGAGTCCACCGCGTAGTGCGAAAGAAATTCTGTTTTCGTCAAAATGTACCCGTTCAACGCGAACAATACCATCATACCAACCGATGCCCTGTTCGATAATCCCATCTTCTTCCCGAACAAATACGCGAAATAACCCATTAAGAACATGTGCAGTAAATAGTAGTATTTCAGCGCCGAAGAGAACGAGAATACGTAGAAGAACAAACCCAGCGGATAGAACACCCCGGTCTGCCAGTTCGCCGCAAGCGGCATCCCGCAGTACGCGTAGCTGTTCCATAGAGGGAATTCGCCCTTTTGTATCAATTCCGCGCAGTACGTTTTCCAGGGGTGGAAAATATATACAAGATCCCTTATGTAATACGCGTTGCCCAGCACGACTATCTCCCAAAGCTGCGCAACGCATACCATCAAAAAAAACAGTACCGGTATGTTGTCCCTGTTTATCGATATCCTCATTGTTCCTGTCCTTCAAGCTCTTTTAGCGACTTCCTGTATTTCACGTTCATCTTGTCGTATTTTACCGCGTTTTTCATTGCACTCACGGCTGACCGATTTTGTCCTTTTAACGAATAAAGCCATGCCAGGTCTGACCACAATACCGCCGCACTCTTATACCTTGTGATGGCGTTCCTTTGATGAAATATCGCCCTGTCAACGCTGCCATCGTCCCTTTTACTATTTTTTGAAGAAAAGCTGATCTGCGCCATCAGTGAATGATATTCTGCCGGCAGGGAATACGTCATTTCCGCTTTTTTTGCCATCCTGTAGGCGCTCTCGTAGTCGTTATTTCCCATGTAATCAACGGCCTTAAGGTAGAAAAAATACGACATCTGCGGCAGAACAAGAACGGCGCATCCCATTACGGTTATTACTGTTTGCCCGGCAAATCCTATCAACCTCCTTTTCCTTTCTTCTACCGCGACGCGCGTTCCGAAACCCGCGAAGGTCCAGAACACTAACATCACTGCCGGTACATAAAACGAATAGTCGAACATGTTGTAAAGTATCAGCGCACCCAAGCCAAGCAGAACCGGATAATAAAACTCCTTCTTTTCCCTTATAAGCGCTTTGAAATTATTTGTCAGACCTGCAAGCAAAAAGGCCAGGGCTGCCAGGCCCACGATACCGGCCTCCGCCGCGATCTGAAAAAACAGGTTGTGCGCGAAGTAGCTGTTTTGCGATATGCTTGTTTTGAAATTAAGGTAAAGAGGGCCGTAGTTTCCCCATCCGACTCCATTTACGGGATTTTTGATAAACATCACAAGAGCCGTTTTCCACCAGTGCATCCTTTCAATGACCGAACTCCCGCCGGAAAAATACTTCAGAGCTACGGCAGCTATGATGACAGCCGCCAACGCCGCCACCGTATACCTTGATATACCGTACCGGTCAAATAAAACCGCCGCGACGACGACAACCGCCGCTGCCACGGCAGCGTATGAACCTAAAACCGCTATTCCGGCGATTATCAGCGACATTATAACGATTCGTGCCGGTCCTCCGCCTTTTTCATAGGTATTCGCAATCGGCAGCAAGATCAGGAGATATCCTGACATCATATTCGTGTTTATTCCCATCACCTGAAGGAACCCAAACTTGTTCATCAGATTCAGCCGGAGCATGGCGTATTCCGCGCAAAGTACCGTCGAATAAAAAACCGCCACTAGAATCAATGCATTGACAAGCCTCCGCTTTTCTCGCAAATCAAGCGTACCAGCCACTAAATACAGATATATACTCGCAAGGAGTATCGGAAAATCACCCTTTATTTGAAATATCATGTTATTTCCCGCGCAGGAAACCAGCGCCGCAGCAAGAAACAACACCGCGGGGTACTGGGCCTTTAGGTCTATCCGGATCCTATGCTTGTTGAAGAAGATGACCAAGTGGAGGAACGTCAGAAGCGCTACCGCCGTGTTTAAGAGAATGCTCCAATTAAAACCCCCGAACGAGGACAACAATATCACTGCAAAAAGGTATGGGACTGTTAATTGCCTTTCGGTTTTTTCCATTTTTAAAATCTAAACTAAAAAAGCCCTCTACCGGGGCTTTTATTAGTACTATTGCCGTTCACTGCTTTGAAATCAATTGTTAATGATCTGCGGCGTCAGGAAGACCAGCAATTCGGTCTTCTGTTTGCTCTTGTAGTCTCTTCTGAACAGATGGCCGATGATCGGAATATCGCCCAATAGCGGCACCTGAGTTCCGAGTTTCCTGTCTTCTTCCGTTATCAATCCGCCTATGACGACCGTTTCCCCGTTGCTCACAAGAACCGTGGTTTGGGCCTCTCTCGTACCTATCACGGGCCCTGCGGGGTCTGCTCTCACGAACAGGCTGACTTCCGGATGAACGTCAAGCGTGATCTTCTGGTCGACGTTTATGGTGGGCTTCACCGTAAGCTTCACGCCGACATCCAGGAATGAAGTATTCTGCGTTGAACCGGTATTCGTGACGGTCGTCGTCGTGTACGGTATCCTCTGCCCTATGAGTATCTTGGCTTCTTTGTTATTGATCGTGGTTACCTTGGGATTTGAAAGAAGCTTTGACAACCCTTTCTGCGCCAGAGCGTTCAGCACGCCCGTGATAAGCGTGTCATTGGCCACTATGCCGAATGAAATCGCCCCGATCTGGCCGCTTACCGCGCTTGCGGGCAGCGAAACTCCCGTTCCTCCCTGCGCAGGGCTGAGCGGTGAAATCACGGTCGCACCAGGGCTTGCGGAAGTTCCGAGGGCGTCATCGGATGTTTCAGAGTGGGTGGAACCTAAATATACCTGATTGTTCGGTTCATTTGTTATCGTCGCGGCGTACTGCCACTGTATCCCCAGGTCGCTCTCCTTATTCAATACCACTTCGACTATCTTCGCTTCTATAATAACCTGCGCAGGTTTTTTATCCAATTCAAGAATGATTTTTTCAACAGAATTCAACCCTTCCGGCGTGTCCGTGACAATCAGGCTGTTCGTTCGCTGGTCTACGGAAATATTACCCCGTCTTCCCTCAGCTGTTCTAACCGTGTCGAGATTTGATTTCACTTCTTCGGAGTTAGCATAATTCAACGGGTATATTTTCGTAAACGTCACCGCCTGCGCCCTCTGCTCGGATATCTTCTGGGGCGTCGAGACGCGCAGTATATTTACATCGACCTCCTGGCTCACCAGGCCTTTAAGTGACAGTATCGTGTCAAAGGCTTTGTCAAACGGCACGTTGTCAAGTCTTAACGTTATGTTTCCGGTAACATCATCCCCGTATATGATGTTTATCCCGCTTTTCACGGACAGGATCCTGAATACGTCCCTGATATCTGCCTCTTCAAAATCGACGTCGATAGGTTTTTTTGGAAGCACCAGTTTTTTTGTCTCGGCTTTTTTCTGCTCTTCCTTTTTGGCATCTTTGGAAGCCTTTTTTGTTGCTTTTTTCGGAGCTTTTTTCGCGGTGGCGGCCGGCGCCGCAGCGGACTTGGCTTCCTTTTGCTTGTCTTCCATAACGGCGCTTTTTTCGCTTTCAAAACCCGGAGCTTCAGCCGGTTTCTTCACGGTTTCAGCTTCTGCCTTGGTCTGCGTGGTTTCGTCATAAGGCACCGCGACGATCGTTTCGGCATCGGTACCCGGCAGCGATTCCTGCTCCTTTGCCTCGTCAGGATTAAGGGTCAGCGTAACCACGTTGTTATTGGAACTCAATTCGTATTCCACCATTTTCTTCAGGTCCACGACTATCCTGACTATCTTTACTGGTTCGTTCTGGAACTGGCCGCTCCTTACCCTTTTTATCGGGTCGCCTGGCCCCTCGATCTCCCTGTCCTTCACGTTGATTTCCGTGTTTGAAAGCTCTACTACTATTCTCGGTGGGTTGCTTATCTTGAACACGTGGCTCCTTGTTTCCCCGGACAGGGTCATAACGATATCACTTCCCTCCAAGGATATTTTGTCAAGGGTCTTGAAATCGACGCTTTGCGCCCAAGAAAACACGTATACAGTAAAGCACAGCAGAACGCCCGTCCTTAGGATAATTTTTTTCATTCTAATAAGCCTCCTTATGGCTTAACGCTCCCTATTCCTGAGCTTCAACTCTTTCGTGGTTTTGTCCGGAGCTATAATTACAACTGATTCTTCTTTTATGATGCCCGTTATCCCCTTCACGAGCCTCTGCTTGCTGTCATACAGCCGGCTGTTTTGAAGCGTATAAGATATACCACCGCCTGAAATCAATGCGATCTTCTGCTTGCCTTCCTTTATTATACCCTTAAGGGCCAGTCCCCCAACCTGCGGCACGTTGACTTCTTCGCTTCCTCCGAAAACCATACCCTCGCCGGTCAAAGGCACGAAAGGATCTCTGTATTTATCGCCCCTGTAGACGAATTTCTTCGCTATTTTCCCGTCCGCCGAAGCGTCGGCCGCCTTGAGCGGCGGGCGCCTTGAGGGAGGCATAATGACCTTTTCCGGAGGCAGCTCGTCCCCGCATCCAGTCAGAAATAGCGGAAAAAGAAAAAGAATCAATAAGAACCTATACATATTATAAACTAACCTCTGAATGTGTACGCAAGCAGAATAAAAGTCACGTTGACCGAACTTGGATTGTTCTTGTCTCCCATGAAACTGTTCAGGATAATGTTCTTCACGCCCAGAATCCTGTCTTCCTGGCATATATCAGAAAGGAAATATGCCAACGAATGATACGTACCCTGGATGGTCATTTGAAAAGGGACTTCGTTCAAATTTTCCTGCTGGACTACCGTGGCGGGTACTATCGTTTTTACTGTCAGTTTATATTTCTGCGCAGTTTTTGTCACAAGCCTAAGCAACCCTGATATCTCCGTTTCCTTGGGCAGGAGTTTTTCCAGGCTTGCCACCTCCTCTTCCAGCAGTTGCATTTCAGCCTGAAGGCGCGGCAGTTCCAGAGCCCTTCTTTTCATTTCCGCCAGCTTGTTCTCGACCTGATTGAGCGTCTTGAGGCCTTCCGCGTACTTGGTGTTCAGTGGGGTTATCATATATTTGAAATAGACAAAACCCAGCCCGAAGGTTACCAGCACGATCATAATGATGTTCTGCTGCATTTTTTTCGTCATTGTTTTTTCTTTAAATAATTGAAAGATAAATTGAACACGGAAGTGGTCCTTTTGTCGCTTGTCGTCGTATTGATCGGCCCGAGAACCACATCCTCGAAGTCCGGATTCA
Source organism: Endomicrobiales bacterium (assembly GCA_016930715.1). Taxonomy (GTDB): domain Bacteria; phylum Elusimicrobiota; class Endomicrobiia; order Endomicrobiales; family JAFGGC01; genus JAFGGC01. Next base: position 145,423 of record JAFGGC010000011.1, read on the forward strand.
GCGAAAGGGATGTTATGAAATCAGCTATCGCGTAATTGTCCAGCGATTCCGCGTCAAGCTTGATGGCTATCTTCCCGTCTGGCTGGGAAGTGGTGAACATATTCTTAAACCAGAGGTTGGATGGCATCATAGCGAGCATCTCCTCCAGAAAACGCGGATACGTCACCCTTCCTTGTTTAAGCGCATCTATTACGTTTTTTTTGGTTTCAAGTATGGTCTTTGTGGCCTGGAGAGTCTCCACCTGCTTGACTATACCTTCATATTTCTGAAGTTCGTTCTGTGATTTCGTTATTCTTGCTTCGAGTTTCCTGTAATTGTTGTATTTCAAGCCGTATCTGGCAAGCCCTATGAGAAACAGCGCGGCTATTAACGCGTAAGCGAGGATGAGAATCTCGTTGCGCTCCTCTTTTTTTATCGCATCCGGTGCAAGCAGGTTTATTTTTATCATATCGTTGCCTTATTTGCCTAAGTCGTTCTCTCTTCTTGTCGCGAGCCCGACCGCCACCGCGAAAAGCGGGGCGGAATTGTCCGGAACAATCTCGCCGCCCGCAATGCTCTTGAAAGGATTAAAAACTTCGATCGGTATCTTGAGTTCCTGATGAAGGAAACCGTCAAGGTTCTTGACAAAGCACGATCCCCCGCACATCAGGACCCTGTTGATGCTCCTTTCGGGATTCTGCGATATGAAAAAGTCTATGGATCTCTGGATTTCGCCGAGGAGGTCTTTGAGCACCGGGGTCATGGCCGTTGATACCTGCAGGGCCTCTTTCTGGTTCTGGGAGAGGGTTTTTTCCTTTTCTTCCGCCGTTACGAGTATGCTGTATCTTGACTTGAGATCCTCGGCGGTCTTGATGTCGCAGGCGAGGTTCCTCTGTATGGCTTTCGTGAACGACCCGCCGGAAATATAAACGTCCCTGACGACCTTTGAAACGCCGTTCTCGACTATGGCCATGTTGGTCACGGAGTTACCTATATTGATAAGCAGGACGGTTTCATTCTGGGAATGGTCCCTGTTTATCTCATAAGCGTTCTGGAGCGCGAAAACATCAAGATCCATAATGACCATCCTCAATCCTATGTCGTTGAATATCTCCAGACGGCTCTGCACGACGTCTTTCTTGGCCGCGACAAGTATGGTCTCCATTTTCTTCTGGCCTTCCTCCACCACATCGCCCAAAACATGGAAACCAAGGTCAACCTCCCTTATATCAAAAGGTATGTAAGGTTCAGCCTCGAATTGGATCGTCTTTACAAGTTCTTCTCTGGAAAGCTTCGGAAGGTGAACGTACCGCACTATGACCTGATTACCCGAAACCGAGCTGACAATGTTTTTTGTCGGGATTTTTTCCTTGGCAAGGTATTCAGCCACTCTTGTTTCGACGATCCCCTTTCTTTCCTGAGGAGACAAGTCAACGCTCCCCTCATTTATCGGGATCAGTCCCCATTTTAACAGAGTGTATTTGCTTCCGGCGTGTTTAAGGTAGGCGATCTTTACGGACGATGTACCGACGTCAACCGCTATAGCGTCTTTTGGCTTTAAAAAAGGCAGCTCCGGCAATTTGACCTGCGGTAATTTAATAGCCATTTCTTTTAAATAAGCCTCATCGAAATGTATTAATTATTGAATTTTTCGCTAATTTCCAAACATCTGATTAAATTTATAACAGATTTTCTCTTGATTGTCAAGTAATTTTCAAATAAAAGCTTCTATTTTTAATTGATTGTTTGATGGCCACACCCTCTAGGACGGTATATGCGCTCATATAAGGCCTCTTATTTCAGGCGAATACAAGCACTAAAGCGCATCAGCTTAATTCAAATATATCGAAGTCGAAATAAGATGCATATTTTCAAGCTCTTTGCTGAATATAAAACCGTAATCGAGTCTTATAGACCCGAATTCGAACGACAAACCCGCAGTATAATCCTTCATTTCCCTTAATCCCGTCCTTAACGCTATCGTCCTGTTAATCCAAAGTTCCGCTCCGGGGCTTAATTCAAATTTATCGGGTTTATCAAACGGAATGATGAAATCCGCAACTATCGAATACTTTAAATTTAGAGGTTCTGCCGGAGAACCATCGGGATCCGTTGCTCTTTCTATGTCCTTTTGGGCGTTTAACGAAACCGAGAACCTAATCAGTTGAGGGATATCTTCTTTAACCCCTGACCCGTCATAAACAGACGTGCCGCTGAGCTTTCCACCTGCCGCGTTTTGAACGACGAGTCCTACCCTCAACGGAGTGACTTCAACGTAGCTCCCAACGTCAAAAGCGAATCCTGACACGGAATAGTTATCGATGGTTTCTCTTATGAATTTTGACGTGATGCCGAACGAAACCGGAAGGTTTTTATAATAGCCCAACCCTACCATGTAAACATCGCTTGTTATTTGCGCATCGCCGCGTGAATTACCCCACGCATCCGTTCTCTCGAACTCGTTGGACGTCCTAGTCATTCCCAACGCCAGGCCTCCTGTGCGCCTCAAAGACTGGCCGTATGAAATAAACGAATAACTGGTCTCAAAATAGTCCCTTGAGAACAACCCCGATATCTCTCTCCTCTCCAAGTCCCCGAGACACGCGGGGTTGTAAAACAAAGCCGAGTTTTCAGTAGCGATTGAAGAGAATGCTTCCCCCATTCCCACGGCCCTCGCCGAAACATAGCCCGGCATAAGCGCCGATACGCGACCGGCCGTACAGGCGATTATTACGACAAACAGGGCTAGTTTCTTTATATTCATTGTTTATCTGAAAACCGCGATCTTCCTGTATTTGACTTCGTCCCGCGAACCTGTCTGCGCCCTGATCCTGCAAATATAGAGACCGCTCGTCACGAAATTTCCGTCTTCGTCCTTTCCGAACCAGTTGACCGCCATTTTTCCGGAGCCGAGCTCAATGATGTCATCCAGCTGTATTATCTTGTCCCCCCTGAGATCGAATATCATTACGGATATCCCCGGGGTACCGTTGACCGTGAATTCAATTCTTGCGGGCTCTTTAGTGACCGCGAAAGGATTCGGATAGCTTTTTATCTCCCCTTCGAATATCCTTGAGGCGGCCGAAGCGTTCGAGCCCAGCGCAGAATACCCAGGATTCCAGATGTCCCTTACGGAATAATACGCGAGTCTGGGCACACGTTCGTATGAACCCGCCTTGACGGCGACCATTCCCCACCACTCTTCATTCATTCCAGAATCCCAGCTGTAGCTTGTATTGGTCCAATCGGCCGCCGTGTCGTGGTATCCCGGGCCGTACACTCCGCCTGTGCCAAGCATCGATTTGTCAAGCGGCACGCTCGCGCCTTTCCACCATTCATCGCACCACTCAAACACCGCGCAGCCGCCGCATATCCCGCCGGCGCTCGTCAGATTGGAGGATATTTCTGACAGCTGGTTTCTTAGATACGAATCCTGATTCGCGGCGTCCTCGCTCTGCGCGGAGCTGTCATAGGCATCACAACCGAATTCGGACACAAAAAAAGGCTTGGCCGTTTTTGTGCTCATTTCCGTGAAAAGATTCGTGAAACCCTCCCCCCTGTATATGTTCACGCCCCAGACGTCCAGGGCGGCAAGCGACGCATCGTCCGCCGATAAAGCGTTTTCTCCGATTTCTGTATTTTCCTGGTTAGAGGTAGTCACAGGATGGCCTGGATCCAGTGAATGCGCTTTTTGCGCGGCTTCCTCAAGCAGCAGGTACCATCCCTGTTTCGAAACTGTGTGCTCCTCGACTTCGTTTCCGAAACACCACATGAGGACCGCGGGATGGTCCTTCCAGAGGTTAACGAAATCCCCGAACCTGCCGACATAGACGGAACGCGCGGCTGAACTTGAGAAGTCCTTGTCCCAGAGTTCTTCCGTCCATCCTACAATGACGTAGAGTCCGTTCACGTATGCCGCGTCAAGGAATGCTTTCGAGATGTTGCGTTCGTGGTAGGTTCTTATGGTATTTGCCCCCATCGCTTTTATCAGGGGCAGGTCGGCATTATATATGGAAGGGGCATCCGCCCAAACGTACTGCCAGTCATAATTCACCGGTACGGGCGAGTAATTCACGCCTCTGACCGTGAACTCCGCTCCGTCAAGCAGTATTTTCCTTGAGCTGACCGTCACGGTTGCTGCCGTAACGGTCGCGGCGCCAATGACCAGAAGTATCGTCGCTTTTATTATCAGTCTGCCCAAAGTTTGTCTCTATACAGGTAGTATGCCTTGCGAAGTCTTCTCGAAAAAGGGCTGTTTGTTCCGTCGCCCTGTCCGCATATGCCTAGCCATTCGTCGTTGAATTTGTTGTCCATGGTCGGCCCGTCCCACGCCCCTGCGTCGGTGTCGTGTTTTTCAGGCGCGCCGCAGAGCCACCATTTGTCCAGCCAGCAGAAGATCACTCCGCCCAGGGAATTGCCGGTTCCTTCACCCAGATAAGAATTATCTTCTATGTCCTTCCATGCGTTGCCGTGATACCTCGCCTGATAGTCCTCTTCGACCGACCCCTTGAGCTGGTTGTACACGTCGCATCCGTACTCCGTTATTATGACCGGCCTGTCGACGTAAAACTTTACCCTGTCCCATAGCGTTCCGAAACCATAGGGCCCTTTATAGGCGTTCATGCCGATAATATCGAGGTCATCGGCGTATCTGTCGTAGTACTTCAGTATACCATACGAGGCGTTACATACCCCCACCGGATGGTCGGGATCGAGTTTTTTTATCATTTTGCTCACTTCGCCCACGAACCGCGCGTACGTTTCGGGATCCGTATACGCGTTCGTGTTCGTGAAAGTGGAATTTTCGTAGTAACCTTTGACGTCGTTTTCGTTTCCGAGCATCCAGAGCAGCACGTAGGGCTCGTCCATATGCTCGAGCACCATTTCTCTCACGCTCTCCTTCATCTTCTCTCTTTGCCCGGGATCCGAATAGTCCGTGCCTTTAGACCATTCCGCTCCGCTTCCCATGGTGTAGGCCCCGAGAAAATTACCCATTATTACCCTTATTCCGTAGGTCTTGTAAAGGTCCCTGAGTATCTGCTTGTTGACGTTCGTCGGGTGGTAAATTCTTATCGTGTTGCACCCCATTTCTTCCAATAATTTGAAATCGCCCGTAGGTTTTTCTTTCTTGTCACGGAAATTGTTTGCATTCTTGTCCACCCACGATTCATAAGCGGGATCGCACACGCCGTTGAGGTTTGAATCGTAGTTCATCCATTCGTTCTTGGTCTTAGGTTTTACTCCTACAAGGTCCGGTGAGTATTCAACCCCCTTGACGATGAAAGGTTCGTTGTCGACTATCATCTGCCAGGCTCCGCCCGAGAGCTTTATCAGCCTTACTTCGCCGTACCCCCTCTGTAAGACGACTTCGCCGAGGTCTTCCTCGCCAGCTACCGCGCTCCGCGCGAACACGACGCACGCGGCCGATACCAGGACAATAATGAACAATGAAAACATTTTTTTCATAACTATCTGTATTTTTCCCAAAGTTTTTTTAGCTCAAAACAGGCGGGCCTAAGCTGGCGCATGAACGGGCTGTGCTTTCCGTTGCCCTGCGACGTTATTCCCAGCCATTCCTCATAGCTCCATCCGTCAAGGAAAGGCGCCCCGAACTGCGGCACGGCGTCCTGCTTGTCGGGCTGAAGGTCCTTATATTGAGAGCACCTTTTTGCGTACCATTCCCTGTGCTGTTTCTGTATCCTTTCAGGAAGGTCGGCATTGGCCTTCCACCATTCATCGGTCCATTCAAAAAGCATACCACCGAGGGCGTTACCAAAACCGCTGCCGGCAAAATTGTTCTCTATGTCCATCCAGTTTCCTTTGATATATTCCGCCTGCGCAGCTTCGTACTTTTTTCTGGGCCAGGAGGGATGATAGGCCGAACAACCGTATTCTGTCACAACCACCGGCTTGTCATAAACGTTCTTCACGTCCTGCCACAACGAACCAAACCCCTCCTTGCCGCGGTACGAGTTAACCCCGAAGATATCTATCTCGGGCGCGTTCTCGGCGCATATGTCAAGATAAAGTATGTCGCCGTTGCATATGGCGACCGGCCTTTTCTTTGGATCCAGCGATTTGACCAGTTTTGCCGCCCTGTTAACGAAAGAATAATATGCCTCAGGCTGAAGCCTCGCGCGGCAGCCGTTACCGGCTTCGGAACCCGGAACGCCTGGCGCACCGTAGTTGTTCTCGTTGCCGAGAACCCACATAAGAATATATGGTTCGTTCCTGTATTCCTCCACCATTCGCTTAACACTCTCGAGCATTTTTTTTATCTGCACCGGATTCGTATAATCGGTACCGGTAAACCAGTCGGCCCCTGAAGCCGTGGCATACATCCCGATAAAATCGCCCATCAGGTACATGAAACCGTAATTTTTGTATCCTTCCATCAGGAGTTTCTTGTTGAAATCAAAATGATGGTACAGGCGCAGGGTGTTCACGCCCATATCCTTCATTAAATGAAAATCCCCGACATTTTCTTCCCCCTTGTTTTGCCTGTTATTGCGGTTCTTGTCGACCCATGCCTCGTAAGGAGCGTCTATGACGCCATTTTTATTGAAATCCGCGAACATCCAGTCGCGCGACGCGTTCAACGTGCCGCGGTCCGGGCTCAAGCCCACTTTATTCGGTGAATAAGCCATCCCTCTCACGAAATAGGGCTTTCCGTCAACCTCCAGCTGCCAGTCCCCGTTTGAAAACCTGACAAGCCGCACGTTTCCCTTACCCGCGGTTTTGACGACCTTCGTGCTTTTTTCTCTTTTCTTTTTGGCTTTGGCGTGGTCATTTCTTGTCACGAGCCTTCCGGGACTCACTATAAAAACATCATTCTTCGTATCCGAATCATAACTGTTTTTCACGATTATCGATGAATCCTCAAGCTCGATACCCAGTTCAGGATGGTTCGCGGTAAGATACTTTATTTTTGATATCGCTACCGGCGCCATGTACCACGGGGTTTCCCAGTACGTCCTGCCGGTGGATTTAGGAAAATGCACTATTAGAGCGTAATAGGCTTTTACCGCGTGGCCGATGAGCCCTGATTTCTCAAGGGCGAGCGCCGTGTAGTACAGTTTCGCGCCAGGTTCTTCATTGGCCGTGGCCCACTTATAGAAACTTAGAGCGGCATCGTCATTGTTCACGTAGTTCCAGTGGCTACCGCCGAATTTCCTGCTTTTTTTGATTTTATCGTAAGCAGGGTCTTTAAGGACGCTTTCCCTGTTTGGAAATATGCCTTCCCCGACGGCTTTTTTCAGGTTTTCTGCGTCTTTTATCCTGTAATTGTACTTTTCGGTCCCGACATTCTCGAAGGTCCCGTACTTTGTATAGTCAACTACCCTCTCCGTGCCTTCGTCATAAAGCTCAAGTTCTGCGCCGTAAGCCGGCCTCAATGCCACCAGTCCCAAAAATGCCGCTAAGATAAGTTCAATTCTCATTTATTCCTCTTTTTTCTTTTGATTGTGCTGCAGCTGCTTTCCCGGATCGACTGGGCTGGAATTTGACATCTAAATAAAAAGTATTTTATGGCGGGCGAGACAGGGCCCGAACCTGTGACCCCATCCTTGTTTGTCGAGCAAAAAGTAATGGGTAGTGCAGGGCTCGAACCTGCGACCCCATCCTTGTAAGGGATGTGCTCTTCCGCTGAGCTAACTACCCATTAACTAAATCTTGCTTCAAAGCTGCGCAAGGCCCAAAGATCGCAATCATGTTCACCCGCCGTCAAGGCGGGCCGCTATGCTGCTCGCCCGATAACAATATATAGCATTTATCAGCAAAAAATCAAGCGATAAAAACGTCGATTCTTTCAGCCTGTCGTTTCCTTATGCTTTCCGCCATGTCGCCCGAAACGCTTCCGGCGAAAACAGTGTCCTTCTTGCCGTTGAACCAGTGCACGTCTATCTTCGACACCTGATAATTACCGTCAAAAAGGTCCTTCTTCGCGGGATTGTGATAGCAAACCAGAGTTTTGCCAAGGAAATTGAATAGAAACATATTGTTCTTGTCGAAATACTCCCTTGGTATCGCGGGTTTAAGCTTGAACACCAGTTCTCCGTTCTCGCTTATGCTGAAGGGCCCCAGGCCCGAAGTCATCGCTATCCAGATCTCTATAAGTTCCGCCGTTGATCCGCTAAGCCGCGCCACGAAACCTTTGCCGTGGATCCTCGGGTCCGGAAACGCGCTCGAAGCGATGAAGGAAGAATTCTCCAGTATGTTCCGTCCGTAGGTCTCGGGCTTCTGGAAGCACACGCCCGCCTTGGAAAACTCTGAGAAAAACACCTTATACAGACCGGATTTAAGAAGCTCGAGCAGATATTTATATTCCATATGCATCCATATTGATTCATTCTCTAGCCAGCCCGGCGAAAATACCGTGCACCTTCCGATGTCCGTGCTTTCGTTCTTCAGGGGCGCGTTTACCTTGTACATACCCAGCTTTTTGTCGAAAAGCGCGCTTTTCCGGACTTTGTTGTGATAATCAAGCGCGGTTTTCTTGTCATTAATCGTTTTCAGGTAATGGACGCTTGATTCCAGGAACAACGGGAGCGGTTTTTTCCTGAACTTGTATATCTTCACGCAAGGCCAACCACGGTGACTCGTGAGCTTCGTAGGTTTGTATGAAACTGCTTCGTACGAGAAATATGTGTAGAACAATCCTGATTTCGGGTCTTTAGCCTTGTCTATTCCCCTGTCAATTTTTGCTAGCGCGTGTTTTATAAACGCAGCGAGTTCCGAAACGCTTAAGTTCTTTTCCCTGCCTGACAATCCGTACAGAGTTTTTTCCCGGTATTTTTCCTTCAGAGCAGATGATTTATCCCAGTATACGAACGGCCTCTGCCTCTCAGTCCTTCTCATCAGCAAACCCAGCGAAACGAAGAACTCGTGAATTTCCTCGGGCAATGCTACTTTAGTATCGCCGGCCAGCTTGAGATCCTTTATCGCCCTTTCGAAAAAAAGGAGCATTCTCTTCAGTTCTAATGTTTCGCACACCGAAGAACCAAAAACACCGGGCAGCCCGTTAAGTGCGTCATACCATCCGGGTTTTTCCGCCTCCATCTCGACCCCTATGCCTTCTGGATCCAAGGTGCTTATCTTGTTAAGCGCTATGCAAAGCATTTTAGTGATCAGATTTGTCTTGTAGATGCTTCCGTGGCCTTTTTTCGTCCTAACGAAGTGCGGATTGTGGGTTCTGGCCCTCAGCATTTTCGACTTGCCGGTGTTCAAGACCACCGAATCGAACTGCCTGATTTTTCCGTTCGCGTTCACGTGTTTTTCCGCTCTCGGCACCACGACGTGGGTGTTGTCGAAGAAAACCAATTCCTTTTTCTCGAACAGGATTTCGCCCAGCCTCTCCGGATATACCGCCAAATAGCTCTTTAGAAGGTCCAGGTTGTACGTCCAGTGGTCTACCCAAAATCCCTCACCGTGATCTGAATCATTAAACCACTCTGAAACCGATAGTGCGGCCAATAGAAATTCTTCGGCCTTGCAGCCCTTGAGCCTTATTCCGTTCTGCTCGAGAAAAAGCAGCAGGCTTCCCGGTTCGTACTTTTTAGAGAAGAAATTTTCCGCTTTTGTCACGTCGGCAGGTTTCAGGTATTTTCTGAGAAGCGCTCTTGATTTCATATTTTTGGCGTCAAGGATGAATGACGCGCCCTTGACAAGAAGCGGATTGTAACCGTCGAGTTGGACAAGATTGTAGAAAAACAGAAGGTTGTAGTCTTCAACTTCAGGAGTAAAGAAAACGTCGTTCCTCTTGTTCTGGTTCATGTCGCGGTAGTTCCCGTTTCCTTGAGAGTAATACGAGGGGGCAAGTTGGAAAAAGTTGTAATCCCTTTCCATGTCACCGTGTTTTCTCGAGAATACATAGAACACGAGTTTACCTTTTTCCGTGTCGAGGACTATCGGCATTCCTCCGCGCAGCAGGTTGTCGAGGTAGCTCTGCTTGCAGTAAAGGTCAAACTCCCTGATACCCGAACGCGTCTCTATCGGCTCCGTGACGTCGTCAATAATATCCCTGTTCTCGCCCATCTTTGTTTTAAAATACGAGGAATCCCTCTGGGCTTTTTTCACGAACGCATTCAATTTTTCTTCGCTTTCGATATGGCCTGTCACGGAATAAAGCGTCTGACTCTTCTTCGGCGCCAGCCTCATTTCCATATAGCTCATCGCTGACGGATACTTATTATCGCCCGCCTGGATTTTCGGGATACGGTACTTCTTGTTACTGAAAAACTCCACCGGATACACGTAGCTCTGGTCGTGGCCGAAGACAAGCTCAGGGTCTATTACCGGCTGAGTCCTGTAACGCCTGTTTCCGGTGTCCATTATCCCGAAGTAGAAATTCCCTTTTCTGACTTCCGTAACTTCTGGTCGGTCGTTTATTTCGACCTTTACCTTGTAAAAGGGCGCGCAGGCCTTTTCCACGTTCGTCACGGTGACCCAGGCCTGGGCGGTGTAGCTCATCGCCTTGAGTACTTCTGCGCTCATCCAGTACGGAATGATCCGCGGGAGGCCGTCGATGATTTCGGTCTCAAGGCTTTGTTTGCCCATGTTTTCGAAGGTGACCGCTCTCACCAACGCCGCTATCGGTTCGTTCGGTACTGTGAAATAACGGACCGTGGTCCTGAGGTTCAGCGTTCTGTTGGTTTCCTTGAACAATACTTCGTGCGGCCTTATCTGCATTTCCTGCGACACGTCGTAACCGGATCCCGTATATTGTTCTGCAAGGAAGGGCTCGTACAAGTATGTTTCCTTCTCTTTTTTAACCTTTATGAACGTGCGGAACCCCTGCGTGGCCACGGCATTGTACGCCGCGTCGGCAGGCGAGAACTCCATTATGGAGTAATCCTTGTTCTTGATTCCCATGGACGCTATGCCCTGGTTGCGGTTTACGTAAAAGACCCACATCGGGATCCCTTTCAAACCCGCTATTCCTGGAAAAAAGCTCGAAAATGGGCGCGCCAGGTTATAGTTCTCGATCACGAACGTCCCGTCTTCCAACAAACTGTAGTGTACCTCGTGCGCATTGTTGTTGCTGTTGTTGGCCATATAAACCTCGTATTCAGGTTGTTATTGATGCCTCAGTAAGAAAATACCCTTTTAAAAATAAAATCGGTCTTCGCCAAATGTGATTTAATGCTGAACGCTTTCTTGATCTCGCCAGATGAAAGGTGTTTTGAAATATTTTTGTTGCTCAATGCGGCCGTTTCCATGTTAACGCCTTTCTTCCTCGCCTCGAAAGCCGTTTTCTGCACGTATTCATAGGCCTTTTCCCTTTGAAGCCCTTTTCCTACAAGCGACAAAAGAAGCGCGCCCGAGAAAATCCCATCTTTTGTTTTGTCCAGGTTAGCCTTCATGTTCTCGGGATAAACCGCCAGCCCGGAAAGCAGCTTGTTCATTCGTACTACCATGAAATCAAGGGCTATGGAAGCGTCCGGCATTATTATTCTCTCCGCTGAAGAATGGCTGATATCGCGTTCGTGCCAAAGGGCCACGTTTTCCAATGACGTCATGGCGTACCCCTTTAGAACACGCGCAAGCCCGCAGATGTTCTCTGACAGGATTGGATTGCGCTTGTGGGGCATGGCCGACGACCCCTTCTGACCTTTTGTGAACGGTTCTTCCACCTCACGGACTTCGGTTTTCTGCAAATGCCTTATTTCGACGGCAAAGCGTTCAAGCGAACTGCCTATTATCGCAAGCCGGCACAAGTACGCCGCGTGCCTGTCTCTCGGCACGATCTGCGTGGACACCGGCTCTGGTTTCAGCCCCAATTTCTTGCAGACATATTCCTCCACCTTCGGGTCGAGGTGGGCGAACGTCCCAACGGCTCCGGAAACTTTTCCGTAACTTATTCCCTTCACGGTAACCTGGATGAGCTCTATGGCGCGCATTATTTCCGAATAAAACGAAGCCATTTTCAAACCAAACGTTATCGGCTCTGCGTGAACTCCGTGGGTGCGCCCGATCATCGGCGTGTCCTTGTATTTCATCGCGAGTTTTTTTATGGTCTTTGCCAGGTCCTCGAGGTCCCTCTCCAATAACTTGCACGACTGCATCATCTGCACCGCAAGGGCGGTATCCAGCACGTCGGACGACGTCATCCCGAGATGCAGGTACTTCGCAGACGGCCCCACCCTTTCCCCGATCTGGGTCAGAAACGCTATGATATCGTGTTTCACTGTCTCTTCTATCGCCTGTATCCTCTTAACGTTTATTTTGGATTTCCTTATTATGTCGTCTATCGCTTTTCTAGGAATCTTGCCTATCTTTGCCATCGCCTCCGCGGCCAGTATTTCTACGGCAAGCATTATCCTGAATTTGTTATCATCGGACCAAATCTGCGCCATCTCATCCCTTGTGTATCTTGGTATCATACCGCCTCCAGTAACACTTTAAGAATCGCTTTTGGATATATCCTGTGCTCAACTTCAAGGACCCGTTTTGCCAGAGTTTCAGGCGTATCATCCGGTTCCACGCGCACCCTTTCCTGCATTATGATGCTTCCGTGGTCATATTCATTGTCCACCGAATGCACCGTCGCGCCCGACTCCTTGTCTCCGGAGTTTATAACCGCTTCGTGAACGTGATGCCCGTACATGCCTTTTCCGCCGTACTTGGGCAAAAGGGCCGGATGAATGTTTATGACCCTGTAAGCGTCCACGATTCCAGGTTCCACCTTCAGCAAAAATCCCGCGAGACACACGACATCGACGCCGTGTTTCTTTAACTGCCCCCCCACTTCTTTAAAATAGGACATTGAATCAGCAGACTTTTCCCTGTCCAGGTAAACCGCCGGTATTTTATGCTTCTTCGCGCGTTCAAGCCCGTAAGCGTCGCTCTTATTGGATATCACGACCGCCACTTCTGCTTTTCCCGCAAGTATTCCGTTCTCGCAGGCGTCAATTATGGACTGAAGGTTTGAGCCTCCTCCTGAAATTAAAACTCCCAGCCTTTTTTTCATTATATTATATCAACGCCTTTTTTGCCTTTTACTATCTTCCCTATGATTCTTGAGCCTTTTAAACGCATCTTGACTTTTTTAGCGAAAGCAGGATGTACCGCCAGCACCATGCCGATACCCATGTTGAGCGTCCCGTACATCTCGTTTTCAGGCACATTCCCCGCTTTGGCGATCATCCCGAATACCTTCGGGACATTCCACGAGTTCTTCTTTATGACCACCTTGCAGCCGGAAGGCAATATCCTCCCGATTTTGTCCTTGAAACTTCCTCCCGTTATATGCGCTATGCCGTGAACTGCGGTTGCGAGTTTCGAGTCGCGTGTTTCCAGTAACGCCAAAATCTCTTTTACGTAAATCCTCGTGGGCGCCAAAAGCTGTTTTACGTGTTTTTTCAGCTCTTTCCCCGAAAACACCTTCCGAATCAGCGAATAACCGTTCGAGTGCGGCCCGCTGGACGGAAGCCCAACCAGAACGTCTCCCGGGCGTATTTTTCTACCGTTTATCTCTTTGCCCTTTTTCACCGAACCTACGCAGAACCCGGCAAGATCGTATTCCCCTTTCTTGTAGAAATCCGGCATCTCGGCGGTCTCTCCGCCTATAAGCAAGCATCCCGCAATGTCGCAGCCCTTTTTTATCCCGGATATGACTTTTTCCGCTTTTTTCACGTCGAGTTTTCCGCAGGCGAAATAATCAAGAAAAAACAGTGGCTTTGCCCCGCAGCAAACTATGTCGTTTGCGTTCATCGCCACCAGATCGATGCCTATTGTATCGTGTATCCCTGAAAGGAACGCGAGTTTCAGCTTGGTCCCCACGCCGTCCGTAGAGCTAACAAGGACCCTATCCGTTCCTTTCAGCGGATATGCCCCTCCGAAACCGCCTATTTTCGGCAGCTTTCTTTTTATGCGCCTTACCAGCTCGTTTCCAGCGCCCACGTTGACGCCTGATTTAGCGTATGTCAGCGGCATTTATTTGCTTTCTCCTTGTTCCTGTTTTTGTTCCTGTTTTTGTTCCTGTTTTTGTTCCTGTTTTTGTTCCTGTTTTTGTTCCTGTTTCCCGTTCTGCTGTTTCGTCCGTGACCCGGGTTTTACTGGTGTTCCGCCCTCCTTGCACATAGGGCACTCTTCCGGCTTGTAGTTTACAGCTTCGATTTCCAACAATGAAAATTTAGGCACTCCGAATTCAATCGATCCTCCGGAGCGGTCGACCAGGCAGCAGACCGCGGCGGTTTTTCCGCCTGAAGTTTCTACGACTTCCTTTACTTCTTTCGTCGAAAGCCCCGTCGTTATGACGTCTTCGACTATCAGGCATTTTTCGCCTTTTTCTATATGAAAACCCCGCCTTAAAACAAGCTTCCCGTCGGCTCGTTCAGCGAAAATGGCGCGTGTACCAAGCTGCGCTGCGACTTCCTGACCTATCACGATGCCGCCTATTGCCGGAGAAACTACCACATCCACGTCAGGGACTTCTCTCATGACCTTTTCCGCGAGTGTTTCTGCCAGCCGCTCCGCCTCGTGCGGATGCTGGAGTATGAGCGCAGATTGAAAATACGTGTCCGAATGCAGGCCGCTTGAAAGCAAAAAATGGCCTGACAGGAGCGCTCCGTGCTTCTTAAAAAGTTCCTTTATGCCAGTTACTTTCACATTAAACCTCTAACCCAGCGCTTCTTCAACTTCGCCGTTTATCCTTTTTGCCGCTTCTACCGGATCGTTCGCCTCGATTATCGGCCGCCCCACGACAATGAAGTCCGCCCCGGCCTTGATCGCCGCTTTAGGCGTGGATATTCTTTTCTGGTCGTTCTTGCTGTCAGATTCCATCCGTATGCCGGGCGTCACGACAGTGAAATCCCTGCCGCAAGATTTCTTGATTATCTCTATTTCATGCGGCGATGAAATCACTCCGTCCATTCCGCATTTCTGGGCTAGCTGCGCCCTCTGCCTTACTATTATTGGGTCTGTAAGTTCGCTCGTCAGAACCGTTACCGCCCAGAGCTTCGGATGGTTTGGAACGCTTGCCGCTTCCTTCATCATGAGCTCTCCTCCAGCGGAATGAAGAGTAAGGCTGTGCATCCCCATTTGCCTGGCGGATTCCACGCTTCTCTTCACGGTCGCGGGAATATCGTGGAATTTCATGTCAAGGAACGCGTCGTTGCCCAGCCTTTTTATGTCCTCAATTATTTTCGGCCCCGAGGTCAAAAACAGTATAGGCCCGACCTTGAAAATATCCACGTAAGGCGAAAGTGCCTTCACGAGTTCAAGTGCCTTTTTGGAATCCTGCATGTCAAGCGCGACAATTATCTTTTTCATTTTCAAACACCTTCTTTTTGTGAATTTCTCAGCATGTATTCGGTAACCGACAGTGCCGCTTTGAAGCGTTTAAGGAGCTTCTCGTGCCCGGCGGAACATTGCGATTCCCTCATCGTCTCCTTGTCGCTGCCGTCCCAGACGAAACAGGCAAGATATCCGTTTTCTATCGTGCAATTTATAGCGGAGCCGCCCGCAATAACCAGGCCGTGCGCGTTATAAGCGATGTTCGGGCCGGAAGACATAAGATCATTTCCCATCGCCGCGTAATCGACGCCCGACAGCGACAAAGCGTATAGCGTGGGCATTATGTCGAGATGCGAACCGACCTTCGCAGTATCGATACTGGCCGGCTTGATCTTATCCGGTACATAGAGATACAGCGGCACTCCGCCGTGCGCCATGAAACGTTCCGCCGTATAATCGAACACGCTCCAAAAATTGTGGTCTCCGGTTACCGCGATTATCGTGTTCTTTGCGTACTCCGAGGATTTTATTCTTGTTATCAATTCTCCGAGCTTCTGATTGGAATATTGGTATGTTTCAAACCGCCCCACGGCAAGTTTCGTGTCTCCGGTTATGTCCTTGCCAAGACGCCCATCTATTTCAAGGGGCAGTTTTTCGTAGTTTTTTGGAAGCGAATAAGGCGGATGATTGCTTGTGGTCATCGCCATTATGAATTTCGGCCTGCCGTCATCCTTCGAAAGCCTCTCGTAAAGGTGGTCGAACAGGAATTCGTCGTAGACACCCCACTGGTTGCGAGCGTAATCCGGGTCCATTGTCCCTTCGCCTTCGACCGAATCAAAACCGCAGTTACCCAGGAATGAAACGACATCTCTCCACGCCGCGTTCCCGCCGTACAGGAATACCGTTTCGTAGCCTGATTGCTTGTAAGGCACGGCCGCGCCGGTCGCGTACGAGTTGAAAGCGTACTTGGACTGCGTCACTGCCTTTGAATAAGGCCTCTTTGGCATGTTAAGAAACATCGTTTCTAGGCTTCCTATCGTGCCGATGTCGCCGGATATGAAGTTCTTGAAAACGATGTCCGAATCAAAGTGCTTTTTCAGCTCTCCCATCACGTTGAAACGTTCGCTGTCGTAACGCATCAGGTCTGAGCCGAAACCTTCCATTACGATGAGTATCACGTTTGGCCTTAGCTCTTCCACCGCTTTGTTTTTTCGGGTTCTTTTGAAAAGGTTCAGATGTAACGGATGCTGCAGTGAAGATTTCCTCACTCCCAGAAAATCCGCGAAGGCCTGCGCGTCGTTGTTCTCATAACCCAGTTTTGACAAAATATCCGAACCCGACGTATCCTTCATCCTCCTATCAACCGCTTCCTGAAATGAATATATACCGTTTAACGCGAGCTTGTTCACGAATTTGTTCTTTGATATCGCCGAATCCATCGTGCCGAGCGGGAACAGCCCGAAAGACCCTCGTGCGGCGATAAAATTAACCGCCACGAAAGCCGCAAAAAACGCCGTCTTGACTCCGGCGACGTACCTGCGCCCGTCCGGTTTTTCGGTGTTTATTTTCGAAATGAAATAACGCACGTTTAAAATAACCAGGGCTATTATCGAGCCGAAAATCATCAGAACCAGCGGAATGTTGTAATTCTCAAATATCGTGGAAAAAAGCGCTTTCGTGTCGTCTTCCAGCACGCCGAATATGATTATGTTGATATGGTCCTTGAAATACGAATAGAAACCGAAATCCACGCACATAACGATGAAAACCGCTGAAAACATCAGAACGTAGTAGTATTTTACTGCCCGCAGCCAGACCCGGAATACATTCTTCTTTCCTGCCAGCCACGTTATAACCATCGTCAGCGTTACAAGCACGTTAACATACCCTATCACCCCGAGGTCATACCTCGCGCCGAGCACGAACGCGCTTACGACGTCGCCTCCGATCGTTTTGAGAACATCGATGTTGCCGTAGTAAAGCATGAAAACCGCCCTGAACATCCCCATCATTGCAAGAAATAAAAGGTTCATCAGTATCAATTTTTTAGCGGCGTCTATGATGGTCTCAAAAGATATTTTATCGTTCATTTCAGTTTATTTCCATTTTTCCGATAATATCGGCAAGGGATTCCAGTTTCCTTTCAGCAAGGTAATCCTTCAGCCCGCTGTAAATCTTCTGCGCCGCGCCAGGGTCGACGAAACCCGCGGTTCCGACCGTAACCGCCCTCGCTCCGGCAAGGAAATACTCCACTGCGTCTTCCGCCGTCGAGATTCCGCCTCCCCCGATAACCGGTATCTTCACGGCCTTTGTCACCTCCCAGACGCACCTCAGCGCAAGCGGCTTGACGCAGGGGCCTGAAAGCCCGCCTGTCACGTTGGCGAGCTTGGGCTTGCGCGTTTTTACGTCAATGGCCATTCCCTGGAACGTGTTGACCGCCGACAGGGCGTCCGCGCCGGCGCCTTCAGCGATCCTGGCCATTTCAGCTATATCCGCCACCTGAGGAGAGAGCTTCGCTATCAGCGGTTTTTTTGACGCCGTCTTGGCTTTCCCTACAATATCCCGGAGAAGGCCGGCATCCTGGCTGATTATTCTTTTATTCAGGTTCGGGCACGACAAATTGAGTTCAACGGCAGAAACATCCCGTATTTCGTTCAAGATCCCGATGAGGTCCGAATATTCGCCGGAGTTTTGACCCGCTATGCTGACTATTACCGGTATCCTTAATTTAGCGATTTTCGGCAATTTTTCGGATACAAAACGCTTTATTCCGACGTTCTGCAACCCGATGCTGTTGAGAACTCCGCTCGCGGCTTCGGCCGTCCTCGGCGGCGGGTTGCCCTTTTTCGGTTCGAACGTCACGGTCTTCGTTATCAAAGCGCCAAGCGAACCGTAATCCAGGAGGTCTTTTAGTTCGTCGCCGTAGCCGAACGTCCCCGAAGGCGTCAAGACCGGGCTTCTGAGCCTTAGTCCCGCAACTTCAATGTTCAAGTCCGCTTTATTTGCCATATCTATATCTTGAAAACCGGGCCCTCTTTGCACACCCGTACGTATTCGCCGTTTATTTCCGTAACGCATCCCTGGCATAAACCGGTCCCGCAGGCCATTTTCTCTTCAAAAGAAGCCCAGAAACTAAATCCGGATTTTTTTGAAATTTTCCCCGCGTTTTCAATCATTGCGTGTGGCCCGCAAGCGAACAACACGTTTCTCCCGCTTGCAAGACCTGGCAGATGATCCTCAAGAAGCTCCGTCACGAATCCCTTTTTTCCAGCGCTTCCGTCTTCAGTGGCCGTCTCAATATCCCAGCCTTTCTTCCTGAACACTTCAAGGCAGATCATCTCGCCCTTTGTTTTTGCGCCGTAGAGGAGCGTGCCCGCCCTATCTATTCTTGCAGCGAGAAAATTCAGCGACGCTATGCCCGTTCCTCCGGCCATAAAAACCGGTTTCTGGCCGTTTTTCAACAAACCCGCTTCGTATCCGTTTCCTAGAGGACCCAGCACGTTTATTTCCTCGCCGGCCTTCATTTCGGAAAGCGCCTCTGTCCCTCTTCCAACGACCTTGTAAACGAATTCAACGACACCTTTCGAAACTGAAAAAACGCTCAGGGGCCTCCTTAAATACGCGCCCGGTACGCCGATCATGCAGAACTGCCCGGGAAGAGAAACCCGGGCCAGATAATCTGATCTTACCGAAATTCTGAAGTAGCCCGGGCAAAGCCTCGTATTACTTTTTATTTCGAGTGATTCGTCTTTTCTTTTGATTGCCAGACTATTTTTCCTCCGACTATGGTATATTCCGCGGAACCGGTCATTCTCTTTCCGATAAAGGGCGAGTTCCTGCTTTTTGAAAATATCCTTTTTGATTCGAGCACGTATTCGTTCTCGGGGTTTATGACGGTCACGTCAGCTTCGCTGCCGGGCTTCAGGGTTCCCCTGCCCCGGAGCCTGAAAATATCCGCCGGGTTGGAGGTGACTTTTTCTATAGCTTCCTTCCAGCCCAGAGCCTTTGTTTTAATGAGGTTCATTATTATGAGAGGAAGCATAGTTTCAAGCCCGATTATACCGAACGGGGCAAGATCGTACTCCTTGTTCTTCTCCTCTTCCGTGTGCGGAGCGTGGTCCGTCGCGATGCAGTCTATCGTGCCGTCCTTGAGACCTTCTATTATGGCCTTGACATCATCGGACGAACGAAGCGGCGGGTTTATCTTGGTGTTCGTATCGTAATCTCTGACTTCCTCGTCCGTCAGGGAAAAATAGTGCGGGCACGTCTCGCAAGTGACGTTCACTTTCCTCTTTTTCGCCTGCCTCACTAATTCCACCGAACCCGCCGTGGAAACATGGGCTATGTGCAGGTGCCCTCCCGTGAGTTCGGAAAGCATTATGTCGCGGCTTACTATAGTCTCTTCGCTCTGTCTTGGAATGCCGCGCAGGCCCAGCACCATCGAAGTGTGGCCTTCGTTCATCACGCCGCTTTTTGAAAGGTTCTTGTCCTCGCAGTGGGACACCACCGGGATATCGAACATCTTCGTGTACTCGAGGGCCCTTCGCATGACCTGGGCGTCCATGATCGGATTGCCGTCATCCGTCACCGCGACTATTCCGGCGTTTTTTAGGACACCTATTTCCGACAGCTCCTCTCCCAGGGACTCCTTGGTGGCGCACCCTATTGGAAAAACGTTCACGTGCCCTTCTTTTTGGGCTTTAAGCATGACGAATTCCACCGCCGGAGCGTTGTCAAGAGGAGGATGCGTGTTTGGCATGCAGAAAATAGTTGTCATTCCGCCGTGCGCCGCGGCTTTTGTACCGGTTGCGATAGTCTCTTCCTCTTCGTGACCGGGTTCCCTGAGGTGTGTATGCACGTCGATGATGCCCGGCACAACTATCATGCCGGACGCGTCGATGACCTTGGCTTCCGGATTCTTTATGGAATTCTTGATCTCTGCGATTTTTCCGTCACTCGTCAGCAAATCGGCCACCAGGTCAAGCTTTTCCTTCGGATCGATTATCCTGCCGTTTTTTATCAGGAGCTTCACAGGGAATTTCACCTCGCTTTTTTGCCCGTGCTTCCGGACAAAAGATACAGTACCGCCATCCGCACGGCTATGCCGTTGGTAACCTGTTCGTTTATCACGGCATTGGCTGAATCAGCCACGTCGCTTGTTATCTCAATCCCCCTGTTCATGGGCCCGGGGTGCATTATCAACACGTCGGATTTGGCCTTCGAAAGCCTTTCCCTGTTCATCTGGTACAGTTCGATGTATTCGTGAACGGAAGGAAATAAATTTTCCTGCTGGCGCTCAAGCTGTATCCTGAGGATATTGACCACGTCCACGTCCTTTATCGCCTCGTCAAGATCGTAGAACACTTTTACGCCGAGATCCGGTATGTTCTTGGGTATCAGCGTCGGCGGGCCGGCAACCCGTATCTCGGCGCCGAGCTTCGTCAGTCCCCATATGTTGGACTTTGCCACGCGCGAATGAAGTATGTCGCCCACAAGTAGGACTTTGAGGCCTTTTATTCTTTTTTTCTTCTCCCGTATCGTGAACAGGTCCAAAAGACCCTGAGTGGGATGCTCGTGGAAACCGTCTCCGGCATTTATTATCGATGAATTAAGGTTGCGGGCAAGCACTGACGGCGCGCCGGCGAGGCTGTGCCTTATGATGATGATATCCGCCTTCATCGCTTCCATCGTCTTTCCGGTGTCTATCAGGCTCTCGCCCTTGACAACGCTGGAAGTCGAAGCCGCTATGCTGACGACGTCCGCCGAAAGCCGTTTCGCTGCTATCTCGAATGAGGTCCTTGTTCTGGTTGACGGTTCGTAAAAAAGATTTACTACGGTTTTCCCTCTTAAGGTGGGAGTTTTCTTTATTGATCTTGTGAAAAGGCTTTTGAAAGGTCCGGCCGTGTTCAATACGGATTCTATTTCTTTTGCGTCAAGCTGTTCCAGCCCTAGAAGATCTTTCCGGGAAAGCGCCATTTTTTCTGATGCCTCCTGTGGTTTTTCGCTCGTTAACCTACGTTTTCTCCTTCAGGACGACTTTGTCCTCTCCGTCGGTCTCCTCGAGTTTGACCTCGACTATTTCCGATTCGGAGGTTTTATATTCTAAGCCGACGTAGTTCGGTTCTATGGGAAGCTCCCTGTGCCCTCTGTCGACCAGGACGGCAAGCTGCACGTTTTGCGGACGGCCGAAATCCATGAGTTCGTCCAGGGCCGCCCTTATGCTCCTTCCAGTGTAAAGAACATCATCGACGAGTATTATCTTCCTGCCGGTTATGTCGAACGATATGTCGGTTTCTTTGACCTGGGGAGGCGTTTCCATGTTCGGAACGTCATCCCTGTATAGCGTTATGTCGACTATCCCGAACGGCACCTCGGAACCCTGCGGGGAAGCGCCCTTCAGCATTTCCGAAACCAGGCGCCTGCCGATGAACACGCCCCTGGTCTGCACGCCGATAACGGCGATCCCTTCTATCCCAGAGTTTTTTTCGACTATCTCGCGGGCGAGCCTCTCTATCGTGCGGGTTAGCTCGCCTTTGTCCATTATGACGCGTTTTTCGACAAGGTCCTGTCTATCCATTATCTCCTGTTTTCCTCTATGTATTTTTTTATCCCTATATCCTGCAGTTTCTTGTCTTTCTGCTCGACCGAGGCGGAAAGCTTTTTCCTGTAAACTTCCACTTTTTTCCTGATTTCCGGATGCTTGACCGCAAGTATCAGCGCCGCGTATATCGCCGCATTCAGGGCGCCGGCTTTCCCTACCGCAACGGAGCCCACCGGTATCCCGGGAGGCATCTGTATGACGGACAACAGCGCGTCAAGCCCGCCGAACGCTTTTCCTTCAAAAGGTATGCCTATGACCGGTTTTATCGTCTCGGCGGCGACGACACCGGGAAGTGCGGCTGACATTCCCGCGCCCGCGATGAAGACCTCGGCGCCGTTGGCCTCAGAATCCTTCACTATTTTCTTGACCTTTTCCGGAGTCCTGTGAGCGGAGGCGACGTTTAGCGTGTGTTCAATCCCGAGCTCTTCAAGCACCTTGACCGTTTCCTGCGCCATTGCAAGGTCAGAGTCAGAACCGACAAGAACCGCCACCTTTATTTTTCCCATTTTAACCTTATTTTTTAAAAGCTTTTCCGCCTATGTCCTTCCTGAAGTGAGCCCCGTCGAATTTTATCATCGGAACCGCCTTGTAAGCCGCTTCCATCGCGTCTTTGAGGCCGTAGCCCGTGCCGGTCACGCTTAAGACCCTTCCGCCCGCGGTAACCGTATCTGGCCCGACGGCGGCCGTACCTGCATGAAAAACCGTTATATTTTCAAGCTTTTGGGCTTCCGAAAGACCGGTTATTATCTTGCCCTTTTCGTAGCTTCCGGGATAGCCTTTTGACGCCATCACAACGGACACCGCCGAATTATTATACCATTCTATTTTCAATTTGTCTAATTGTTTCTGATTGATTTTCTCGGCTATTTCAATTAAATCGGTTTTCAAAAGAGGCAGCACTACCTGTGTCTCCGGGTCCCCGAACCTGCAGTTGTATTCAAGGACGTACGGGTCAGTGCCTGATATCATAAGGCCAACGTACAATACTCCCTTGTACTCTATTCCCTCTTTTTTCAGTCCGGATATGAGGGGCTTGAGGATCCTTGCTTCCGTTTTCTTCCTGACTTCTTCGCTGAAAACCGGCGCCGGCGCGTATGCCCCCATGCCTCCCGTGTTCGGCCCTTCATCCCTGTCAAACACCCTCTTATGGTCCTGGGCCGCGACCATCATCGCGTAGTGCTCGCCGTCGACGAAAACCTGCACCGAGGCCTCCTCGCCTTCGAGGTATTCTTCGATTATCGCCTCTTTACCGGCAGCGCCGAAGACCTTTTCCCTCATCACGCAGGTCAGGGCGGATCCGGCTTCCTTTGTGCCGTTGCATATCAGCACGCCTTTGCCCGCGGCAAGACCGTCCGCTTTCACGACGAGTTTCTTGTCCGAAGCGAATTTCCAGAGATACTTGACCGCTTCGTCGTAGTCTCCGAACGCCCCGTAATCGGCCGTTGGAATCGAGTACTTTCTCATAAGGTTCTTTGCAAAAACCTTGCTTGATTCAAGCTGCGCCGCCTTTCTGTCCGGGCCGAATATCTGAAGGCCTTTCATCTTGAAAGCATCCACTATTCCCGCAGCAAGAGGTGCCTCAGGGCCGACCACCGTCAGGTCGACCGAATTTCCGGACGCGAATTTCAGAAGGCCCTCTATGTCTTCGGCTTTCAAAGCGACGTTCTCGGCCACGCCCGAAGTGCCGGCGTTCCCGGGCGCGCAAAAAATCTTTTTTACTTTCGGAGATTTTGAAATCTTCCAGCAGAGGGCGTGTTCGCGGCCGCCCGATCCGATAACAAGAACTTTCATTTCAACCTCGTTGATTGATTTATTATACCGCAGGTTTTTTGTCAGCAACCGCCGCAAATCTTATAGTCTCCGCTGAAACAAGCGGTGCAGTAGGTTTTCCGGTCCGAACGGACCGATTCGAGAAGGCCGCCGAGACTTAAATAATGGAGCGATTCAACGCCTAGAAAATTCTGTATTTCCCTCACCGAATGCTTGGAAGCGATAAGCTCCTCTTTCGTCGGGGTGTCGATACCGTAGTAACAGGAACCGGTTATGGGAGGAGAGCTGATGGCGAGGTGCACCTCCCTGGCTCCCGCGTTCCTGATCATTTTTATGAGTTTCCTCGACGTAGTTCCTCTGACTATTGAGTCGTCAATGAGCACGATTCTTTTTCCGTTTAACACGTCCCTGACCGGGTTGTATTTGATCTTTGCTCCGAAATCGCGTATGTTCTGGTTGGGCTCGATGAATGTCCTGCCGATGTAGTGGTTTCTTATCAGGCCGGTTTCGTAAGGTATTCCGGCTTCCTTGGCGTATCCGATAGCGGCGCCGTTGGCCGAATCTGGGACGGCCATAACGAAATCGGCTTTTTTTATCGAAGGATAACTTTCCCGAGCAAGGCGCGCTCCGAGCTCACGCCTTATCGAATGGACGCTCTTGCCGAATATTATGCTGTCCGGCCTCGAGAAATATATATACTCGAATATGCACATGGCGGTATCGCTTTTTTTCGGTAAAATTTGTTTGGAATGGAGCCCCTTCGAGTCTATCACCACGAGTTCCCCCGGGTTTACTTCCCTGAAATACCTCGCGCCGATGAGGTCAAGCGCGCAGGACTCAGAAGCGACCACCCAACCCTTGTCGATTTTCCCGATGCATAGAGGCCTGACACCCCAGGGATCGCGCACGGCGATAAGCCTGTCTTTCGTCATCATCGCGATGGAATAAGCCCCCTTCAGTTTTGAAAGCGCGTACTTTATCGCTGGCACAAGCGGCCTGCCGTTCGCTTTGGCGATGAGATGGAGTATGACCTCGCTGTCGGAGCTTGTCTGGAAAATGGAACCCTGTTTTTCCAGCCTTGCCCTCCACTGTCCGGCGTTTGCCAGATTACCGTTATGTGCAAGGGCGATCTGACCCTTTGCGTAGTTGATAACGAGCGGCTGTGCGTTTTTCAGGAAGCTCACGCCCGTCGTGGAATATCTGACGTGCCCGATGGCCATATTGCCCTTGAGCTCATCAAGGTTGCCCTGCGTGAAAACCTCGGCGACCTGGCCCATTCCTATGAAAGACAGTATTCGATTTCCGTCGGACGAAGCGATGCCGGCGCTCTCCTGCCCCCGGTGCTGGAGCGCGTAGAGGCCGAGATAGGTCAGTTTTGAGGCTTCCGGCTGGTTGTAGATCCCGAATATTCCGCACATAAAAAATATTAGCGTATAGTCAGTAGCGTTTAGCGCATAGAAAATATGCTTTTTCAATACCTATACGCTGGACGCTATACGCTATACGCTAAAAGATGTATTTATCGAACAGCTTTACGGTCAACCAAAAAAGAGCGAATGAAACCCCAAGCACTATAAGGACCAGCTTGAGGTTCGACTTCATTATGCTTTTAAGCCTTTTGTCCTCGGCTTCTTCCTGCCTGATATCTGAAGCGTATTTGATCCTTACTTCCTTGTTTAAATCCGCGTATTCACGGAACTGCCCGCAAGTGCTGGTTTCGGGATACCAATAGCATCTGACGAGGCAAAATATCACGGAATTCCCCTTCTGGTCCGTGTTCCTGTCGCCCTGGAAAAGACAGTTCCCGCAATTTGACATGACCGTTCTCCTTGCAATTAAAGGATATCTTGTCCTTTATTATACAAAATTTAAGGCGTTTTTGAACATAGCAAGGCCCCATCCAAAATCGCCTTCCCGGTCCCATCTCAACCTTGAAGGATGCTGGTATTTGAAAACATAGCGCTCCGGATGAGGCATCAGGCCGAAAACGTTTCCCTGCCTGTTGCATATCCCGGCGATTGAATTGGCCGAACCGTTGGGGTTCTGCGGGTATTTCAAGGCGGGCCTGCCTTTTGCATCGACGTACCTTAGAACAACCTGCCCGTTAGCTTCCAGTTTTTGCATTACGGACCTGTCCGCGGTGACGAATTTTCCCTCGCCGTGCGCGACCGGTAATTGTATTACCCCCGGCAGGTCCTTCGTCCAGATGCAGTTGGCCTTATTCTTTATTTGAGATCTGAAATTTGAGATCTGAGATGTCGTTAGATTCACCCATCTCGCCTCGAACCTGTCCGAATCGTTGTAAGTAAGCGTCGTGGTCTGCGAGAACTCGAGTTCGTCCGGCAATATACCCATCTTGACAAGCACCTGAAAACCGTTGCATATGCCGATTATCGGCTTGCCGGCTCTGGCGAATTCCCTTATCTGGTCCCCGAGCTTGTATTTGATTTCGTTGGCGAGAATCTTGCCCGAAGCGATATCGTCCCCGTACGAAAACCCGCCGGGAAAAGCCATTATCTGGTACGCCGACAGGTCTATCTCGTCGGATATGAGGCGGTTCACGTGGACCCTGTCCGCTTCCGCTCCGGCCAGTTCAAAGGCCTTTTTCGTTTCGTAATCGCAATTCGTGCCGGCCGTTCTTAATACTATCGCTCTAGGATTCATTGTTTCACCATGCCAATGTCCGCTTCCAGGACTTCCTGAACGCGTCGTTACTGCCTTTTATCACCCGCCTGCCCTTCGAACCCTTGACCGTAATTTCCCGTTTCGAGGCGACCCTGCCTATAACTGCCATATCGGCCCCGGCAGTCATTGTCTTCTCGAATTCCGCCGAATTTTCGGCACTTACTTCAACGATGAACCTTGAATTCGATTCCGAGAACAGCATCTCCGCGTCGGACATTTTTTCCTGCGACGGTACTCTGGAAAGATCAATCTCGGCGCCCCTATTGCCGGCAAAGGCCATCTCGGCCAGCGCCACCGCAAGACCGCCTTCCGAACAATCGTGACAGGCCTCTACAAGGCCCGACGATATGGCCCTTGAAAGCGCCTTCATCTGGCGAAAAGCGGTTTCCGGGTATACTTTCGGAACGACACCTCCGGTCTTTTTGCCAAGTTTCAGGAATTGCGAACCCCCGAGTTCGTTCCTTGTCATCCCTATCACATAAACCAGGTTGCCGGGTTTCTTTAAACACATCGTAACGGTTTTTCTGATATCGTTCACGATACCTATCGCCGATATGAGCAGGGTCCCCGGTATGGAGTAATGCCTGTTCCCGACCGCGTATTCATTGTGCAGGCTGTCCTTGCCTGATATGAACGGGGCCCCGTATTTAAGCGCCATGTCATGGCACGCCTCGGCGGCCCTCACAAGCGAGCCGAGTATCTCCTTCTTGTAGGGATTACCCCAGCAGAAGTTGTCAAGCAGAGCTATTTTTTCAGGGTCGGCTCCGACACAGACGGCGTTCCTTATCGCTTCGTCTATCGCGGAGGCCGCCATCCAGTACGCGTCTATCTTGCCGTATTCGGGATTCAACCCGCACGAAAGGGTTATGCCTTTGTAGTTACTTGACCCTTGCCCCTTGCCGCTTGCCTCTGCCGTATAAGGCCATATCACCGCCGCGTCGCCGGGCCCCTGATTCACGATGTCCGGCCCTTGCATAGGTTTCACCACCGTATGCCCCTGCACTTCGTGGTCGTACTGCCTTATTATCCATTCCCTTGAGCATATGTTAAGCGAACCTAAAAGCGATTCAAGGTCTTTCGTATAATCCGACTTGTTTTGAACCTTCACTTTTTTTTCTTCGGTGACTCTCCATTCGGCAGCGTTACTGACTTTCGGCACCCCCCCGTGCAGGAACTCCATGTCCAGCTCCGCGACTATCTCCCTGTTGTACATCACCGTCAGTTTTTTGTCGTCTGTAAATTCCCCGATGAAGGTTGCCTCGACGTTCTCCGATTCGAACACCTTGGAGATCTTGTCCCTGTTTTCAGGAGGTACCGCCAGAACCATCCTTTCCTGAGCTTCCGAAAGCCATATCTCCCAGGGTTTCAAACCCTCGTACTTTAGCGGCACCTTTTCAAGGTTGACCTTTACGCCAGTTTCTTCGCCCAGTTCGCCCACCGCGCTCGAAAGCCCGCCGGCACCGCAGTCCGTAACCGCCCTGTAAAACCCCTTATCGCGCGCCCGAAGCAGGGTGTCCATCATCTTCTTTTCAACTATGGGATTACCTATCTGCACCGCGCTCACGTCCGTTTCCTGGTCGAGCTTCGTCGACGAAAATGTGGCACCGTGAATGCCGTCCCTGCCGGTCCTTCCGCCGACAACAAGCACCAGGTCGCCCGGCTCCACTTTCTTGAAAGCCTTCTCCCTGGGAATTATACCCATAGTTCCGCAGTAAACGAGCGGATTTGACACGAATCCGTCGTCGAACCATACCGCGCCGTTTACCGTAGGTATTCCCATCCTGTTGCCGTAATCCCGCACGCCTGAAACGACGCCTTTCGCTATCCTCTTGGGGTGAAGCATACCTTCAGGGAGCTTTTTCCAGTCAAGATGCGGGTCGCCGAAACAGAAAACATCAGTATTGGCAAGGGGTTTGGCCCCGAGGCCAACGCCGAGTATGTCGCGTATCACGCCGCCAATTCCCGTCGCGGCGCCTCCGTAGGGCTCGAGCGCCGACGGATGATTGTGGGTTTCCACCTTGAAGGCTATACCGTTTTCGTCATCGAACTCTATCACGCCGGCGTTGTCCTTGAAAACCGATATGCACCAGGGCTTGTTGAGTTTCCTCGTCGCCTCGAAAATGGTCTCTTTCAATAAGTTGTTATAGATTTTTCTCTTTACGCATTTCCCTTTTTTGTTTGGCGTATAGCGTATAGCGTTTAGCGTATAGTTAGATTCAAAATCTTTGTTTCGTCCGTTGCTATCCGCTATCCGCTCTGCGCTATCTGCTGTCTCAGTGTATTCAATGACCCCTGTTAAGGTCTTGTGCTTGCAGTGTTCGCTCCAGGTCTGAGCGATGGTTTCGAGCTCCGCGTCCGTCGGATCCCTGCCCAGGTCCTCGAAATATTTCTGCACGACCCTCATTTCTACGACCGACAAAGAAAGCACGTTATCCCTGCTAATCTTCAGCAATTCGTCGTCTTTGAGCCCGTTTAATCTTATCTCTTTTGTTTCCATTTATCTCACGCCGTGTTTTTGTATCATCGGATTATAAAGGAGTTTTACCGCTATCTGTTCCGCCTGGGCCTGGTTTATCTTCCCTTTAAAAAAATATTTTTGCCCGGTCTTTATGACCGGCGTTCCCTGAATTCCTATGTCATTGACGGCTTTCGCCACGCTGGCGGCCACCGTGTCCGTGACGCCGGACTTGAGCCATACTTCTATCTCTATGAGCCCTTTTTGTTTTTCGGGATTGATCAGGTATTCTTCGGTTACGGGATCGGAGAGGATTTTCCGCGCTATCTGCTCTATGTCCGTATCGGCGAGCCCGCCCTCGAAACTGTACACGGGCCTGTAGCTCACCGATTCAATGCCCTTCACGCCCAACTCCCGGGCCTCGTGCTTCACGTGCTCGCCGTGCTTGTCGGGAAAGCCTTTCTTGTTCTTTATTTCGACGACATATAGCATTTTAGGGTCTTCCTGAGGGGTTTGTATGCGCTATCTGTATCTCTTGCCGGTAATCTTCTCGTAGGCGTCCGCGTATTTCGAGCGCGTGTTCTTTATCACGTCTTCGGGCAGGGACGGCACTGGCGGCTGCTTGTTCCATTTTATCGATTCGAGGTAATCGCGCACGTACTGCTTGTCGAGGCTGTCCTGAGATCTCCCTTCTTCATACTTATCTTTTTCCCAGAAGCGCGACGAATCCGGAGTGAGTATTTCGTCTATCAGTATTACCTTACCCTCATACACGCCGAACTCGAATTTCGTGTCCGCTATGATAACGCCCTTTGATTCGGCGTACCCGGAAGCTTTTTTGTAAAGAAGAAGTGAAAGCACCCGGATCTTTTCAGCGGCATCTCTACCCGCTATTTCCGCGGCCTTTTCGAACGATATGTTCTCGTCGTGTTTTCCGCCCTCTTCCTTGGTGGAAGGCGTGAATATGACTTCCGGCAGTTTGGATGACTCTTTCAGTCCGTCGGGAAGCTTTATCCCGCACACCGTCCCGGATTTCTGGTATTCCTTCCATCCCGAACCAGCAAGATACCCCCTGACGATGCATTCGATGTCTATCCTCTTGGCCCTTTTGACGAGCATTGAACGCCCACGCAGGTATTCGTACTGCTTTAACTTGGTAGGGAACTGCTCGAAATCGCCGGTAATCAGATGGTTCGGAACCGTTCCCTGGAACATATCGAACCAGAACATAGAAAGCGCGTGGAGAATCTTTCCCTTGTCGGGTATAGCGCTCCCGAGCACGTAATCGAAGGCCGATATCCTGTCGGAAGCTACTATCAAGAGCTGCTGGTCGAGGTCATAGACGTCGCGCACCTTACCCTGATGCAGCAGCGGAACGCCGATTTTTTCCTTTGGACCGTTTTTAGCCATTGCGCTTCTCCGTCTAGAATATGAATTTTTTTGCTACATCAACGACAGAATATATCAGGCCACTCATGATCGCCGCCAGCGGAATGGTGAGTATCCACGCCCAGAGTATCTTGCCCGTTATATTCCAGCGGACTGCGGACAGCCTTTTTACAGAACCGGCCCCGGCTATCGCGCCCGTAATGGTATGGGTCGTGCTCACGGGTATTCCAAGGCCGGACATAAGAAGTATTATCACCCCTCCGCCGCTCTCGGCGCTGAATCCACCCGTAGGCTGGAGCTTTGTTATCCTCATGCCCATTGTTTCCACTACCTTCCAGCCCCCCATCATCGTTCCCAGGGCAATCATGGTATAGCACGCGAAAACAACCCACACAGGTATGTGAAACCCTCCGGTCATGAAACCATTTGAATAAAGAAGTATCGCTATTATGCCCATTGTTTTTTGGGCATCGTTGGAACCGTGCCCGATGCTGTACAGTGCGGCCGAAAGCACCTGAAGCTTTCTGAATATGAAATCAACTTTCTGCGGCGGCCACTTCTGGAATACCCAGTAGATGGTAGTCATATTGATAAACCCAAAAAAAAGACCCATCATTGGAGCCACGAAGATGAACGCGACTACTTTTAATATTCCCGGAATGATAAGCGCTTCAACGCCGCCTTTAACGAGCGCAGGCCCTATAAGACCTCCTATCAATGCGTGCGAAACACTTATCGGAAGACCGTAATGAGTACAAATGTAGGTCCACAATATAGCGCCGGCAAGAGTCGCGAAAATAAGCGTCGAGTTGACGATAGCCGGATCTATTATTCCCTTGCCTATCGTTTTAGCAACTCCAACTCCCAGCAGGAACGCCGCGGCAAAGTTCCAGAAAGCCGCCCAAAAAACCGCGAACCGTGGAGACAACACCCTTGTCGACACGACGGTCGCTATGGAATTAGCGGCGTCGTTCATGCCGTTCAGGAAATCAAATACGAGAGCCATTACCACCAGCAGCACTACTACCCAGAATGTCGCGTTCATTTCCATTTCAATTCCTTAGCTGTGCTTTACCACGATGCTCTCTATAGTGCACGCGCAGTTCTCGCATTTGTCTATCGCGGCCTCAACGGCCTCGTAGGTTTCTTTCAGCTTCATCACTTCGAGCGCGTCCTCGGCCCTGCACTTGCAGAAAAGCTCCTTCAAAAGCACCCTGAGCATCGCGTCGCCCTCGTTCTCGAGCTGGTTCACTTCTATGAGGTAGTCAAGGACCCTTCGCGATTTTTTCTTGTCGTTCATTTCCGATATCGCCTTTTGAAGGGCCATTGCGGATTTTTCCAGGATCTCCGCCATTTTTATTATGTTCGCGTCTATCTTGCCGAGGCAGTATATCTGCATCCTGTCCGTGCAGGCCTGTATCATATCGATTATGTCGTCGAGCTCGCCCGAAAGCGCGTATATGTCCTCCCTGTCTATCGGGGTAATGAATGTGCGGTTGAGCTTGTCCACGAGCTCGTGGCGCACCAGGTCGCCTTCTTTTTCTATCTCGTGTATCCTTTCTATCCTGTCGCTGTCCGGCTTCCAGTCTGCCACGAGTTCCCTGAAGGTCCTTGCTGCTTCGACGGCGTTCATTG
Organism: Endomicrobiales bacterium; assembly: GCA_016930715.1. GTDB lineage: Bacteria > Elusimicrobiota > Endomicrobiia > Endomicrobiales > JAFGGC01 > JAFGGC01. Next base: position 177,171 of record JAFGGC010000011.1, read on the forward strand.
ACGCTCTCCTGAAATAACCGAAGAAATCCTCGTTTTTCGGCATGAAACTAAAACCCATTTTGCTCTCCTTTTCTCATTCCCACTCAATCGTGGCGGGCCCGCCCGCCTTGTCTTCCCTGAACACTTTAGCATTCCACCGTACTATGGCGGGCTCGCGCCACAGTCACTTGTATGGCTAATAAATTACTCCCATTCTATGGTGGCGGGAGGTTTCTGCGAGATATCGTAAACGACCCTGTTCACGCCCCGCACCTCGTTTATTATCCTGTTCGACATTCTTCCGAGAAGCTCGTACGGAAGACGAGCCCAGTCGGCGGTCATCGCGTCGGCCGACTCGACTATGCGAAGCGCTACCACGTTTTCGTACGTTCTTGAATCGCCCATTACCCCTACCGTTTTTACCGGCAGCATCACGGCAAAAGCCTGCCAGAGTTTTTCGTATATACCGGCTTTTCTTATCTCTTCTTCGACTATTGCGTCGGCTTTTCTCAATATATCAAGCCGTTCTTTAGTCACTTCCCCCAACACCCTTATCGCGAGGCCCGGCCCCGGGAACGGATGCCGCGTCAGGACTTCCGAGGGAACGTTCAGTTCCTTGCCCAGAACCCTTACCTCGTCCTTGAAGAGGAATTTCAGCGGCTCCACCAGCTTGAGGTGCATCTTTTCCGGCAGGCCGCCCACGTTGTGATGCGATTTTATGACTGCCGAAGGGCCCTTCACCGAAACGCTCTCTATCACGTCGGGATAAAGCGTGCCCTGCACGAGAAACGACACGTTCTTTATCTTTTTGGCTTCGTTCTCGAAAACCGATATGAACTCGTGGCCTATTATCTTTCTTTTCTTTTCCGGGTCCGTCACTCCCGAAAGCTTTGACAGGAACTGCCTGCTCGCGTCGGCTATGATCAGGTTCTTGCCGAATTTTTTTCTGAAGACTTTTTTAACTCTCTGCTTTTCGCCTGAACGAAGCACGCCGTTGTCAACGAAAACGCATATAAGCTGTTTTCCTACGGCTTTATGGACGAGAACCGAAGCTACCGAAGAATCCACGCCTCCGGAAAGCGCGCAGAGCACCTTGCCTTTTCCAACCTGCCTCTTTATCCTCTTGATCTCTTCCTCGATGAAGTTGTGCATCGTCCAGTCGGCCTTGGAGCCGCATATGGTGAAGACGAAGTTCCAGAGCATCTCTTTGCCCTGAGGAGTGTGCTTGACCTCGGGATGGAACTGGACGCCGTATATCTGCCTTTTGGGGTCTGCTATCGCCGCGTAATGGGAGTTGTGCGTTTTCGCCAGTACCGAAAAACCTTCCGACAGTCCCGAAAGGGAGTCGCCGTGGCTCATCCAGACTGCTGTGTCGGTGATATTGGAAAAGAGTTTTTCCCTTTTTACCATCGCAAGGTTGGCCGTGCCGTACTCGCGGCGCTTTGATTTCTTCACTTTGCCGCCGTGGTGCTCGGCTATGAGCTGCATTCCGTAGCATATGCCGAGAATAGGCACGCCGAGGTCCCATATCTTTTCGTCGGGCCAGGGGGCGTTCTTGTCGTAAACGCTTGACGGCCCGCCCGAAAGGATTATCCCCTTGACGTTCTCTATGATTCCGAACTCATCTATCTTCCTGTTGCCGGGGTATATCTCGCAGTAGACCTTCATCTCCCTTATCCTGCGGGCGATTAACTGCGTGTACTGCGAACCGAAGTCGAGGATTAGTATCATGAATTCCCTTCTAGCGTATAGCGTTTAGCGGATAGCGTATAGAAAACCGAAAGCTTACTATATCAGTTTTCGACTTTCCTGCCGATCAATTTATTCGCAATTGATTCACCAAGTTTTTGGAAAGAAACAACTAGACCATAAATCGATTGCGGCAAATGTCCGGTTAATCCCAATATTACAACAAGAACTAACGCAAGATCTACTGTTTTCATTTTAATGACCTACTAAACATGCCCTATCGAGTCTTTGATACATCTTTTAACAAGTATTATTTTTGGGGATGTATTCTATACGCTAAACGCTATCCGCTATGCGCTATTTACACATTCCAATCCGCTGAGCCTTCTGAAATATCTTGCCTTCGTGCTTTATGTCGGGTGCGATAATAAGCTCGGCCGTCTGGAATTCCTTTATGTTGGTCGCGCCTATGGTTCCCATGCAGGTGCGTATCGCGCCTACCAGGTTCTGCGTGCCGTCGTCGAGTTTCGCAGGACCGTAAAGTATTTCCTCAAGAGAGCCAGTCACACCGACTTTTATCCTTGTTCCCCTTGGAAGGTTCGCGTGAGGCGTCGCCATTCCCCAGTGGTATCCCCTGCCGGGCGCCTCGGATGTCCGTGCAAAAGCCGAGCCCACCATAACTGCGTCAGCGCCTGAAGCGAACGCCTTGCATATGTCGCCGCCGGAGGTCATACCTCCGTCGGTTATGATGGAAACGTACCTGCCCGTCCTTTTATGGAAAAAATCCCTCGCGGCAGCGCAGTCAACTGTCGCCGTAACCTGCGGAACGCCTATGCCCAGAACCCCTCTTGACGTGCAAGCCGCTCCGGGCCCCACGCCCACGAGTATCCCCGCCGGGCCGGTTTCCATCAGCTCAAGGCAGGCGCCGTAGGAGACGACGTTTCCTATTATGACGGGAATCTTCATTTCGGAGCAGAATTTCTTGAAATCAAGCGATTTGTATTTCGTCGAAACGTGCCTTGCGGTCGAAACGGTTGACTGGACGACGAACACGTCGGCGCCCGCCTCCTGGGCTATCTTTCCGAACTTCTCGGCGTTGGCTGGAATGCACGAAACCGCGCAGACCACGCCGCCCTTCTTTATCTCCTTGACCCTTTGCGCTATGAGCTTGTCCTTGAAAGGTTCTTTATATACATCCTGAACGAGCCCCGTGGCCTCCTCAGGGCTGGCGGAGGCGATCCTGCTCAATATCTCCCCCGGATTTTCATAGCGGGACTGTATCCCGTCAAGGTTGAGCACGGCAAGGCCGCCAAGTTTTCCCATCGCTATCGCGAACTTGACGTCGACAACGCCGTCCATCGCGCTCGCGAGAAAAGGGATTTCCAGGGTAACAGGCCCTATACGCGTCGAAATGTCCACTTCTTCCGGGTTCGCCGTCACGGCGCCTGGGACAATAGCGACTTCATCAAACCCGTATGACCTTCTTGCCTCCCTGTCCTTACCAATAAAGAATGACACAATAACCTCCAGATTCAGCTATATGCAATAAGCTATAAGCAATAGGTAATGACCAACGTCTTGTAATCTCTTTTCGCCTTCAGCTTATCGCTAGTTGCTGATTTCATATTTTCGCGTGAGTAATTGTTTTCTGTGACTGGTACTTGCCTTTCTTGTCCGCGTAGGATACCCCGCATACTTCGCTGGCTTCGAGGAATATGACCTGCGCGATCCCCTCGTTGCAGTAGAGCTTTACCGGCACCGGGGAGGTGTTCGATATGCTCATCGTGACGTATCCCTCCCATTCCGGCTCGAAAGGCGTGACGTTGACGACCACGCCGCACCGCGCGTAGGTGGATTTGCCGAAACACACTGTCAGTATGTTCCTCGGTATCCTGAAATATTCAACGGAGCGCGCGAGGACGAACGAATTCGGCGGTATCTCGATGAAACCCTTCGCTTTTACTTCCCTGAAAAGCGAAGCGTCGTATTTCTTGGGGTCGAGCAGGTCACCTTTTGACGGCTCGAACACCTTGAACTCGTCGGCCACCCTCATATCGTAGCCGTAGGATGACACGCCGAAGGATACCTTGCCGTCCTTGACCTGCTCCGGCGCGAAGGGCTCTATCATTCCCCTGGCGCCCATCTCCCTGATCCACTTGTCCGGTTTAACCATAGCGTTTAGCGTATAGCGAACAGCGTATACAAAATCCTCCTTGTTCTTCAAGCTTCTTCCATCTCGTAAAAATCCTTTTAAAATTGACCAACAGCAGTCGCTTCAATATGTTTCAAAATGCTTCTATATCTTCTTTCAATCGACAAGAATATGTGCCAACGTATCAGCGGTTTTGTTATCTCTATCCGCTAAACGCTATACGCTATCCGCTAGTCTACCAGCATTTGCTATAGCCGCAAGCCCTGCAGACAACGCATCCTTCTCCGAACTCGAGCATCTCGCCGCAGTCCGGGCACTGGGGGCAGGAACCGACAAGGTTCTGCTTGTTTATCTTCACCGGGGCCGAGGGCTCAGTTAGCACGCTCGGTTTGCCGTTCTTGTTAAACAGCTCCGGGTTCTGCCTGTCCTTGTGGTAGTTGTCGAGGGCTTTTGCTATGGCGTCGGCGCAGGAAAGTATCGCGCCGCCTTCGGTCAGCGTCGGCGACGGGCACCTTATCCCTTTGAGCTGGTATATGACCTCTTCCTGGCTTATGCCGGACCTTAGCGACAGCGATATCAGCCGGCTGACAGCTTCCGCCTGGGAGGCCGTGCACCCTCCGGATTTTCCCAGCTGCGTGAAAACTTCGCAGGCGCCCTGTTCGTCCTCGTTAACGGTGACATACATCTTTCCGCAGCCCGTGTGCATGAGGTAGGTCGAGCCTCTGGTTACTTTCGGCCTCTGACGCGGCCTGCGTTCCTTGAACTCGTGCTTTGAGGCCTTCTTGCTGCCGTTGCCAAGGTTGAGCACCTGCTCGTCGCGCGAGCCGTCGCGGTAAACCGTCACGCCCTTGCAGCCAAGCTTGTAGGCAAGCTGGTAGGCTTTCGAAACGTCCTCTCTCGTGGCGGAATGGGCGAAATTGACGGTCTTGGAAACAGCATTGTGGGTGAATTTCTGGAACGCGGCCTGCATTCTTATATGGTCTTCCGGCAGTATATCGTGGGACGTGACGAACACCTTCCTCGATTTTTCCGGTATCTCCTTGAATTCCTTTATGCTTCCCTTTTCGACTATTTTGTCCATCAGCTCCTTCGAATAGAAACCGCCGTCCTTGGCCGTTTTCTCGAAATAGGGGTTAACCTCAAGCATTTCCGCCTTGTCAAGGACGTTCGCCCTCTTGTAAACCAGAGCGAAAGCCGGCTCGATGCCGCCGGACGCGCCGGCGATTATTCCTATCGTTCCAGTCGGGGCTATTGTAGTCAGCGTCGCGTTGCGGCGCGGAGATTTTTCCGCGTAAACGCTTTTCTTGAAATTCGGGAACGCCCCCCTCTTGAGGGCGAGGTCCTCGGACGCCTCGCGGGACTTGTCTTCGATGAAATTCATCAACTTCTCGCCGAGTTTCAGCGCCTCGTGCGAGTTATATCCCAAGCCAAGCTGCATTAGCATGTCCGCCCAGCCCATCACGCCGAGGCCTATCTTGCGGTTGGCCTTGGTCATCTCTTCTATCCTCTTGATGGGAAAGTTGTTCATATCTATGACGTTGTCGAGGAAATGAACGGACGTTTTCGTTACTTTTTCAAGGCGCTCCCAGTCCACGGCGCCTTCTTTTACCATGTTCGCGAGGTTTATGGAACCGAGGTTGCAGGATTCATAAGGAAGGAGCGGCTGTTCTCCGCAGGGGTTCGTGGACTCTATCTCGCCTATCTGGGGCGTGGGGTTTGCCTCGTTCATCCTGTCCAGGAACACAATTCCCGGCTCGCCGTTCTTCCACGCCTGCTCAACCACCTTTTCCATCACGTCCTTCGCCTTCAGCTTTCCGGCTTCTTCCTTCGTGCGCGGGCTGTAGAGCGAATACTCCCTGTCCTCTTCGAGCGCGTCCATAAATTCCTGGGTTATTCCCACCGAAATATTGAAGTTGTTGAGGCTTTCGTTGTGCGTCTTGCAGGATATGAATTCCATTATGTCCGGATGGTCAATGCGAAGTATGCCCATGTTGGCTCCCCGCCTCGTCCCGCCCTGTTTTATGGCTTCGGTGGCGGCGTTGAAAACCTGCATGAAGGACACCGGGCCCGACGAAACCCCGCTCGTCGAGTTGACCACGTCCTTTTTAGGGCGCAGGCGCGAGAACGAAAACCCCGTTCCTCCGCCGGACTTGTGTATTAGGGCCGTGTTCTTGAGGGTTTCAAATATCGAGTCCATCGAATCTTCTATGGGGAGCACGAAACACGCCGCAAGCTGCTGGAGCGGCCTTCCGGCGTTCATAAGCGTCGGCGAGTTCGGCAGGAAATCCATGGAGGCCATCGTGATATAGAACTCCTGCGCGGCAAGCTGGATGTCGGCGTTCGAATCATAGTTCTTGTCCGCCGACGCGATATTCTCGGCGACCCTCCAGAAAAGCTCCTCCGGAGTTTCACAGACGTTCCCGTCAGCGTCCTTTTTCAGGTAACGCTTTTTCAGGACCGTCAGCGCGTTCTGCGTCAGGACCGGTTTCACCTTCTCCAGCAACTCTTCACGATTGATGCTCATAACCATCTCTGCCTCCATTAACTGCGGTTAAAAGTTACAGGTTAAAAGCTAAAAGTTAAAATCCTTATTTCTTGATTTTATTTCTTTTACCTTTTACCATTCAACTTTTACCTGTATTATTATATTTTCACTTTATTGTTCTGCTTCACGTGCTCTTTCTTCATTTTTTTCAGTTCGTCCATGAAAGTGTCTATGTCGCCGAACTGCTTGTAGACGCTGGCGAACCTTATGTAGGCCACGAGGTCTATCTCCCAGAGTTTCTCAAGCACCTTGTCGCCTATGATTCTGCTCGGGACTTCCATCACGTATTCCTGAAGTTCGTACTCGACCTCGCTGACTATCTTTTCCAGCGCGTCAGATGAAATCGGGCGTTTTTCGCAGGCCGTCATAAGTCCCTTGTACAGCTTCTGGCGGTCAAAGGGCTCGCGGCGGTCGTCCGACTTGACAACCATAAGGGCCGACTCTTCGAGCCTTTCGTAGGTGGTGAAACGCTTCTTGCAGTCTATGCATTCCCTGCGCCTTCTTATGGTGGATGAATGGTCAAGGGGCCTTGAATCTATGACTTGGTCCTTGAAGCTGCCGCAGAAAGGACACTTCATTTTTGGACGCACCCCCTTAAATTCAGCGTATAGCGCATAGAAAATAGCAAATAGATAGTCAAAGGATAACAGGATGAATGCTTTGTCATTTTTTGTTTTTGTCCGAGGTTATTTAGGGTTTTTTATTATGCGCTAAACGCTATCCGCTATACACTATATATTGTGGCATGTAAAATACTACTACATATATATTGATTTGTCAAGAACAAGCAAAAAATAATTGTTTCCGACGGTAAAAACACAATATATCCGAGATTTCAAAGCCTTCGACACTACCTGTTGTGCCCTGGCCCGCGCGGTTTCCAGTACAAATGCAAATCCCTCTCAATCTCCCATTTCAGCGGGAGACCAAAGAGGGATTTATCCAATGCGCCGATCAACTAAATCGCGCTTTTAAGGTGCAATTAAGCCGCTCCTCTTATCGCCCTAACCGCGGCAGGCATCGCTTCGGACGTCCCGCGCTTTATGACCCTGAAGACCTTGATGTCCCGCTCTGCGTAGAGGTCCATCAGCTTTAAAAGTTCCGTGAGGGACATATACCTCTGCTGATTGTCGGCCCCGGAGGCTTCTGCCTTGAGCATAACTATGGTTTCCCTGAACATCGGCTGTATCTCCGGCAGGGTTGCGCCTCTGTGGACCGCTTCCGCGAGCTTGGCTATGTTGAAGCTTATCCTGACGCCGTTGCTTGAAAGCTCAGCCGTTGCCGCCGTCTGCTGCCTCGGCGCCGCCGCTCTCTGGCTGTTCAGCTTCTGCTGGACGAGCGCCCAGCCGTAAAGCTCCCTGTCGGACTCGTAGGTGAAAGGTTCTCCGGGGCGCTCGTTCGCCCTGGCTTCCGTTCTTTCGAGAATGCCCTGGGCGTAACCGGCGCACGCGTACATGCGCAGCCCTCTGTCCTGAAGCATATCGTCGCACAAAGAATCGACTACGCGGTCCTCCGGCATGTATCTTTTCATCGTCCTGAAGAATTCAAGCATCGCATCGCCGTTGTCTGACCACATCCTGAAGTTCTCAACGGCGGAATATATGCCGTCTATGGCCTCCTTGCCGAGCTTCGGAAGTTCTTTTTCGTCAAGGGAAAGGGCGTACTTTCTTTCCGCCTCGAACCTGTACTGCGGGTCCGCCATCAGCCTGGCCCGCTTGCTCTCGAGAAGTTTTCTGAAGAACTCCGCGAAAGTCTCCATCTCCGACTCGTTTATCCTTCTTTCCACCTGGTCAAGGAGCCCGGCTGAAAGCCCAAGCATCGAAACCTCTTCGAATTCCATTATGTCTGTGACGTCCTTTTTAAACCTTGCCGTGTCGGCGTATTCCACCACGCCCCTGTCGGTGACCGCGGACAATTCCACCCAAGCCGCGGGCGGCACCACGGTGTACTTCAGGTTGACGGTCGGGTCAAGCGCCACGGCTTCCCTCACGTCCACGGACTTTAGGAACGAAGCGTCGGAAACCGTCCCTTTCGGCATGAACACCGCCATCATAAGGTCGCGGCCGGCCCTCGAAAGGGCGTTCCTGATCTTGAGGATTTCCGCGTTAGCGGAAGCATCCGTCAGCTTCGCGCCGGACATGTCAACCCTTATGCCGTCGGCTCCCAGGCCCGGGAAGTACCCGGCGTTATCCGCGTTGCCCTTCAACGCGTCGTAGGAAACGTCAACCACAACGCGTATGCCAAGCCCGTGCGCCTTCCTGACTATGCCTTCGAACAGCGCCTTGACGGAATCCGTCAGGGTTTCGGGCAGCGCCCTGAACACTATGGTGTCTATGCCTTTTTCCTTGACGGATTCAAGGTAGCCCGGAGAGGATACGCGCCCGAGGCCGCCGTCGAAATTGTTCATATCGAAAGTGACCGAAGCGAGCGGTTCCGTTTTGACCGCCTTGCCGGCTTTTTTCCTCTTCAGGGCGGCCTCCGCCATCTTGACCGCGGCGTACGTATCGTCTTCTTCTTCTATGAACGAATCAAAACGGGCCTTGACTGTTTCTTCGAAATCACTTACTAAGGCCTTCCGCGCATCCTGTTCCTTAATGCCCGCCGCCGGAACGGAAGCTGTCACGCCCGAGCCGCGTAGAACCAGCGCCGTGCCTTCGAACACAGGCCAGGCCGCGCCGTCAACCGCGAACGGATGGCTCAAAACGCTGTCGGTCTCAAGGACGTCAACGCGGAACGAGCTCCAGTCTATCGCGCCGAACTGGCCGATGCTGGGCGCGTTGTCGGCAAGCACCTTTATCGCCGCTGCAGCGTGTTTTTCCGGGCTGATTAAGGGTTCATTCCCCGATTTTTCAAGGGATACCGTGATGAACGAACCGTTCTTTGTTCCCTCCACTCCCATGAAAACGTCCGCGAAACCCCTGTCCAGGCTTGCTTTCGAGAACCTGCGCGAGAAGTTGCTCATCCTGCCCTTCATATCCGGGCTTGCCGGCATCACGAGAATTACCTTTATCCCGAGATTTGCCAGCGTCACCGCGCGCTCGTACATCTCCTGGCTGAATACCACAGAGCTCAATACGTATGTCTTGCCGTAAAGCTCGGGCGCTATCTTCTTTATCAGGTCCCTTCCGTTAAGAGTGCCGAACATCTCTTCCAGGAACTCCCTTACCACCTGCCCGGTGACAAGCCCCTTGAACCCGAAACTCTCCAGTATGCGGACATACTTGCCCGTATCGTCGGTCTTTGGCCCGGCGGCGGCTTCCATCAATTCCTGCACTTCGGCGAACATCGGTACGTGGTCAATTTTCTCGTCCCTGTATTTCCTCAGAATGGACAGGAGCAGGTGGTGCATCGTGTCGCTGTCGCCGCTTTTCCTCGCGTAAGACAATATCGAGACGGCGGTTTCAAGATTCCCCACGTATTCTGGGGCTTTGCAGTTCGCGAAGGCTTCGTAAACGTGGCCCGCGGCCTCTTTTGCCGTCCACTCGCCGGTCTGCATCCTGCTGTCGGCCTCAAGTATCGCCTGGTTGAACGGCTGGTACTCGCCGGTCGAGCCGACCTGTATCGGCGGCAGTTCCGGCTTACCGGCCTCTGTCACTTCCCCGCCGAAGCGTTTCCTTATGAGGTCCATTACCTCCGCGTCGGAGAAGGATATCTCGACCTTATCCTTCCCGGTAGCTTCCATCAGCCCTATCATGTAGTCCACAAGGCCCGCCTGCCAGGCTATCATGGCCGCTTTCGGTATCCTCGCCGCGAGCTTGCCTTCCACCACGAAGTCGTATTTCGCGGTATCGGGCATCTCCCGCACTTCATCGCCATTAAGATATGCTTCCCACGCGGCCCTGTTGGCGGCGCGCGTTTCTGGTATGTTCTTGCCGTCGCCCTTGTCTTTTGAGGCTGCCGCGAACGCCTTGACGGCTTCGTACAGAGCCCTCTCCTCGTGGGTGAACCCTATCTCGTCCTCGCCGATAGCCTTGCCGAATACCCGCATCTGCCCGCTTACCCCCGCTTCCTTCACTGCCATCAACAGGCCCTTGAAATCGCCTTTGCCAAGCTCCGCGTAGCCGGACTCTTTTCCTTCAACACCGTAAAAGTCCACGACCACGTGCTCCATTTCCTTTTCTATCCCGGCGCGGTATTTCTCAAGGTCCTCGCCTTCCTTCGGCTTAACGCCCATCAGCCAGCTGTAAACGCGGTTCGAGTCGCCCGTGCCGGAGGGCCTGTATGTCACGATGCCCTCGCTGCCGGACTTGGTGGTAACGTAGAACCTTATTCCCTCTTCTGAAAAACCGAGGTATTTAGTGTCGTACTTGCCGTCCCTGAACACTTCCACTTTGTTGACGGTGTATTTCCCGTTGAACAGCTTCACCTTTTGCCCCATGTCAAGGCGCTTCTGGACCTCATATGCAAGCACCTTCTCAATGCCCTCCACCTCGTTGATCCTGTCCGCTTCGCCGGTAAGGCCCGGGTGCAGCAGCGCACTGTTGACCGTGTTGACCATTCCTATGTCCTTGACCAGCTCAAGGTACATCTGGTAGCCGCTCTTCGGGCTCTCAAGCGACTTCCCGTACACCAGGAGCTCCGCGAACTTGAAGGCCGCGAGCGACCCGTCCTTGTCGCTTATATGGTTGTCCACCGCTTTCCCTTTTTCTCTGTCCCACCTGCCGAGCTCGCCGTAGCCGTTGGACTCCTCCACGCCCGCGAGGATGTGCATCTTAGACAGGGCATCCAGGTTTTTAAGCGCACCCGCCTTGGCCGCGTCGTCGCCGGCAAGGTACTTTTCCAGGAGCGTCATCGTTTCTTCTATCAACGGCATTCCGGCCGTCTGGTACGGCACGCCTTGCTTGAGCTCGGCGTTCGCCTTCTGCATTTCCTTTAAAAGGTCCCTTGCGTAGCTCATGCCGCCTGTCGTAAGAGCCTTGTGCATCTTCCACGAGAGGCCGGCTATTGAGAAAAGGTCCCTGCCTTTCTTGCCTATTTCCGTGAAACCCACGTACGTGTCCACGACATACACCTTATAACCTTTATCCCTGTATAATTTTGCCACTCGTTCGAGCGCAGAGGTGGTCACGTGCGATTTTTCTATGACGTACACCGTGTCTTTCGACAGTTTCCCGTTCTCTTCCATCATCTTGAGCTGCCAGTACGCCATAAAAGACCACGTGTCGTTGGCCGTGAGCAGGAACTTGTCGAGAAGCCTGGACCTCATCGCGCCAATGACGGTCCTTTTGCTTATGCCGAGCTCGGGATTGTCGTCTATGTATTGCTTTATCCTCTTTATCAGCGCTTCTTTGATGTTCCCTTCTACGCCTTCCGGAAGCGATATCATCATGCCGGCGCGGTCGATGTCAGGGTCCGTCGCCAGGCCTACTTCCTTCGAGTTAAGCGCTTCTATCGCTGAATCTATATCCGCCAGATTCTCGCCGCCGTACTGCGTGAAATAATCCAGCAGGTTAGATATCCAGCCCTGGACGATGCCCGGGTCCGGCGATACATGTCCCGGGAAGGTTCCGTCCATTACGTTCGTCTGGGACTCCACGGTGTCCACCGAGGAATACCCTGCTTCGCCCATGAAACCCGGGAAATCGGCCGCGGGCACCGCGCCGACGCCGAAGAAAGCCGTGTAGAGCACGTCAAGGTCCTTGCGTTTTTCCTCTATCCTCTCGCGCGTTTCCTTGTCCAGCAGGCGCAGCGGCGAGCGCGGCTTAACGTTCTGGTTGTAATACCATTCATAGAAATCCTTGACCACCGGCCTGCCCATGTAATCGTACCCGCCCGACATCTTTTTCGGCGAGCCTATCCACGTGAGCTTTCCTTCGCTTTTCATTGTCTTGTCGACTTTATGGGTCTGCGTCAGGAACTCCATGTGCATGTCAGGGTAGCCGACCTTTCCCCTGGCGTCGACTATCATCTTCTTGCTTGCCTTGTCCACCTGCGACATCTGGTGGCCCAGGAAGGCCTTGAACCCGTTGCAGTTGGCCTCCGAGTGGCTTGCCGATATAAGGAAGCCGAACGCCGCGCCGTACTTCTTTGCGGCCCACGCAAGATGCGGCACGCCCGCGGCATTGTCAAAGAGCACCACCTCTATCCCGTCCTTGATGAAGGCCGCGGACAGGAGTTTCGCGTAGTATTCGCCGTTTATCCTGCTGTCATAGGCTATCACTATCTTGTTGTTCAATATGTTCCGCTTGTATTCCGGCTCGAGATCGGCCACGGAGGAATCGTTACCCTGTACCTTGGCCCTGAGCTCTTTCATTATCCTTGCGACCGAAGCCTCCTGCTGCAGCAACGAGACCGGGTTTATGAGCATCGTGCCCGTCAGTACCGGGGCGAACGGCTTCACGCCGTCCTCATCGAACTCCTTAAGTTCCTGGTCCCTTATCGCCTTGAACGAGCTCTGGAACGCCGGGTTCCTTATTCCCGCGGTCCCGAACTCCTTCCATCCTTCGAAACTGAAAATGAGGTCCGCGCTTCTCCCCTCAAGCATACCTCTGTACATGCCCTGCAGTATGAAATCAGGCACTTCGTTCCTTGGATCGAGCCATTCTTCGATGTAATGCTTCGCGTTTTTCAGCTGTTCGTCGGCCTTTTCCCTGGTTATCTTGTCCTTGGCGCATTGGCCGTCCATGAATTCCGACATCATGTCAAAGGCCCTGTCCTTGAGCCCGGCGAGCATGTCAGCGTCGCCCAAGTCCATCATGGATTTCGCGAGGTCCCTGCACATCAATGATTTTGCCACCATAAGCGCGTCATATTTCTTTTTGAGTCCGGCATTTCCCTCGTCCTCTGCCACCAGGCCGTTGAGCCTCTTACTTAGAGCGAGCGTTTCACTTAACACTCCCTCAAGCTTCTCCCTGGAGTCAATGCCGCTCTTTACCCAGTACGACAGGCCGTCAAGCTCTGTCGCGGCTTTCCTGAGCTTCATCGCCTTGTCGGCGATTGAACCGGCGGCCTCGGCGGCGCCGGCGCTTTCCTTCGCGGCAGGGACGACATTTACTATAACTTCCGTTGCCGCCTTGATCTGTTTTGTCTCAACAGCAGACCCGCCTTTCTCTCTTCCGAATATTTCCGCCATCCGTTCGGGCAGCATTGAGTGGTCATTTGACATGCGCGTACTGACATACTCAAGTGCCGTTATCACTTCGTACAGTTGCCCGGCCCGCGAGAGCCTTCTAAGTTTGATGGTTTTGTCCTTATTTATCTCGGCGCGTCTTTCTTTGAGCGTTCTTATGGCCCAGTCGAGCTCTGTAATATATTCGGGCTCCCGCATGTTCTCAAATGCCTGCATTATGCGCTCTACCGCCTGGGTCGCCCGCCATTTTCCGGACTCGAGGTTGTCCTTTGCCTCAAGTATCGCGGTGTTTACCGGCTCGCCTTCGCCGGTGGAACCGACCCGTGGGGCGCGGAGCTCGACACGCTCGTCTTGTCTCACCCCTGTCAATATTCTTTCAAGCTTTTCCAATTCCTTTATAAAGGGCCTGAACTCCTTCGAATCGTAAAGCTCGCGATCCTTAAGGGCGAACTTCTGTTCGCGCACCATCGACAACAACGCTCTTCTGGCGTTTCTTGAAATCTGCCTTGTTTCCGTCACTTTTATTATCGAACGCAGGATCCTTCTGCCGAGTTGTGGCCCGTAATAGTAGTAGTTCAGCATTCCTGTCTTTAGGCCTTCCGATAACCCGATAACCGCGTCATTTCCACGGGGTTCGATGGCCATTTTAGCCAGTCTTCTCATGTTGTCTTCATTATTGTGCCCCGTTTCATACACCAGTATATTTATCAGCCACTGCCTGTCGCTCAATTTCCCAAACCTTGATTCCGGCCTCGGGGCGCGGAGCTCGACCCTGCCTGAAGCGCTTTCATCAACGGCGCCGGCCTCTACCTTCCCCCGCGCACTCTTTGCCTGTTCCGCCAGCATACTATCACTCCTTTTGTACGCCGCTGCTCTTATATTCTCCAATGTACTCCTGAAACTTGAGCCCTGTATATCATATCCGGGATGCAGTTCTGCCAGGCGTCTGTATATGTCATTAACAGAATCGCTGACCAAACGGCCTGTAAAATACGCGTACCTTGTCCTGTAATATTCCAGCATTCCAAGACAAGCTATCGCGCTGGCAAGATCATCGTTTGAATACATCAAGCCTCTAAGTGAATTGCCGACGCTATCGTAGGATTGCGACTTTCTATCCCCGGTAAAATTTCTGTAGTATCCGTGATAGAACCCCAAAAGAGCTATATTTGCCATCGCGCGCACGAGAGGATCCCGCGAAAGCGACAATGAGTCCAACATATCTTCTATTTCTTCCGAATAATCACCTTTCAATATGTAGCCTATGTATATGGATGCATATCGCAGCTCGTTAATGCTTCTCTGGACTTCCGGAACGATCGCTTTTCCGGCAGGCGATGCTTTCGGACCTTCACGCTTCTCTGCTGGCGGGGCTGACCCTTCGCTCTTTTTCTCCCCCCCCGACCTCATCTGCGGCCTCGGGGCGCGGATTTCCTTTCTGCCTGTTTTGCTTTTCTTTCCTGAAACGTTTTCCTTTTCCTCCGCTATTTCAATGTTCAACATTTCTTCATTAATGACTTCAAACACCCTTTTTCGCGCTATATTGAAATAAATGCCAGATTGATAGCTTTCCAGGCCTACTCGCGCGATGCTTCTTGCCAATAGGTTCCCCGATAATATCAAGTCTTTCAGCGCTTCCTTGATCTCCAACTCAATGTCAATCGGCACGCCGCCAATGAAATCACTGTAGTAGTCGGCTTTGAGCTCTATGTCGCATACCAGCGCGACCGCCCTGGCTACTTCATTCTTGGACTTTTTCAATGCGTCTACCCTGCGGCTTATCATTACGCGATCGTCTGTTCTCAGCCCGCCGTTGAAGCTGTGCCTGTTATCATACTTGAACACTTCTATGAGGATCAATCCCGCCACAGCGGCAGTAAGCTCATCCTTTGATGAAAGCTGCTTTGTCAGCTCATCTCTCTTTCTTGCCCTTAATACGGACCTTTGTTCGTACACTATGGTCCGAAGATATACGGGATCCATCAAATTTGTCATTTCTTCCGCCTGCCTTAACACATTATCGAGGGAATCCCTGTCGTCTATCGCACCAGCTTCATAACCCGTTCCCCGGGTTTTGACGGCGGCCTTGTTTGTATCAACACCCGCTTTTGCCCGGCCGGACCTCATCTGCGGCCTCGGCGCGCGGAGCTCGCCGCGTCCGCCGGAGGCTCTGGGCTTTCCTTTAACCGTCTGGCCTTCTTCAAAAGCATTTAGCGCCGCGACTATGTTTTCCCTCAACCCGTCAAGGTATCCAACATAGGTGTCAATGTAAAAATCATCTGTCTTCCCGACTCTCTTCTTCGCAACGACCCGCTGATTCTCTACAATCTCCAATATATTCTTAAGGTCGCCAGCGAACAATTCTTCCGCGCGAACCAGTATTTCATTAATAGTAAGGGCGGCTTGGGACTTGATGGCGAAGTAATCCGTCCCTATGTCCCGCAGCAACTCCGCCAGGACTAACATCACGGACCCGGAATCCTCCGGCTTCATGATCGTTAATCTATCCAGTTCCTTTATCACGTCCCAATAGCTGTCCATTGAAAACGCCTTATCCAGGTCAGCTGCATTCAGTCTCTTCGACGTACCCTTTGTTACCTTCAGCAAGTTCAAATCCACTTCAGCTATGTCCGGCTTCCTTACTATATCAAGATCGTTGAGCCTTTCCCATCTGCCTACTGCCATCCTCTCTTTTTCCCTTTGCCTGTCGAGCGCCTTCCGCTCCTTGTTTGCCCCCTCGTCCACACCCTCCCGGCGGCCTATCAACAGTGCGAATATGTTCTCACGCAAGCCGGCAAGATGCTGTATGTAGATCTCCAGGTCTTGGTGCCCGTGCGGATACCTTCCATGGTTTTTCATCGCGATTGACAATTGTTCCCCGGCAACCTTGAATACCTCCATTACGTCGCTCCGGGCCAGCTCTGCAGAACCTACCATTATCTCATTTATCGCCCAGACCGCGTAAAACCTGTCGTTTTTGTACTCTTCCTCGCGCTCTTCCATGTAGACCATCATTTCCGCGAGAGCCAGCATGATGGGGCCTGCCTTCTTCGGTTTTCTTATCGCGGTCTCGTGCAGTTTCTTTATCGTATCCCAATAGCCGTTACCCATGTCCTGCCAGTCGATCTTCTCTCGCTTTACCGCTTTCCTAATCACATTCGTCTTTTGTAAATCCACTTCTTTTATTTCATATGGAAGCGTATCCTCATCTATCCTTTTTACTTCCACGACGTGCTTTTCAGCCCATCCCGGCCACTTTGTAAGCGCCATGCCGGTGTTCTGTATGGGCTCCTTCCCAAGCCCGAACCTGACTAGATTTATCGCGCCGTAATACAGCCTTCCAACAACTGACAACACCGTGTTTACAGCCACATGCGTCAGCCTGTTGGCGTGATACAGCCCTTTCTCGCCGAAAGGCCAGGATGCGGCCCACATCGTGGCATGGATCACGGACAAGGCGATACGCCTTACTATGCCGCCTATAAAATCACTTCCGTGTTCGGCCAGGAACTTCTCCTTTGCTTCCTTCGATACGAACGCCGCCGCTATCTCCTGGGCCTCCGCGCCGAACGGCACCCTGAATATC
>JAFGGC010000012.1 GCA_016930715.1 Endomicrobiales bacterium
ATGGTGGAGCTGAGGCCGATGAATCGGCCCGACCTTCCGCCTTCGGCGGACGCTCTCTAAGTTTCAACGAAAACATGGTGGAGCTGATCGGATTTGAACCGACGACCTCTTCCTTGCCGAGGAAGCGCTCTTCCAACTGAGCTACAGCCCCATAACGACAGTATCTAGTGACTCGGGGAATAAAAAACTGACAAATTCTTGACCTAACCGCAAGGCGGAGTATAACAAATAATGGCTTTATTGTCAATTTTACCCGATCGCGGCTGTTGCAGGGAGATCAGTACTTTTATCGGAGAGAACTCGCCACCAATCCCCGAAAATGGTTTTTTTATGATATAATCTATCCGCAAGTCATACCCGGAAGCCCCGGGACCGTTAATAATTATCGAGAAAACAATAAAATGAACTTTAAAGCTGGTATTTTTGACATGGACGGCATAGTCATTGACACCGTGCCGTTTCATTTTGAAGCCTGGAAAAAGATGTTCTCCGAATACGGCAAGGCTTTTACTTTCGACGATTACAAACAAAAAGTGGACGGGATACCGCGCATCGACGGGGCAAGGGCGATCCTTGCAGATTTATCCCCGGAAGGACTGAAAAAAGCCACGGATACCAAGCAGAAGTATTTCCTGGAATTGCTCGACAAAGAGAAAATACCGGTATTCCAATCAACGGTCAGGCTCATAGAAGAAATAAGGGAGCGCGGCATAAAGACCGCCATAATCACCTCCAGCAAGAATTGCTCATACATACTCAAGAAAGCGAAACTGGAATACCTGTTCGACGCGAAAGTGGACGGCAACGACATAACGAAGGGAAAACCTGATCCTCAGATTTTCTTAATGGCCGCCGATAAATTGAGCGCGAAAAACAAGGGATGCATCGTTTTTGAAGACGCCGTGCTCGGCGTGGAAGCCGCAAAACGCGCGGGCATGATGTGCGTCGGCGTCGACAGGTACGGCAAGCCCGAAAGACTGAGCAAAGCCGATATCGTGGTAAGCGACCTGAAGGAAATGAACTTAGGAAAACTCACGGCAATGGCGGGTTCCGCATGAAGGTGCTTTTCAACGAATACCTTTCCGAAGAAAAATGGCAGATAATCGAACGCGGCTGGTATCCCGATCTCCAGCAGACTCACGAAGCGCAGTTCGCGCTGGGAAACGGCTATCTTGGCAGCCGCGCGGCCCTGGAAGAGATCCCCCAGGGCGCCAGCCCCGGAACCTACATCTCCGGAATATACGATAATGTCGGCGCGCAGGTCACGGAGCTCGTCAACGTGCCAAACCCGATATACATCAAGATAACCCTTGACGGCGAAAAACTGGGCGTGGACACGATGGACGTCGTGAGGCACGAACGCATGCTTGACCTGAAACACGGCCTGCTGGCGCGGCAGACCATATTCTCAAACAGGAAGAAGAAGCGGTTTGATTACAAATCAATAAGGTTTTTCGGTATGGACAACCCGCACCTGGCGGCGATGCAGATATCCCTGACCCCCTTGAATGAAGTTGAAACGCTTACCATCGAAAGTTCTGTCGACACCGGGATAATGAACAAGGGCCTGGTCACGGAAGGGAACAAGCGGCACGTGCACATACTTGACACCTCCAAAGAAAGCGCCGTAAACTATCTCTGCACGAAAACCCTGGAAAAGGAGATACTCATAGCCTATGCCAGCAGACTTGAGGTAAAAAAGGGGAACAACGTTTACAGCCCCGGCCGCAGGATATTCACCTTAAGGGTGCGCAAGGGCGAAACGGTGCAGATTACCAAATATGTCTCGATATTCACCTCCAGGGACGTGAGCCCGGAACACATAAAGAAAAGGACAATCAATACGCTTGAACGAGCGGCCGGGGCCGGGTTCAAGAACCTTGCCAAGAGCCACATCAACGCCTGGAAGGAAAAGTGGAAAATGGCGGATGTGGAAATCCGGACGGAGCCGGACGTCGAGCGCGCGCTACGTTTCAATATTTACCACATGCTTATCGCGCTAAACGAGAACGTCCGCGACGTGAGCATCGGGGCAAAAACCCTGTCCGGAGAGGGGTACAGAGGGCACGTCTTCTGGGATTCGGAAATATTCGTTTTACCGTTTTTCATATACACCAATCCCAAAATCGCAAGGAACATGCTGGTTTACAGATACAACCGCCTTGACGCCGCAAGAAGAATCGCAAAAGAGAAGGGGTTCAAGGGCGCGATGTTCCCGTGGGAATCCGCGGACACCGGCGAAGAGACCACTCCCTCCTGGTACAAAAGCTCCGACAACACCATAATGAAGGTCAGCACCGGACTGCAGGAACATCACATAACCGGCGATATTTCTTACGGGATATACCACTATTACTCGGCCACCGATGACGTTGATTTTATGTTTCGCTGCGGGCTTGAAATGATATTTGAATCGGCGAGGTTCTGGGCGAGCAGGGTTAAATATAATAAAGTCACCAGAAAATACGACATAAAACACGTGATAGGGCCTGACGAATTCCATGAAGACGTCAAAAACAACGCGTACACGAATTTTTTGGCAAAGTGGAACCTCAAGGTGGCCGCCGATCTCTATAAAACGCTAAGGAGAAAGCATCCGAGCAGACTTTCCAGAATAATGGGAAAAATAGATCTAAGGACGCAGGAAATCCTGCAGTGGGTCCTGATAGCCAAAAGGATTTGCATGCCCGCATCGAAACAAACGCAAATCATCGAGGAATTCGACGGGTTCTCGAAACTCAAAAAAATGCCTCTTCCGGAAAGGGACTGCAACTACCTGCCTTATAACCCCAAGGGACTGCCTATTTCCGAGGCTTATAAAACGCAGTACGTTAAACAGGCGGACGTGCTGATGCTCATGTACCTGTTCCCGGACGCTTTCCCTCCCGAACAAAAAGTCAAAAACTACCAGTACTACGAAAAAAGAACGCTTCACAAGTCTTCTTTAAGCGCGTCCATTCATTCGATTTTCGCCTCTGAGGTCGGAAATGCGGAACAAGCCTACAGATATTTCCTTGCCTCGTTGTACACTGATATGAAAAACATTTACGGCAGTACGGCCGACGGCATACATTCGGCTTCGCTCGGAGGCACGTGGCAGGCCGTGATAAACGGCTTTGCCGGAACAAGGATACTCAAAGGCACGCTCTCCTTCAACCCTCGCCTTCCGGCAAAATGGAACGGACTGGATTTCAGCATTAAATGGAAAGGGTTCAACCTGCACGCCGGCGTCGAAAAAGACAAAATAACGCTTAAACTTCATTCGCCGAATATGAAAGACCACATAATTGTCAAGGTATACGATTTGACTTGCAAGCTTTACGCCAACAAACCGACCGTTTTCCACAAGGAAAAATGCGTCTTTGATTCCTGAGGTGAAACTATGCGCATAGCACACTTGCATTGGGGTTTTCCGCCGATAATCGGAGGAGTTGAAACACACCTGACCATACTGCTTCCCGAACTTGTAAAGCAAGGGCACGCCGTAGGGCTTTTAACGGGTACATCCGACAACAGCAAAAGCCGGTACAAATTCGGCGGCGCGGACATATTCCGCAGCCCGCTGTTTGACCTCAACTGGCTCTACAAAAGAGGCATTGACGCGCTGGAAAAGGAAATAAGCGCAACGTACGAGGAGTTCTTCGGCTGCGTAAAACCTGATATCATACACGCGCACAACATGCATTATTTCAGCGCATCGCACGCTTGTTTGTTGGATTCCATAGCAAAGAAGCTGAACGTTCCCCTGGTACTGACCGCGCACAACGTGTGGGACGACCTGCAGTTCCTGAAACTGACGACCAATATCGACTGGACCCACATAATCGCCGTCAGCCATTACATAAAGAAGGAGATGACCGGCATTGGCGTTCCCGAACACAAAGTGACCGTCATCCATCACGGGGTAGACGTCAAGAAATTCAACGTTGACCCGAACCAGAAAGACATACTGAAAAAACACCCGAAACTCAAAAACAGGAAAATAGTGTTCCATCCCGCCAGAATGGGCCTCGCGAAAGGATGCGACGTCAGCATCAAGGCCATAAATCTGGTAAAGGAACGGATACCGGACGTCATACTCGTCCTAGCGGGAACAAAGAACATCATCGACTGGGGCGTGACCCAGCAAAAGGACATCGCTTACCTTGTCGATCTCATCAAGATATTCGGCCTTGAGGACTACACATACGTCAACTATTTCGACCTCGATGAGATGCCCGCGCTCTACAACTGCTCTCAAGCCTGCATTTATCCGTCAAGCAGCCAGGAGCCTTTCGGTCTCACGATGCTCGAATCGATGGCGTCGGCAAAACCGATCGTAGTCACGAACGCCGGCGGAATGCCCGAGGTGGTCCAGGAGGACATAAACGGATACATAGTAAAAATAAAGGACTTTGATTCCCTTGCCACGCGCGTTGCGCAGATTTTGTCCGACACGGTCCTAAGGAACAGACTGGGACGCACGGGCAAGCAGATAGTGTCCACTCATTTCACCAAGGAAATAATGGCAAATTCGCACCTGCGACTGTACGAGGATTTAATCTCCAAGAAGAGGTCTTAAAACAGCCGTCACAAACCCCGAAGGAATTCAGGCCTGAGCAGTTTCACATCTCTCTTATTCACTACGGCGTCAAGCTGGGCAAGCACGACCGATTTCTGGACTGGGAACCTCGCGGCGACCGGCAGGTAATTGGAAGCGTGGTTTGAAAAGAACTGGCATCTGAAATCCGAAAGGTTCTCTATGATGGTTTTTAGCTCAAGTACGGTTTCAAAAGCGTCAAGAGGCTCAAACTCGCCTGTTTTGCTCATCTCGTGCAGCGGAGTGTTCTGCGCGATCATTAAAGTCAGCGCCGCTATCTGGTCAGGTTCGGCCGCGTTAAGGATCCTCGCGGTGTTTACCGCGTGCTGACGGGAGCGCTTTTTTCCTCCGAGGCCCAGGACCACCGTCACGTTCGTCTTGATACCCGCGTCCCTGACCTTCCGGCAGGCGTCTATATTCCCTTGAGGGTTTCCGTACTTGTTGATGGAGGCATAGACTTCCTCGTCTCCGGTCTCGAAACCGAGGTACACGATACCGAGCCTTAGCTTCTTGAGCTCCTCAAGTTCCCGGACAGTTTTTTGTTCGAGGGTTTTAACGGAGCCGTAAACGCTTATCCTCGAAAGTCTCGGAAAATATTTCGCGGCAAGAACCAAGACGGACTTCAATCTCTCGTGTTCCAGCACTATCGCGTCGCCGTCGGCCAGGAATAACTTACGCGCGCCGGGATAGAGCATTGAAAGGCTGGCAAGGTCATGTTCTATCTCGCCGATATCTCTCGCCCTGAATGTTTTTTCCTTGTAAGCCGGGCAGAAGGTGCACCCGTTGTCCGTGCATCCGATAGTCGCCTGCACGATGATGCTGTCCGCCTCGCTCGGCGGCCGTATCACTATACCTTCATATTCCGGCATCTTGTTGATGAACATGTTACGTTATTCCTTTTAAAAACCCTTTCCGTTAAATTTTAACACATATACGCAACAAATCGGATTCCGGACTAAACCCTTCCGGAATGACAAGCAGCTTTTGATAAAACATGTCTATTGGCTGCCTGTCATCTTTCCAGCGGGGAATTCCCCGTGCTGATCCTGCCTTCCGTAACGAGCTCTTCGATCCTGTACGTTCCCAGTTTCCTCGCTTTAAGAAAACCGTCCCAGGCAGCTTCGGCGAGCACGCCCGTGTTCCGAAGGTCAAAAAGCCATTCGTGCGCCGTGTCGACCGATCCGGCGGGCTTGACGCCGGTATGTATCTCCTGAAGCCACATCCTGTTCTGTTCTTCGTGCGTGCCTATGGTAGGCGCCATCAGTATGGGGATGCCCAAAGCGCAGTAGAACGAAAGCTCGCTCGGTTTCGTCCACAGCACGTCCGTTTCGCGCAGGGCCAGGTTGAACTTATCGAAATACCTGTAAACGTCTTCGTCAAACACGATCCTCACTCCGTTGCCAATCTCGTTTTTTAATCCCGCGGCAACCGCATATCTCTCGATTTCAAGCAGCACTTCCCTCATTATTCCCGCCGATATCACCAATTTTATTTCTCCATTTCTTATTCTTTTTTTCAGACTCTTTAGAATGTCCTTTACGAGGTTCGCCTGGCCGCCGGCGCCGCCCACCGCGAACATCAGCGTGAAGTGTTTTTCCGGCGCCTTCTGCGGCACTTTTTTTTCAAGGTAATACTCGACCGTTTTTTCGTGTATGTTGAAGTAGTTCCTGTTCGGGTCAAGCCTCAGAAGCCGGTTGAAAAGGTCGTCTTTGAGGATCTCGAGCTTCTCCCTGCCGCCTATGTTCTCCTTCGGCAGCGGGAATCCCGTCACGAATATCCTTTCCTCCGGCACGCCGTATGAAACAAGGCGTCTCTTTACCCTCGTGCATGGAGCAAGGTACTTTATCGCGCTTTTTTTTGGATTTTCGGACACCCATACCCGGTTGAAGTCGGAATCGCATATCAAAAGATAGTTGTCTTTGGCTTTTTTCTCGAGGTTGTCCAGCGCCACGGCCGTGGCATAGAAAGTGTTTATCATAGGCAGGTCGCTGCCCTCTATCCTGCCGACTATCGACGAACAGAGACCGTGTTTTTTTATCATATAGGCAAGGTACCGCGTGGTCCAGGTTGGAGTTGAAAGGTCCCGTCTCGGGTAGTATGACGGGATGTCTTCTATCGCATTAAGAAGCTTCAGAAGAAGCTTCCCCGCAAACGGCATTTTTTCGGCTTTTGAAAGAAAATAGTACGTCTGGCGTATTTCCTTCCATATCTTGTATTCTTCAGGCCTGCACAGCTCTTCGGAACCGTCCATTAGTATTTCCCCGCCCGCTATGTCCTTTAGCGCGTGGGCAGCCCTCATGTGCCCGAGTCCCATAAGGACAGACACCACCCAGGCCTTACGTACTTTTCTCATTTCCGCCATATTTTCAGGCCTCCAGTATGGTACTCTTATATCCTATCTTTTTTGTCAGGCCATGCCAAGTGACGCTTCGGTCGAAAAACGGCAGGAAATAAACGACAAGGAGCATCAGGTCTTTCAATACGGTCTGAACCGGGCATAGCGCCAGCACCTTAGGTTTCCTCGCGTCCTCGGGATTGACTATGACAAGGTTCAAGTATTCGACCGCAATCTTGAAAACGACTGAAAACACGAAATACCTTAGAAAACCCGCCGGCGCGACCGCAACCCCCGCGAGCGCCACGGCGATAGGGTTTGCCGCTATCTCAAGGCAATAGAAAAAAGGTCCGTTAGTGAACCTCATCTTCGCCCACCTGACCATCCTGCAGTAGAACTCCTTCACGGAAAGCGAGCTCGTGAAGTTAGTGATCCAGACATAGTTCGTTGAAAGCATTATTCCCCTTTTCTTGTACACTTCGCCCATGATGTAGTCTTCCGCGAGATGCCGCTTGAAACCGAGGAACCCCCCGAAACCGTCGAGGGCGTTCTTTTCGATAAGCATCGACTTGCCGACGATAATCGGCGTTTTCAGAAGGAACCACGACGCTATTATGTTCCCGGAAACGAAGCAATTGAGGTAGGAATTCGACATCATACTGCCGAGCGACCCCCCGCCGGAACCCTTGAGCGGAGAAAACACTATCTTGGAACCCTTGTTCACGTGTTCGGCGACCAGCTCTTTAAGCGTGCTTTTTTCAACGCGCGTGTTGGCGTCCGAAACCCAGTAAAGCCCGCTTTCAAGGCCGGAGGATATCCTGGCAAGCTTGTCAATCTTGGGATTTATCGTTATGTCGCGCCCGGTCTCGAGGATCTTTATGCTGACGCCCGGATGCCTTGAGCTGACCTTTTTTATCGTTTCACAGCAGACGTCTTTCACGGTATCAAGGCCGAATACAATCTCGTAATCCGGATAATCAAGGGTAAAAAAGCTCTCAAGGTTGGCCTCCAGCCCGTCGTCGAGCCCTTTCATCGGCTTCAATATGGATACTTTCGGGTATTCCAGCGGTTTTTTAAGCGCTTCAGACCGCGCGATTCTGGTCAGAAACGTGGCGACAAGGTATATCAGATTCAGCAAGAAGGACAACAGTAGGATAGCCGCCAGTATTTTGATTGCCATTTATTTCAAATCTCGTCGAACTCGCAGGCTTCGTATTTTACGGAATTATCGCCGTTTCTTTTCGCCTGACGCATAAGGCTGTCTGTCAGCTGCACCATCACGTCGGCAGTTTCGCGGGGCCTTGAACACGTCGCGACGGCTATGGAAAAGGTCGCCTTTATCCCGTTTTTTTCCGCTTCATCCAGAAGCGACGAGTGCAGTTTCCCTATGACGCTTCTTACGTCTTCCTTGTCAAGGCCGGGCATAAGCACAAGGAACTCGTCGTCCTTGAGCCTTGCCGCCATGTCCGTGCCGCGGACGTGACGCCTGATACAGTCGGCAACGATTCTTAGAAGCCTATCCCCCGTTTTTCTGCCGTACTTCGAATTGATTCCTTTGAGCCCGTCAATATCAATATAGGCGTTGGTCAAGGGAAGGTTGTCCCTTATGGCCCTTTTTATTTCCACGTTGAGTAGATCAAAAAAACTCCTGCCGTTCAGGAGGTTGGTCAGTTCATCCTTGCCGGCAGTGTCGGGCCTGATTTTTTTTAATCTCCCCAATTCCAATGAAAGATAAACGCATGCGCCGTATAGAAGGATAAGAACTGCCGCCTCAGGCACGTTCGGCGCGGGACCGCCCGTGAACTTTAGGTAGAAAATCACGGCCGTGCATCCGAAAAACGAGGCCGATCCGGCGTACAATCCCAGGTAATAGCCCATCGCAAACACCGGAACGGCGCACAGAATAAGGGCAACCGTCGAAAAACCTGCAATTTTTGCCGCGCACGCGAGGACGGCAATCGCCGCAGCGCCGGATAGTGCAGTGACGTATTTCCTGAACTTGTTCATTTAATACGCATTTTACAAGTTCGGCTCCATTAAATCAAGCTCAAAATACAGGTTTTTTTCGACTCCGCCTAGCGGATCCGACGGATACGCGCTTGAATGCGGACCGTCAACTTGACCCCGTCGGAACAATTGGCTAAAATATAGAAAACATCCTTAGACACTCCCCGCAAAAAGGATTCTCCGTGAAAATAACCGCAAAGGTGTTGTTTTACCTGAAACTGGGCGCAAGGAACATATTGAAATACAAAAAAAGGAGCCTGCAGGTCGGCGTCGTCATCTGCATAGGCGGGTTCGTCATGACAACTATGGGCGGATTCACCGACGGCATGTACGACAAGCTCCTAAAAGACATGTTCGAAGGCACTTCTCACGCGAAAGTATTCCGCAAAGGCTACTACGAAAAACAGGAAATATCCCCGCTGGAACTTTCCATAGAAGGATACCGCGGCATTATCGGCAGGATTTCGTCGGCCGGCCCCGGAGTAAAGATATCCCCGTCAATATCCGCAGGAACAGTAGTCTCTTTCAAGGACAATTCGTTAAATCTCGTTTGTCAGGGCGTAGAACCATACTCCGGGAAAGACGCTGACCTTTTTCCGGCATACAGGACCTACGCTGGCTCGGTCAGGGAAGGCAGGTTCTTCAAAAACAACTCCGACAAGGGCGTGCTTATAAGCTCATACGCCGCCCGAAACCTCGCCTGCGGTCTGGGGGAAAGTATAATACTTTTCACGGCCGACAGTTACGGTTCCTTCAACGCCGTGGAACTTGAGGTCATCGGGATATTCAAGACCGGATACAAGGACAAGGATGAGAACGTGTGCATAGCGGACCTTCAAAGCGTGCAGGGGCTCGTCGGCCTCGAAAACGCCGTGACCGAGATTTCGCTTTATTTTAACAACCTGAAGGAGTCCGAAAGTTTCGGAAGGCGGATTTCAGGCATCATCAGAGAAAACAACCTCGAGTACATGGACTGGAAAGAACTGCTCGGCGTGTTCGTCTGGGCCTTGAAAATAGGCAACATCTTCAACTTCATAATTTACATAATTTTCATAATAGTGGCCGCCGTCGGCATAATGAACACTGTCCTGATATCGATAATGAACAGGATGCGCGACATCGGCACCTTCCGCGCGCTCGGGTTCACGTTAAACGACGTTTCAGCAATGATAATCACTGAAGTCACGCTGCTCGGCATTATCGGATCCGCCATCGGCATCGCGATAGGCGTCGGACTCGTTTACTATTTTTCGGTCGTCGGCATACCCATTTCCGACGAAATGAAGGACACGATGGGTTCCTTTCTTTCCAGCAACAGGATATACACGACGCTCAAGATAAATTTCATCGTTTTCCCTTTCTTCGTCTCGTGCCTTGTTCCCGTGCTCTCGTCGCTCTACCCCCTCTCGCTTATGAGAAAAATGCATATAAAGGAAGCCCTTGGATTTCTATGAACGATAAATACATATTTTCGATTTCGGCAAAGAACCTCAAACGGCGCATGAGGCGCTCCGTGCTAAACATCACAAGCATAGCCATAACTTCGGGCATTTTTCTGTTTTTCATCGGTTTTTACCGCGGAACATACATCGCAATGATGAGGGAATCGTTCATTCAGCTTAAATCGGCCCACGTGCAGATGCATTCCCCCGCGTTCGACGATAAGAAAATACAGGACTACGTCGCAAAAGAGAGCGTCATAAAGGACTACCCGCCGATAGTCCAGAAGATACTGAAAATGAAAAACGTCACCGGCGTTTCACCCAGGCTGATTAGCGCGGGCTTTATCGGGAATGGCAGGGAAAAACTCCCTGTCATGGTCACCGGTTGCGACCCTGAACTTGAAAGAAATTTCGGATTCATAAACGAAGCCCTTAAGGAAGGGGCCTATCTGGACGCATCGGGAGGAGTGCTCCTCGGAAGAAAGGCCGCGGACCTTTTCGGATTCAAGGTTGGCGACCTTTGCTACGTTCAGGCGCAGACCGTCCACAATACTCCGAACCTCCTGATACTGCCGGTCACGGGAATTTATGAAACAAAATTTCACGAGCTGGACAAGAACACCGTTTTCATAAGGATTGACGACGCGAACCTGCTGTGCGACACCGGAGATTCGGTCAACAAGATATTCGTGATGCTCGAAAGGATGAACGATACCGGCGCTGCCGTATCGGCGCTGGAAAAAGAATTCGGGGACAGATTTGACGTAAAACCCTGGGAATACTACGCGCAGGCGCTTCTTGAGGGCGAAAAAGGCGACGGAATTTTCTACGCGATATTTCTGACCATACTTCTCTTCATAAGCGTTACCACCATTATGGGCACTATGTACGTTAACGTCTACGAGCGGATCCGGGAAATGGCCACGTTACGGGCAATAGGATGGCAGAGGCAAGAAATATTCAAGCTAGTGGTTTACGAATCTCTTGCGATCGGCGTTATTGGTTCGCTCATAGGTCTCATCCTCGGAGGGATACCGACCGCCTATATGACGTACATCGGGTTCGACTACTCCAAGATGACCGAAATGGTATCCCTGCCCATATTGAGACTGATCTCAAGGCCGGCTCTATACGACCCGTTTTTGGCGGTCTCCGTTGGCATTGTATCAACATTTTTCGGCGGGTTGCTGCCGGCCATTAAGGCAAGCAAGATGATAATCACGGACGCATTGAGGGTCAATTAGTAGCAATTTCGAAATTACCAAAAAGGAGATATAATGAACCGTTTTTTTATCTGGGCGCTTCTCTTCTGCTTTGCACCAAACCTGCACGCCATGAGCGCGCAGGACATAGTCAAGGCCGTCGACGACAATCTTACGTTCAGGGAAGGCGAGATGAACGTTTCCATAATCGATTATAAAAACGGCAAATTCACCAAGAAACTCGTCGCGGAAGTCCAGTTTAAGAAGGATTCGGGCACCCTGATGGAATTTACGGACCCGCCCAGGGAAAAGAACAAACGGATACTGCTGGTTAAGGACAACATGTGGATGTTCGTGCCCGGCATATCTAGACCGGTGCGCCTTTCCGGCAAGGACAGCTTCATGGGCACGTCTTTTTCAAACCGCGACCTTATGGACTACGACTTGAGCAATGACTACGTGTCAAAGCTCCTTGAAGGAACCGAAAACGAATACAGGATCGAGATGAACGCAACCAACAAAAGCGTCACTTATCCGAAAATAATCATGTCCGTAGAAAAGAAGAGGCTTTTGCCCGTGAAACAGGAGCTCTACACGCTTTCGGGCAACCTGATAAAGACCATAGAGTTTTCAAAGGTCAGGGACCTGGGAGGGAAATTAAGACCTTCGGTTTATTTAGTCAAGGACGTACTGACGTCAGGGAACGAAACCGAAGTCGTCTTCAATTCGCTAAAATACAAAAAAATACGGGAGAGCATTTTCTCCCCGCAGAACATGGTGAGGTAACAATGGGTAATATCAAAGTCGAGAACGTGCACAAAACCTACAAGCTGGGCGAGACCAACGTACACGCCCTCAGAGGCATCGACCTCAAGGTCGACAAATCCGAGTTCATAGGCATTATCGGGCCATCCGGCTCCGGCAAGACGACGCTTTTAAACATCATCGGCTGCATCGACGTGCCCACGTCGGGAAACATTACCATAGACGGCGAAAGCACCGTTAACCTAGATGACAGACACCTGACATACCTGAGGCGCAACCATATAGGTTTTATTTTCCAGTCATTCAACCTTATTCCGGTTCTTGACGCCTTCGAGAACGTCGAGCTTCCGCTCATCCCGCTGGGTTACGACGGCGAACAGCGCAGGGAGCTCGTGAACGACATCCTCGAAAAGGTCGGAATCCTTGAATTCGCAAAACACAAGCCTGACGAGCTCTCTGGCGGGCAGAGGCAAAGGGTGGCGATAGCGCGGGCACTCGTCATAAAACCGTCCATAGTCCTGGCCGATGAACCCACGGCCAACCTCGACTCCGACACCGGCAACAAGATAATCGAACTAATGAAACACATGAACGAATCGCTCCATACCACCTTCATAATATCGACACACGATCCGCGGCTTCTCGACTACATCGACAAGAAGGTGTTCCTCGAGGACGGCAGGATATCAAGGACAGAATCGGGCTGACGCCGCATGAAAAAGATACTTGGCGTTTGTACATGCCTGTTTATTTTAGCTTCGTGCGCTGGTGCGTACCTGCCCAGCGGGAATATCGAATACCTCGGAGGGCATTCCTCCGTGCGCGACACCCCCGTCAACCCTTCAAACGCGCTTTCCTTCCCGTCGTTTACCAGCGTTTCCGAACTCAGGCTCAATATCCTCGCCGACGACAGGAAAATGTTCAATCTTGAAACAAGGGGCAGGTATGATTTCATAGCGCGTCAGAGCTCTGGGTTCCTCGACCAGGCGTACGTCAACTTCCGGCTATCCGACATGTTCACGCTGAAAGCCGGGCGGCAGAGGATATCCTTCGGGACTGGTTACCTCTGGAACCCGGTAAACGACCTCGACATCGAAAAGGATATTTACAACCCGGACAAATACACGGAAGGGGTTGACGCCCTTAAACTGGGCTTTGATCTTACCGACAAGGTGTCGGAGCCCCTGGGAGTTTACCTTGAGATAGTACCGCCCGTTGTAAAATCCTGGAAGACCGATCCGGAATACTCAAAAATAGGCCTGCAGTTCTACGCACTGCACCAAAACATTGAATGCGGCTTTGCGGCAAGCCATAAAAGGAACGAGAACTCCTATGATTCAACGCTTCTGGGAATATACGGCTCGCTGGACATACAGGGGATAATAGCAGGCTCGGAAGTGTCCTATTCAAAAAGCCCCGGGCGGGTCTATTTCACGAAATACGGCACGGCCCAAAGAGATGGACACGCCCTCAAAGGGACTTTAAGCCTGAACAAGCGGGTGAGCGAAAAAAGTTTCGTGATCGTAGAATATTTTCACAACGGAGCCGGGCTCGACAAGGACGAATTCGACGATATGACCGAGCTCTTAGAAAATGACTATGACACCTACGCGCCCGTGGTCATAGACAGCCTGAAACCGGGTTACGCTTCAAGGAACTATTTTTTTGCGGCTATAAGCCTTGAGGCATCGGACTTCTGGGCGGTTTCGTTGAATACGATGTCAAACCTTGACAGATACGGTTCTTTCTTCTATCCTCAGCTTTCGTGGACTAAAATCAACGACCTCACCCTGACGCTAGAAGCGATATTTAACGTTTCTTCGGGCGCCGAAAGCGAGTTTTCGCTCCTTCCCTACGGCAGCGCGGTTTTCCTGAGAACACAGTACTATTTTTAGGGTTATCCCGCGGCATGCCTGAATGATTAATCTTTTTTTGAAAACAAATCGGTTATTTCGGTTAGATTGTTGTTGTTGACAAGCGTGAGAAGCACGTCTCCGGACTCCAGGACCGTCTGTCCGCTCGGAACGATGAAATCCTCGTTCCTTGCTATCAGCGTTATGAGACTGTCCTGCGGAAGGCCGATCTCGGATACTGCCTTCCCGATCATCCAGGAGTCGTATGGCACCGTGAACTCCACGAGCCTCGTGTTAAGGTCGTCCGTGTGCTCGAACTCGATAGGGTATCTTTTTCTGCTTTTAAGAGGCGCGTCGACCCTGAAGAACTTCGCCGCGAAAGGGATGGACGTGCCCTGAAAAAGAGCTGAAGTTAGAACGACAAAAAACACTATATTGAACATCATCTCGGAATTTTTGACCCCGGCTATCAGAGGAAAGGTCGCCAGTATGATAGGGACCGAACCCCTCAGCCCCACCCACGAGATGAACGCCTGCTGCGCCACATAAAAACCCTTGAACGCCAACGACGAGAACACACCGATGGGCCTTGCCACGAACATAAGAAACAGGGACACCAGGATCCCTATTCCCGCGACGGAGGCTATTCCCTTAATTGAAACAAGGAGCCCCAAAGCGAGGAACATGGTTATCTGCATTAGCCACGCGACGCCCCCGTGAAAATGAATCAGGTTCCTCTTCTGTATCAGATCGCTGTTTCCCATCACGAGTCCGATAATGTAAACCGCCATGAAACCGTTGCCTTTCGAAAAACTCGTCAGGGCGTACGCGAGCAGTATGAGCGAAAGCGTGAGCACCGGATAAAGACCGTCGTATTCAAGCTTTATCTTGTTTATCAAATAAACGATGGCCTTACCGAAATAGTACCCCAAAAGGACGCCCACCCCCATCTGCAGGAAGAACATAGCGCTTATTTCAAGATAACCCGACCTCTTGCCAGTGATGAGACCGATGAAACCGATCGTCATGAACACGGCCATGGGGTCGTTCGAGCCCGACTCAAGCTCGAGCAAAGGGCCTACCTCACCGGATAAACTCAATTTTTTCGACCTCAGGACCGAAAAGACCGCGGCGGCGTCGGTTGAGGAGACTATCGAACCGAAAAGCAGCCCTTCAAGCCAAGAGAAACCGAACACGAACACCATAAAAGCGCCGAGACTGAACGCCGTGACGAAAACCCCTAGCGTCGAAAGCAGTATTCCGTGTTTCAGTATCGGGCGCACGGATTTCCACTCTGTCTCCAGACCGCCGAAGAAGAGTATAAAAACGAGGGCCACGACTCCAATGTACTGCGCCAGCACGGGACTGTCGAACTTTATCAGGCCGAGCCCTTCCGAACCGAATAACATACCTATGAACAAAAAAAGCAGGAGGGACGGTATCCCGAACCTGCTGGAAGCCTTGCTTGCCACTATGCTGATGATTAACAGGAGAGAGGCGCCTGTTATTATAATTTCAAGCGGTATCATCGGACGCTCCGGAAATGCTAGACCTTGGCATCGTTCTTGGCGCTTGCTATCCTCATGAAACCGGACATCAGGTCAGCCAAAAACCTGAAACCAACAACCATCAAATACGTGAAAAGAACGAAAAACACGGCACTGATAAACGCCAGGAAGACATCCCTGAACAAGAATATGAAGAACACCACCGGCGTGGTGACGATGCCCGTGAAACCAAAAAGCCAGGACAAAAACCTCAGGCCGTTAACGACCCTTTCCATGCCGCGGTAAGGGGTCACCACGATTTTCTGCCTGGGCGCCGCCGTCTGAAGGACGTTCCCGCAGTTTGAACAGTACCACGACCTCAGGGGGTTCCTGTGGCCGCAAGAATCGCATTTCTTCTCGTTAAGCTTCGGGTCCTCCCTCCTGTGGAATATGTATAGTTTCTCGATAATACCGATAAAGAACCAAAGCACCGCCCCGACAATACCGCCCGACGAGCCTTCTACGAGCCTGGAAGCGAACCAGCCCTCGGGCTTGAACTCTATGATCACAGAACCGTAGAATGCGGAGCCGAGGAATCCTCCGAGCGCGCCCCCCAGAAACCCGAAAATCGTGCCGGCGAGTATTTTTCTCTTCGAGCGTTCGATTATCCCGCTTGCCGCGCCGATGAACGCGCCGCCAACGGCCCACGTCACGAGTATCGACAGCGAGGACAACCCTTCATACCGTCCGAATATCTCGGTCGCCGGTATGTTTATCAGTCCTCCCAACGCGCCTCCCACGGTTCCAAGAACAGCCCCGCAGAAGGCCTTGTACGAAGATTCTTCGATTATTCCGCCGACCGTCCCCAGGAACACGCCGCATATCATTCCGCTGAACACGTTGTTCATCAGCACGCCGATGTCGTCCCGCACCATTCGGCTTATGATGAACACTATTATCCACCCTATGAACCCCGAAACGAAACCGCCCCAGCTCCGGCGCCATATCCAGGCGAAGTCCATGCAAAGATGCACGAGCTTCTCGCTCCTTTTATTCAGGAACATACCGCATCTCGCGCAGTACTTCGAATCGTCCGGCATCAGGTTTTCGCAGCTAGGGCAGTACATACGCAGTATCCTTCCACTCAGATTTTACTTTTTTATATGCTGATTTACAATTACACCATATGCGCCGGATTGCACCTAAACGGCTTTTATCTTTTTTTCGCGGGTTTCGGCTCATAAAGCGTCCCCGTAAAATTCCTCCACCATATCGGGTCAACCGCGCTTCCCTGAACGTAGACGCCGTAGTGAAGGTGCGGTCCGGTCGCCCAGCCGGTGTCACCGACCGTGCCGATCTTTTTGCCTTTTTCAACTATATCGTTTTCCTTCACGAATACATCGCTCATGTGGAAATAACAGGTAATGACCCCCTGGCCGTGGTCTATTATGACGGTATTTCCGTAAACGCTCAGGCCCTCACCGACATAATTCACCTTTCCGGAATTCGACGCCTTCACGGGCGCGCCTTTGGGCGCTCCAAAATCAACGCCCTTGTGATAATACGAGTAGCTCCCGCCCGACCTCTTTACCGCAAAACCCGAGACCACGGAATGGGCCGAAGGCGCCACGAATGCGCCTTCCCAGCGCCTTTGCGGGCTCACCTCCCTGAGCTTTCCCACGACTACCCTGTTCTGCTCTTCTATCATCGGTTGGTTGTCCCTCATCTTGACGTCCGAAGTCCGAAGGTGCACCTCCCGTATTTTTCTGGGTTTTACTTTTATAGAGTGCATGTATTTGCACGTCCGGCCGCCGGGCTCCTTGACACGGACCGAGAGTCTTCTTGAACCTTTTTCTTCGATCCCCGTCGGCAGGAAAAGTTCGGCTGTGCCCGTGGAAACAAAAAAGGCCCCGAATGCCTTCCCTCCGCTGGTCACCGATATTGTTTCGGCGCCTCTTTCCTCTATCCTCACGATAAAAGCCTGCCCTCCGGTCGGAGCCCGGGGAACGGTTTGGAAGTCGTATGCCAGGACGATACTCCCGGCTAAAATCATAATAACCAAAAAGGCAATTATCCTGCGCATATAGCTATTTTATCAAAATGATACTCGGGTTCAAAATCGCTCATTGACCTGAAACAGTCTCTTTATATATAATTATGTCACAATGAAAAAAGCATTGTCAATAAATATGTTGTCTCTGGCGTGCATATTTTTGGTAGGCATTCTTGATTACATCACTGGATACGAAGTTTCGTTTTCGGTTTTCTATCTTATACCCATACTTATATCAAGCATAAACACCGGGTTTTTGCCTGCATTATTGGTGTCTTTCTTAAGCGCGGCCTCGTGGCTTACAGCAGACCTATTGTGGCAACGCGCCTATTCTCACTGGTTCATACCTTACTGGAACGCCGCTGTTCGGTTAAGTTTTTTCATCACCATCGCCTATCTTTCGGCTAAATTGATGAAAGAACTGAGCAAAGAGAAATTTCTTTCACGTACCGATAGTACTACCGATATCGCGAACTCCAGGCATTTTATAGAAATGCTTAATCTCGAGATTTTTGGGATGGCCAGGCACGGCAGGCCATTTACCCTTCTTTACATTGACGCGGATAATTTTAAACAGGTCAACGATGCATTCGGACACAAGAGAGGTGATGAACTTTTGCGTTCAATAGCCAGCATAATACGGCAGAATGTCCGCAACACCGATCTGCCGGCGCGGATCGGAGGAGACGAATTCTGCGTGATAATGCCCGAAACAGACGCCAACAGCGCAAAGTCAGCCGCCGACAAGCTGCATGTTTTTATGACTAAAAGCATGACAGAGAACAATTATACCGTATCGTTCAGTATCGGCGCGGTGACTTTTCTAAAGATACCCGATTCGGCCGAGCAGGCGCTCAAGGAAGCCGATAACACGATGTACATCGCAAAAAAAACTGGAAAAAACAGAATTGAATACAAAACGATAACCTAGCTCTAAATACCAAGAATACCTGCGAAATCTTCCGCGATTTTATCCCACTTGTATCCGGACAAATAGCCAGTGTCAGCAAGGCCCACGGCATGCCTGCGGCTATCCGCGTAGATCCTGCTCATAACCTCAGACGCATGGCTTGCGTCAGGAAGGACAATCTCGGCGCCTTTGACACCCCCTTCATATTTTTCGTCCTTAAGGGGCATGAGCGAATGCCTGATGAAATATGCGTTATCCTCATTTAGAAAATCGCACTGGCCACCCCATTTTACCGAAGCCACGGGAAGCCCGCAGGCGAGCGCCTCAAGAAAACAAAGCCCGAACGCCTCGCCTTTGGTCATGGAGAAATAGCAGTCCGCGCCGCGGTACAGCTCTCCCATCTGCGCCTCGCTCAGGCGCTCCGTCACGACCCGTATCGGCGCCGAACCTGATTTTGTTTTTGATTCTATCAAGCCCATGATGTCGGAGTACTCAAAACTTTTAGGCCTGCCCCTGGGAACATATGTCAGCTTCAGGACGAGTTCAACCCTGTCACTGGCGCCAAAGGCCTTCGAATAGCTCTCAAGCAGCAGTTCGACACCCTCTCTTTTATGGGGGGCGGCTGCGCATAAAAAAGTAAAAGCACCGTTTTTATTCGTGCTTTTGCGTGGATAATAGAACTCCGGATTGAATCCGTAGCGCAGCACAACCACCTTCTTTTCTTCCACGCCCGAACCGACAAATACGCGCCTGCAAAAATCGGACGGCACGACGACCTTGTCAAGTTTCGAGTTTATCGATTCGACCCAAAGCTCCGGAAGTTTAGTGAATTCGTAAACGAGAAATCCTATCCTATACGCACTTTCCGGAAGATACTCATAAGCCCTGGGGTTTTCGAACGTGAAGACAACGTCTCCTTTAAAGGCATTGGTTATCCTGGATTTTATGGTATAATCTAAACCGAAACGCTCGTCGTAAAGGAAACCCTTGCGTTCGTATACGTTGACAGGCACGCCGAGCTTTACGAGGGCGGAAAGCATCTCTCTTGACACTTTAGCCCAGCTTGTAATGCTCCTCAATATCCCGAAATAGGTAACGGTTTTATCCAATGGCAAACCCTTTGATGTTCAGACCTTCCAGATGCATAATCGAGCTTTCCAGCGCCTGCAACCTCAGGTGCGTAACGTGCGCTCTCTGGAAGCGTCCGGTTGAATCATCCGCCCCGGATGCGCGGCCAAGGCTCTCAAAAAATTCTCTGCTCGGCGTTTACGGCGGACTCAAGGATATCGGCGTCAGGCGAGTTTCTTACCTTGGCGGCGAGCCTTTCCTGAACAACTGGCTGACAGGCACTGCCCGCGACGCAAGAAAAGCCGGGCTTATAACCGCCGTCGTGACTAACGGGAGCGCGATAACGGACAAAAATATCGATGAACTGACAAAACAAAACGCGTTCGACATAATGATATTCTCGATCGACGGTCCAAGACACGTCCACGACCGCATCCGCGGTGTTCCAGGTACTTTCGATGCGGCAGTCGCAACTATAAAAAGAATACAAAAAATCAGGAAATCAAAGAATTCCAAGACGCCTAAAATCTATATTTACATGACCGTGTCTTCGTTAAACGCCGCTCATATATTCGAAACCGCCCGAATCGCGCAGTCCCTCGACGCTGCCGCCTTCAAGATCCTTTCCGCTTCTTGCGTTGATGACGCGGCGATGAAGAGAACCAACGCGCTTTTCGAGAAACCCGTGTTGCTTTACCATTCCTACGCCGTTGGCAGCGGGATCAGGCTTAAAAAATCTCCCTCAAACCTAAAAACACAGATTAAAGACGTTAAAAACCTGGCAAAACGGTCCGGTTTCAGGATGTTTATCGAAAAGATATTTGAAAACGGCCGCGGCGCGGAAGAATGCCGTTTTCTCGCAGACGACTTCGTCATATCGGAACACGGCGACGTGTGCCTCTGCCCGATGCTGCCGAACCTGACGATCGGAAACGTTTTCTCTGACGGATTACCCGGGATATTCAGCGATAATCACGCGCTGGCCTCGCTGAACAGGATCAAGGAGCTTTCGGATTCCGGCAAACTGCCGGTGTGCGGGGAATGCTGCGTGGAAAAACTTAAAGTTTCAAAGCCGTCCCGCAAACATCCGCGTAAAAAAGATGCTTGAACGGCAGGAACATTGAAATAAAGTTCAGCCGTCTGATGAAAACGTCGTCTTTTAAAAAAAAGTAGGCGTAATGGGGGTTCTTTTCAAGCCGCACGTCGCACCTGCCAAATCCGCTCTTTCCGAACACCTTTTTCAAGGAGAAAACGGTCTGTTCGTTCACGTGGTAGTCCTCCCTCAAACCCCGAGGCAGAAGCTTCTTCATATCCCACGGAAGCCTTATGCCGTATAGCCGTCCCAATATATTGTAGATTTTCAGGCCCGCGTTAACGAATATCCTGTTCGGGGACGTGTGAAACACGGCTTTCCCTCCTTTTTTGAGCCATACGCAGGAAAGTTCAGCGAGCTTTTTAAAATCTCCGGGTTCCAGATGCTCTATTATATCGGAAAGAATGACTACGTCAAAAGATTCTTCTTTAAAACCGGCGTCCAGTACGTCCTTTTTAAGAAATTCCACGCGTCCTTTTAAGCCCGGATTTTTAACAAGCCACTTTTTGAGCGTTTCGGCAGCTATTTCTATCGCGGCGCTGGAGCTGTCCACCCCCGTGACCTCGGCGCCGGCAAGCGCGCAGTGAAGGGAGAGTTCGCCCCGTCCGCATCCGACGTCAAGAACCCTTGTGGACGCGCTGACGCCGGCGAGGCCAAACACTTTTTTAAGCCTTGGGCTCAATGCCCGGCCGCCCGAGGAGACAAACTGCTCAAACCCCTCGCAGTCGCCCAAAAAATATTCTCTTGAATACCGGATCATTAAAGGTTTTTGTGATACTGAAGTGTTGTCAGCCGAAATTGTAGTGCTTCCTGACTTTCTTGATTACCTTCCACCTGCATCCGAGCCCCTGTGGGAACGTCGCGAAATCGCCCTTCCGAATGAAAGCGGTTTTTCCGCTCGAATCGGTGACCTCGACTTCCCCCTCGAGAAAAAAACACTCTTCCCTGGAGTCATAGTGCCAGTCGAACTCGCTTTGTTCCTTCTCCCAGGTCGGCCATCCGAAAACTCCGAGCTTTTTTGCTTCTTCGTCCGTCATTTTTTTGACCTTGATATCCATTTTCCGCTCCTATTTCGATTTCTGGGGATTCATGTGGACGACCCTCTGCGGGAAAGGTATTTCTATACCTTCCTTGCCATACCTTTCTTGCAGCTCTTTAACGAATTCATGCTTTACGAGGTATTGGTCGACGAACTCATTGACCCTGAGAATCACCGTGAAATTTATGGAAGAGTCCCCGAACGTGTGGTACCTTATGAACGGCTCGAAGGTCCCGGTGCCGCCCGTGGTTTTCTTGAGCACCTCGCGCGCCACGTCTATCGTTACCTCTTCCACTTTCTTCAGATTGCTAGCGTAAGAAACTCCCACCTGCACCAGAACGCTCATCTCCTTTTCGGGCAGCCAGTAATTCGTCACTATGGAGGAACTCAGTTTACTGTTCGGTATGATGACGATGTTATTGGGGAGCTGTCTTATGCTCGTCGTCCTCCATCCGATGTTGAGAACATAGCCTTCCTGGCCCGAATCAAGCGAGATGTAGTCACCCGGACGCACCTGTCTTGAAGCGAGTATATGGAAACCGGCGAAGAGGTTGGTCAGCGTGTCCTGAAGGGCGAGCGCCACGGCAAGAGAACCGACACCTAGGGCCGTCAAAATGGGGGTTATCGAGATACCGAGCTGGGACAAGACCACGAGCGCGCCGAGGGCGATGACCGTCAGATATATCATTTTCTGCGCAAGGCTCGTCACCGCAACATTGGAAAACACCCTTGCTCCGTACTCGCCAACTATATCCACCAGCAGCACCGCCACGAAATAGGTCACGATGATAAGCATCGCCGCGACCGCTGTCTTGTTTACAGCTCCGTGCAAGGCACCGTTCACGGGCATTATTCTCGAGCCCGCGATTAAGCCCATCACGATAAAAATGGCAAGTATAGGCCTTTTGCTCCTCCTGATCAGTATATCATCGATCCTTGTTTCCGTCTTTTTTGAGATTTTGTGCAGGTAATGAAACACTATTTTCCTTGCGTAGAAACCCAAAACCCAAAAAACGAGCACCGCAAGGATGCCGAGCCCCCATCTCTGCCAATCCATCACAAAACTTTCGACAACAGCATCGAATAATTCCATTCAAGCCTCCGAGTGCACCACATTGCCTCGCCCAAAAAGTAACAACCAGCTTTGATTACCGGCGGTATTTTGCATATTGTATTATTAGTTTCCTTTTAAATCAAGGAGCTCGCGAAATAGCGTCTTTTCTTCACTCCTGAATCTCCGTTCCGCGGAAGAAACGTTTTCTTCAAGCTGGACGACGTTTCTCGCCCCTATTATAACGGATGACACGTAAGGATTGGCCAAAACGAAATTTATGGCCGCCTGCGCGCAGGTTCTGCCGGTCCTGCGGGCAAACTCCGTAAGAACCGAAGACATCTCAAGGTTCTCGGCAAGCTTTTCGCCGGTGAAATCCGCGCTCCGTTTTCTGTAATCGTCCGCGGGCAGTCCGCTGATGCGCGCGCCGTCGTATTTTCCGGAAAGAAAGCCCTTCTTAAGCGGTTCGTAGGCGAGTATTCCTATACCGTTCTTTTCGCAGCAGCGGAACACTTCTTTCTCATTGCCTCTGTTTATCAGGTTGTATTCCACCTGGTTCGACGCCGGCAGGCCTGCGGGCAGAATTTTCTCAAGCTGGCCCGAACTGAAATTGGAAACCCCGGCGTGCCTTGCCTTGCCCTGCCTGACAAGCTCAAGCGCCGCCTCCCAGCCCTCTTCTATGTCCTTCTCGGGGTTAGGCCAGTGTATCTGGTAAAGGTCGATCACGTCCGCTTTAAGCCTTTTAAGGCTGGCCTCGGCCTCTCTTATCACGCTCTCCCGCTTCAGGCAGAACGACATGTTCCTCCCGGCGTCCCAGACAAGCCCGAACTTCGTGGCCACGCACGGCCTGTCGGTAACTCCTTTCAACGCCCTGCCGACTACCTCTTCAGCGTGGCCAAGACCGTAGATCGGCGCCGTGTCTATCCAGTTTATCCCGAGCTCAAGCGCCTTTCTTATCACGGCCACGGATTCCCTGTCGTCCTGGGGGCCGCCGGAATGCTTCCACCCGCCTCCGCCGAAAACCCAGGTCCCAAGTCCGAATTCCGTGAATTCGAGGCCGGTCCGGCCGATTCTGTTCCTGTTCATATCACATCCACCACGGCTTCTCGACCCCCATTACCTTCTCCCATATATCCTTTTCTTCCATGCACAGGTACAGGGGCGTTGTTTTGCTCCTGGCGCGGATCCACCCTCTCATCTTCGTGAAAATGTCTATCCTCAGCTGGGAATAGTACCGCATTTTTCCGTCGTTGCCGGTCACCATTTCCGCGTAGAGATAGTCGGAGTTCGGAAATCTTTCTTCGATGATGGGCTTGAGCGTCCTGTGGAACCTCAAAGTGCCCAGGCTTATCCAGGCGATTTCCTTGAAAGAATCAAAAACCCTGTTCACCACTTCTTGATAGTCCCTGTCCCATCCCCCGTAAAATATTATCGGGTCGAAATGGAACGCCACCTTGTAGCCGGCGTCGCGGCACTTCTCGGCCGCGGCAAAACGCTCTCCGAGAGGCGCCGCGCCGGGCTCTTCTGCC
The DNA here is from genome assembly GCA_016930715.1 of Endomicrobiales bacterium. Classification (GTDB taxonomy): domain Bacteria; phylum Elusimicrobiota; class Endomicrobiia; order Endomicrobiales; family JAFGGC01; genus JAFGGC01. The sequence goes on from JAFGGC010000012.1 coordinate 24,414, forward strand.
GCCGCGACTTCTTCCGGACTTAAAGTCCACGCGACAACCGTCCTGCCGCCGTGATCAAGCTTCAGCAGGTTCTCGACGTTCGCGCTTTTTGTCTTGAGCTCCAGCAAAGCTTTCTTGTCCGCGAAAAACGGCACGAGCGTCTTCGAGTACTCCGTCATGTCGTCAAGCGCGAGCGAATCGCCGAACTCACCGGTACCCACCCTGATTTCCCTGTTCTTGAAATTTTGCAGGTAAGCGTCGATCTTTTCGAGAAAATCATCAACGTTCGCGTCTATCACGATGCCCGGGAAATTGGTATAGTGCTGGAGGTAGCAGTAACTGCAGTCGTAGGGGCACCCGAAACCGAGATTCACGATGTGGTACGAACAGCACACGACCTTTTTGGTGCACGGGCACGGCTTGATGAAATCCCACTTTTGCCGGGCTATGAAAATTTCACGTTTCTTGAGGTCAATACCCGAAACCCTGTTTTCCCTGTGGAAATCCTTCAGGCTCTTGATGGTCTTCGAGGGCGCGTCACCGTAGAGCTTCAGGGCCCTCTTAGCGAGGGCGGAATCCCTGACGCTTTCCTCGATATATATCATCTCGGGATAGAACGGCTCCCTGTATACACGGCTTTTTCTGTTCGCGCCGCCCAGCCTCTGGAACTGCACGCTGAAGTCGTCCTGAAAAGACGCGTTCGGGAACCTTCTGGATATGAGATATTTCTTTATCCTTGAAAACTTCTCAAGATAGCTCCCCCGGGTATGGCTTATCACTTCTTTCAGCTCCGGGGCTTCCAGTATGCCTTCGGGGGTAACGCCTTCGCGCCTTGATATCTCGTAAACGAGGCGGGTCAGCTCGTTAAGCTTGTTTATGCCGAGCCTCAGTCCGGTTTGCCGCAGTATCAGCTTCCCGAGCTCATTTTCCATTGCCGGTCCCCTATCATATTCACCACGCTTCTGACCGCGTTGTCCCTTGCGGCGGACACCGCCGCCCTGTCTTGCCTGTCAAGTTCCGCGTTAAAAGGTTTTGCTTTGGGAATGTCCGAAACGTACAGAACAACCGACGATCCAATGCCGCGCCTTTTCGCGTTGTTAAAAACAAAATGCGCCTCCATGTCTATGCAATCAACGCCTTTCTTTTGTATAGCGGGAAAGATTTCTGAGCATCCGTCTTCGGGCCGCGGCAACGAGCAGACGCTTCCCTTTTTAAACGGCAGAGCATCGCGCGCGAACGCCCGTTCTACCATATCATTGAGCCCGGAAGCGGGATACGAGGCGTTCTTTAAGGTCATGTCGAACGCTTTTTGAACCAGCATGATTTCCCCTACCTCCAGTGGAGATACCGCACCGCAGCTGCCGAGAAAAAAAACGTTCTTTACGCCCATTCCGGCAAGCACGTCGAAGGCTTTTGCGGTATTGTCTTCCCCGATACCCGAGCGGACAACCGCAAACCCTCCCGCGAAACTGACCGAAACGCCGCCGAAATCCCCGCCGCACCTCAGGTCCGCGTATTTCGAAAATATTTTCCGCGGCAGAAAGGGGGTCAATACGGCGGTGGTCGTTTTCTCGGTGCACGTCATGATTGTTTTATCGTCCCGGAGATTTATTCACCTGGAGCGAAGCGTCGAAGAGTAGTATGCCAGCCGCTATAGAGGCGTTGAGGGATTCCATACGTTTTGAGATCGGTATTCGAACCCGGCCGGTCAGCGTCTTGAGGATATCCGGGGATAACCCGCGCGCCTCGCTTCCCACGGCGAGAATGAACGAAGGCGGCCATTCGAACTCATAGATCGGGGTGCCTTTGATATCCGCCCCCACGACTTTGTGGCCGGACAGTTCTTCCGGATTTTTAAGTTCTATGACCTCTACGCCCCATAGCCCGCCCCCGGAAGCCCTTGCGGCTTTAGGCGAGAACGGGTCCACGCAGCCCGGGCCCAGTATCACGCCGCGGATATCGAAGGCGCAGGCCGTCCGTATTATGGTGCCCATATTCCCCGGGTCCGATATGCCGTCAAGGAGGAGATACCTCCCGTCCTTTGAAACCGTCTTGAAGCCATTTATGACCAGGGGCGCCACGGCGATGACACCCTGGCTGTTCTCGGTGGAAGATACGGCATCGAACACCTTTTTGTCAAGAACGGTCACGCCGCCCGCGGGAATGCCCGGCGTCTTGACCCCTTCCCTTACGAACAACTCGTCGGCTCTTGGCAGCCCGTCCAGGGCCCTCACCCCCTCGACCGCGAACTTTCCGCACTTCCTTCGGAAATCCCTGTCGCTTATCAGTTTCTTGAGCCGTTTTATTTTTTCGTTGGACTTGGACGTTATTTTATCCATGTACCGGTTTAGTTTACTAAAGTGAAGCCCTCCAGTCAATAGAAACGAACCTCTTTATTCATTCGTTCCTTCGGAGGAGGGCGGAATCCCGCGCGATCCATACACCCGGGACAGCTATGCGGTGCAAACCCCTTGTTTATAAAAGTCTATTAAACTATAATAAAACAATGCGTTACTGCCACAAATGCGGCGCCGTCATTGATGAATCAAAGCGCGTCTCCTTCAGGGACTCCTGCAACAAATGCGCTTCCGATCTCCATTCGTGCGCCAACTGCAGGTTCTACGACACTTCAAGGTCAAACTCCTGCTCGGCGCACGTCGAGGAAGCGTTCCCCGGCAAGGAACGCTTCAACTACTGCGAGGAATTCGAATTCAAGAACGCCGAAGGCCCCTCAAAACCCGGAACCGGCGAGAACTCAAAGGCAAGGGAGTCCTTCGACAAGCTTTTCAGGAAGAAATGAGGAAACGCACCCCGCAGGAAATTTTTTGATACAAGAAAAAAAATACTTGCATCTTTATCTATTTCTGCTATAGTGTTTATTGGGTCACCACTTCCGAGCGTTTACAGAGTAAACCAGCAAGTGGGTGACCCTTTTTTTTGGGCCACCCACATAAACATCAGCCTTTCAATCGGGCTGGGTCTCGTCGGAAAACACGAATTCCTTCGCCTTTTCGCCCAGGTACCGCACGACCTCTTCGCCGAATAGTATCAGGCCGAGACCGGACAATATCACCGGTATCCCCAGCGCCATGTACCTTGCCGGGCTCTCCCCGCCTATAAAAAGCCCTATTACCACGGCTATGACGGGGTTGACGAGGGAATTGGTCGATACCCTGATGGCCGGTTCGTGCTTTATCAGGTAGTTGTAAGCCCCGAAAGCGACTGAGCCCATGACACCCAGATAGGCAACGGCAGACACCGACCTCGCGGAAAAAGACCCGAACGACGCGAACGCATCGGGTTCCATTATCACGGAAAGAACCATTGTTATAAAACCCCCGAACAACATCTGAAGGCTTGTCAATGCAAAGCTGTCGCCCGACGTCTTCATGCTGTGACCCACGCTCGTCCCGAAACTCCAGGAAAGAAGCCCGGCGAACATCATCAGAACGTACGTGTCGACGCTCGTGGCAACCGACCTTCCGTCGTAAAGAAGCAGGGCAACGCCCGTTATCCCGAGCGCGATCCCCGATATCTTAATACCCGATATCTTTTTCCTGAAAAGCGTCAGGTCCCAGATCGCCACGACGGCCGGCGCGGCGGCACACGTGAGCGCCGCGACGTAGCTGTCCACGCTTTTCATCGCCGCGGTAAAAAGCACGCTCGGCGCGACTATGAGAAAAACGCTCATCTTCAGCGCGGCAATAACGTCGTCCCTGCCGGGCAGGGCCCTCATCCGGCCGCTTAACACGCCGTAACAGGCGAATATCGCTCCGCCCAGCAGCCACCTGGCGGCCACCACGAATGCCGGCGGGATGGTCTCGACCGACACCTTGCAGAAATAGAAGGTCGTCCCCCATATGGCATATATCAGAAAATAGCTCACTACTATTGAAATGCTTGCGTTCATAAATATCCCCTTTCATTTCGGCCCGCAGGGGCCTAAAACCTCCCTTTCCAGGCCACATACCTTGTCCTCGGCTTTGGCACATACAGCGGTTTCCTCCTTTTGCGCCAAGGCCTCCCGGGAAAGCATAACCCAGACAAGATTCCCATTGTTTTTTCATAGATTTTCAGAAGGAAGATATAGTAGTTGATATTCATCTTCGTCTCCTTTCCTTGATTTGACTATCATTGCCTCACCGGTATCGAACATCTGCACCACCGCATCGTTCGGACAGACCAGCCACCAGTCCATGATCTTGCAGCCCTTCTTGATGTAAACCCTGCACTTTTCCCTGTTCTTTGAGTTGTAATCGTCCATTGTATCCTCCTTTTGCCGCAAAATAAAAAAACCACCATCTCGCTTTCAAGATTGGTGGTTCTAATTGTTGATTTGACTGCTTTTAAGCCCTGCTACCGGTGTTTCAACGCATTAAAACGCACCTCTCCCATACTGCCCATTTCTGGTGACGAATGGGCATGCATGCAAGAGAAAGCATCGTTTTAAACATTGAAACGTTTTCCATGATGTTACAATTATAGAATATTCCCGTCGAAAAGTCAAGCGGGTTTTATTTTTTCTCTATCTCCATGACGAAATATATCTTTTTCGCCGGCATGTCGTAAAGTTCGTAGCACATTCCGTACGCATACCCTTTTGCCTCGGCATGCTTCGACAGAACGGGGTAGCACTTCATCGGGCCGATGAAATACGAAAGCATGTTTTTTATCGGAAACTCCACGACCGCGCTTTCGCTCCGGGGTATGACCTTGACGTTGTATTTGGAACCGAGTTTTTTAAGCTTGGCCAGGTCAGCCTCTTCGACCACGCTTCCGCAATCGCTCCTTAGCTTGTCGGCCGGAACATCCGCCGGGTTGTCGTAATATATCCCGAGCCCCCTGGTCGTTTCGATCCCGTCGGCCTTGAGCGCCACATAAACCTTCTCGAACACCTTCCCGGTGTCCTTATAGGGGCCGGTAAAGGATTCGTAGACTATGGTGTACGGGCCCATGCCTCTCTCGTCCACTCCGGGGGCTGAAAACATGCCCATATACCCTAAAAAAACAACAACCAGCACAACCGCGGCAGCCGCAAGAATGCCAATGATTTTTAACCATTTCATCGTTTTCATACCTCCGGATTCCAGGGATTTGCAGGCGCTCCATTTCGGGCGCCGGCGAGCCGCCATTTTATCAAAAAAATGCCCGACTAACAAGATATTGAATTGCCTTCTGTTTTTAGCTATAATTGAGAAGCTTCGACAGCGCCGACGTAGCTCAGTGGTAGAGCAGCGGTTTTGTAAACCGCGGGTCGTAGGTTCAAATCCTATCGTCGGCTCGGGTCTGTCTTTTCTGAAACCATATAAAAATATGATACAAAAAATCCGCGTGGGCCTGCCTGTCAAAATACTCCTGTCCGTATCAATACTTATAATCCTGACATCCCTTTCGCTTACCTGGTTTTTCATCAAGAACCAGATTGTCCAGGTGCGCGCCGCGCTTGAAGACCGCTGCAGCATGATGGCGAGGAACCTCGCCTATAACAGCGAATTCGGCGTCCTGACGACGAACAAGAATTTTTTGAAAAAACTCAACGAGATCGTCACCAAGGAACAGGACATCCTATACAGCCTTGTCTACGACAAGAACGGCAGGATAATGGCGCTGGCCGAGATAACGCAAGCCAGGAACCTCTACAGGGAGATAGAGCCCTACTTGAGCTACAAATTCCCTCAGATAAGGAACGCCCCTTCCTCGTCCCCCGCGCAGAAAATGAACGATATACTGAAATTCTCGTATATTTCCAAATCGGGAGAAAGCATCCACGACGTGATATCGCCCATAACCATACGCAGGATCGTTAAAGAGGACGACGTGGCTTTCATGGGAGCCCTTGATCAATCCGAAGGCACGGAAGAAATAATCGGCTTTGCCAGGGTCGGCATATCGCTGGAGAGGATGAACCGGCAGATAAAGGACATCACGAAGGGCGTCATACTTCTAACGGTGCTGGTCGTGGTCGTGGGCATCCTCCTTTCCTTCATACTTGTGAGGATCATCATCAAGCCCATTAAACAGCTGGCGCTCGGAACCCAGAAGATAGCCAGCGGCGACCTGAACTACTACGTGGACGTCGAATCAAACGACGAGATAGGCGAACTCGCCGAAAAATTCAACCTGATGGCCTCGGACCTCAGGCGCTACATACGGGAGCTCAACAAGGAAAAAGAGGACCTATTCCGCACCAAGCACGTCCTTGAACAGAGGACGAAAGAGCTCGAAGAATCCCTCATCAAGATAAAGAACATACAGCAGGAGCTCATACGCTCCGAAAAATTTGCCACTGTCGGCCGCCTCGCCTCGTCCATAGCTCACGAGCTCAGGAACCCGCTGGCAAGCCTCAAGAACATATCATACTACCTCACGCGCTTTGCCTCCCAGCAGATGGATGAAAAAGCCAAAAAGATGGTGGAAATGCTCGCGACCGATATCACCCGCTCGAACAAGATAGTGACCGACCTCCTTGACTTTGCCCACATCCGCAAGCTGAACCGCATGGCCGTCGAGATCGATGATTTCATTAACAAGTTCCTCGAAAACGTCAACCTCGACAACAACATCAAGCTCGTCAAGCACCTTGAAAAGGTCAAGGTGGTGCTTGATCCCGACAGGCTGAACCAGATCCTCATAAACCTTACGGCCAACGCGCTCGACGCAATGCCCGACGGCGGCACGCTGACCCTAACCGCCAAAAGAGCCGACAGGAACCTGATTATCGAAATAAGCGACACCGGGCGCGGCATGGACGAGGAAACAATAGAACACATCTTTGACCCGTTATTCTCCACCAAAACGAAGGGCCTGGGCCTGAGCCTTGCCATCGTAAAGGAAATAATCGACACCCACAACGGAACGATCGAAGTAACGAGCAAGAAAGAAAAAGGCACGACTTTTGAGATAACATTACCTTTATGATCTTACGCCCGCCACTGACTCTTTGGCTGGTTCCCCGATAAATCGGGGCGGAGGAGGCAAAATGGAAGAAACCAAAAAAATGAAGGTTCTGATCGCCGACGACGAAGACGGCCTCAGGATGTCCATGGCCGGCATCATCGAGATGGAAGGTCACGACGTAGTGACGGCCGAGAACGGCCTTAAAGCGATAGAAGAAGTCAAGAAACAGTCTTTTGACATAGCGTTCCTTGACATAAAGATGCCGGGCATAAACGGCGTCGACACGTTCAGGGAAATAAAAAAATACAGCCCGGAAACGGTCGTTATAATGATGACGGCCTTCGCGGTGAAGGACCTCATCAAGGACGCCATCAAGGAAGGTGCCTATGCCTGCATCTCGAAACCTTTCGATATGGACAAGATTATGGAGACAATCAAGGAGGTTTCCAGGAAACCTTTCGCTATGGTGGTCGACGACGACCCTGCCCTCTGCAGCACGCTTAACGAAAAATTAAAAGAAGAAGGCCTTAACGTGTTCACCAAGTGCTCGGGAATGGAAGGCCTCGAAGCCCTGTCCCGCAAGATACCCGACATAATGTTCATCGACCTCGGAAAAAACAGGAACGGCCTCGAAACGTACAAAAAGCTTAAAGAAATGTTCGGCGACAAGGCTCCCAAGGTCGTTATGATGAACTCAACCCCGCCCGAATCGACAGCGCAGGAGTTAAAACAGCTCGGCGTTTCTGAATACATCAAAAAACCCCTCAACGCGGAAGAACTGAAGAACGCGCTCCAGAGCCTGCTCACGCACCAGAAAAAGGGAAAAATACTGGTGGTCGACGACGACAAGAACCTCGCCCTGCTCTTGAAAGACGTGCTCGCGACGAGCGGATATGACGTTGATACCGCTCATTCCGGCGAAGAAGTTCTTAAAAAAATGCAGGGCGACGCCTTTGGGATAGCGATCCTCGACATCCGCCTGCCGGACATAAACGGCCTGGAGGTCTATGAGAAAATCAAGCAGATAAACAAGGATATGGGGGTGATATTCATAAGCGGTTTTTCACAGGACGAACACATCGACGAAGTCATACGGAAAAACAAGTACATATACCTTCACAAACCGTTCGAACCCGAAAACCTCATCAAACTCATAGAACAGATCCAGGCGTCAAAATCGGGAAAATAGAGGTGCTTTATGAGCTCAGGTAACGACACCGGCAAAACAGAAAACAACGACATCCCCATCGAAGCCCCCAGTTTCACGCCAGAGCAGCAGGAATTCGTCAATAACGAAAAGCTTCTGACCCTGAGCAAATTCTCGTCCGTGGTGTCACACGAGCTTAAAAACCCGCTTGCCAGCCTCAAGAACATCGGGTATTTCCTCGCGAAAACCGTTAAAACCGAGGACCAGAAAATCAAGAGGATGCTGGAGCTCCTCGGGGGAGAGGTCGACCGCATGGACAAGATGATAAACAGCCTTTCGGACATTTCGCACGTGCGCAGGGTAAACAAGGACAAGGTAAGCGTTTCCGAGGTTCTCGAAAAGATATCGTCGGAATTCAAGCCCGGCGAAAACATAAGCTTTCGCAAGGACCTTGAGGCCGGGATAGAGAGCACGGCCGATTCCGAGAAGATCTCGCTCCTCGTTCATCATCTCCTGAAAAACGCCAGAGAAGCGATAGACGAAAAAGGCGAAATAGTTTTAAGCCTTCAAAAAACCGGCGGCAGCTTCGTCATCACGGTATCGGACACCGGGTCCGGAATGGACTCGAAAACGCTGAACCAGGCGTTTTTCCCAATGTTCACCACAAGGACCAAAACCCTCGGGATGGGCCTGACCATCTCTAAAGAGATAGTGCTGATACACAAGGGCTCCATCGAGGCCAAAAGCGAAAAAGGCAAAGGCAGCACCTTCACCGTCACAATGCCGATCATCTGACGCGGCCCCGCCCGGGCATTCCCCGCCTTCTCGACCAATGTGGCTTTAAGACCCGCAGGGTTTTCGTCCCGCTGAAAGCGGGACTACTTGTCCGCCAATGCATCAGTGGCTGGACTCTAACGAGGCCTACTTCGATTTGTTGATGAATTTTTCGATCTTCTGGAAGAGGTACTTGTTGTCGTAGGGTTTGGCAACGTACCAGTCGGCTTTTTTCTGAAGGGCAAGTTCGACGTCGTCGCCGGTGTCCTTGGCGGTAACCATTATGACCGGTATGGATGAGAGCGCCGGGCTGCTTTTTATGAGCTCGCAAACCTCGTAGCCGTTCATCTCGGGCATCATGACGTCAAGGATCACGAGGTCCGGTTTTTCATCCACCGCCTTCCGGAAGGCATCCCTGCCGTTCGTAGCGGAAATCACGGTGTACCCTTTGTCCTCAAGTATTATACGCAGGATATATACCGCGTTCTCGTCATCGTCAGCTACCAGTATCTTGCCCGGCATAGCGCCACTCTCCTGAATGAATTCTTCCGCTTTCCAGCCCTTGATGCCAACGCGACTATTATACCAAATTTGGGCTCTCGCACGTATCGCGGATTAATTATCAGTGCTTTAAAATATCTTCAGTATTCCCATCGTCATCAGCGTGACTATTGTCGCCGAGACCAGCACGCCGGCCACTATGGCCGGGAACGCGTGCCTGAACCTGATCCCCAGAAGATAGGCCGCGACGCAGCCTGACCACGCCCCCGTTATGGGAAGAGGTATCCCCACGAACAGTATCAAGCCGAGGACTTCGTATCTTTCCACGAGCTTGCTCTGCCGGCGGGTCCTCTCAAACCACCAGGTAAAAAACCTGCGCCCCAGGGGGTGTTTCATCAAAAGCTTCGAAACGTAATCGAGAAATAAAAGCAGCGGCACGACGGGAACGAGGTTTCCGGCAACCGAAAGGGCGACAGCCTTAGGCACGCTGAAACCGAACGTGAGCAGGGCCACGGGAATGGCGCCCCTCAATTCGGACACGGGCGCCGAACCCAGTATCAAAACAACGAGCTCTGGAGAAAAAATCTGCTTTAGCGACTCAATTAGCTGATGTGTCACGGAAAACCCGCCTCTCTAACGCAAAATCAAATAATATACAAGCAGCACACCGCCGAAAGCTATCCTGTAATAGGCAAAAGGCTTGAAGCTGTTTTGTGAAACGAACCTTATCAGCCATTTCACCACCCAGATGGCCGATATGAAAGCGGACGCGAAACCGACGGCAAGCACGACCCCGTCGGAAATCTCAAGCATCCCGCGGCTTTTGTAAAGATCGTAGACCGTCGCGGCGAACATAGTCGGTATCGCGAGAAAAAACGAGAATTCGGTAGCCGTTTTCCTCGTCATTCCCGCCAGCATTCCTCCCATTATCGTGGCCCCGGACCTTGACACCCCGGGGAACAGCGATAATATCTGGGCCATGCCGACCCACAGGGCCGCGCGTATTCCGACGGAATCCGTATCGGCGTACGCGCCACGGTGCTTCATGTTCTCGATAATGATTATCGCGACGCCTCCGGCCACGAGCGCGAACGCCACAGTCAACGGGTTGAAAAGATACCGCTTTATCGCTCCGTGTATGAAAAAACCTATAATAGCGGCCGGCAAAAACGCGACGGCGATGTTTGCCGCGAAAGCCCTTGCGGCGGCGTCGTTGGCGCATTTGACCGTTACGTCAAGTATCTTTTGCCTGTATATCCATACTACCGCGAGGATAGCCCCGAGCTGAATAAAAACCTCAAAGAGCTTCGCTTTCTCTCCGGTAAAAGATACCAGCGCGCCGGCGAGTATCAGATGGCCCGTCGAGGACACCGGTATGAACTCGGTCAAACCCTCAACGACCCCCATCGCAACCGATTTTACAAGCAGTACCGCGTCCACTATTTCCGCCTTCTAACGGCGAATCAGCCCGTTCAGTAAGAAAAAATATGTTATATTTTATTACAAGACGCCTGTTTTGTCAATGAAAATCATGCCCGCAACGATTCTTTTGACACGCATTGTGTTTTAAAGTATAATAAAAGTCCTATCGCCGGCATAGACGTCCGCCGGCCGGGTTTATTTATGAACTTTCAAAAGAAACTGCCCTATATTGTATTCATCCTTGCCCTGTCTTTTGTCTTGGGTTCCGCGGCCTACCTGAGAAGTCTTTTTCTGGATATGCCGTCGATCGCTACGCTTGAAGACTACACCCCCAGCCTCATAACAAAGGTCTATGACCGCAAGGGCGAGCTCATCACCGAGCTGTTCACCGAGCACCGCGTGCTTACTCCTTTAAAGGAAATACCCGTGGACCTTCAAAACGCCGTCTTGGCCATAGAGGACAAGAATTTCTTCCGGCACTGGGGCGTCTCTCCGAAGGGAATAGCAAGGGCGGCAGTGAACAACGTGGTCAAGCGCAGGGTCGCCCAGGGCGGTTCTACCATAACCCAGCAGCTGGCAAAAACCATATTCCTAACCCCCGAAAGAACCATATCGAGAAAATTGAAAGAACTGCTTTTAACATTCCAGCTTGAACGCAACTACTCGAAGGAAGAGATACTCCAGCTCTACATGAACCAGATCTATTTCGGGTCAGGAGCGTATGGCGTCGAATCGGCGGCAAAAATATATTTTTCAAAGCACGTGAAGGACCTGAACCTACCCGAATGCGCAATGCTCGCCGGCCTGCCGAGGGCCCCGAACTACTACTCTCCTTTCAGGAACGCCGACAGGGCCGTGGCAAGGCGCGCGACGGTGCTCCGCAGGATGCAGGAACTTGGCTTCATAACCGAAGAAGAAGAAGGAGCCGCCAACGCTTATCCCGTCAACAGCGAAAGAATGCCGGTGCCGGCCGCGGCCGCGCCGTATTTCATCGAATACGTCAGACTGCAGCTTGAGCCGAAATACGGAAGCCAGATGATATACCGGGGCGGACTGTCCATCTACACCACGCTCGATTTGCAGGCCCAGCTCGCCGCCGAAAAAGCCCTCGGCGAAAACCTCACCGCCTTTGACGCCGAAAGGATGGAGTTTTTCGAAACAAACCAGTCGACCCCGATTAAGGTGCAAGGCGGACTCATTGCCATAGACCCCAAGACCGGCGGTATCCGCGCCATGATAGGCGGGAGGGACTTCAGGGAATCCCAGTTCAACCGCGCCATACAGGCAAAGCGCCAGCCGGGTTCGGCGTTCAAACCGTTCGTCTACACGGCGGCCCTTGAAAACGGTTTTACCCCGGTTTCGGTTATCGTGGACGAACCGCTTGTTTACGTCAATGACGGAAGGGACTGGCGGCTGCAGTCAAGAACGACGGAATATCTCCAGACGCTTCCGCCAGAGTGGATAGAGGACCCGTTGAAAGTGTGGGTACCGGAAAATTACGGGAAAAAATATCACGGAAGAACCTTGCTTAGGTCAGCCCTCGAACACTCCCTCAACATGTGCGCGATAGAAGTCCTCGACCAGATAGGCCCGATGAGGGCCGTGGAATACGCGAAAAAAATGGGCATCACGAGCCCTCTTACCAACACGCTTTCCCTCGCGCTTGGCTCAAGCGGCGTGACCCTGATGGAGCTCGTAAGCGCGCTTGCGGTTCTCGATTCGGGCGGCATAAAGACCACGCCCTATGCGGTGGTCAGGATAGAAAACAAGGACGGCCGCATACTTGAAGAGAACTTCCCTAAAGAGGAGGAAGTGCTCCCGCCCCAGTTATGCTACGTGGTGACAAACCTCCTGCGGGGAGTCGTTGAACACGGCACCGGCCGCGCCGCAAGGGCAGTGGGCAGGCCCTGCGCCGGAAAAACCGGTACGACAAACGATTTTTCGGACGCATGGTTCGTCGGATTCACCCCCCAGCTCGTCGCGGGCGTCTGGGTCGGATATGACGAAATAATCCCCCTCGGTGACAAGATGACGGGCGGCAGAGTTGCCTGCCCGATATGGACCACTTTCATGAGAGAAGCCCTCAAGGACGAGCCCGTTCTGAATTTCAAACCGCCGGAGGATATCGTTTTCGCGCTTGTTGACCCGAAAACCGGACTTCTCGCTCAGAGCAATTTTCCGGGGGCCTATCTCGAAGCTTTCATAAAAGGCACCGAACCCAAGGAATACTTCATTGAAGGCGAGACCGAGCTTGAAGATGAACTGCGGGAAATACCCGGCGATGAAGGCGGGTTTTAACCGGGTTTTCAACCGCGAAGTTTTTGCTTATCGTCTTTTTCAACAACTTCCGCTTCGATTACCTTTGATTCGTCCCTGACCCCGTAAGAACCGCGACCGGCGTTCCCGCGAACGCCGAAACCTACCCCTCCCGGCCCGACGAGAAAATTCAGCAACATGCTGGCGATACTGAAAAGAAAAGCGCCGAAAAAAGCGGCCGTGAATCCCGAAACGGTAAAACCGCCCACGAGGACGGACGTTCCGTAGAAAAGAACGGTATTGATGGCCAAAATGAAGAATCCAAACGTCAGAACGGTCAGCGGGATGGTGATTACTATCAATAACGGCTTCACGAACACGTTAAGAAGACCTATCACCAGCGACGCAAAAACAGCGGTCTTCATGTCCGCGACGTCAACGCCAGGCACGATCTTCGCGCAGATGATAAGCGCGAGAGTGTTTACGAGCCACTTGAAAAGGAAGCCAATGTTGTTTTTCATCAGTTTTTAGTTTTAAGGCCGTAAACTGAAGCCGTTTCCGAGGCGAGTTCCTTCACGGTCAGGAGCTTATCGGCGAGCTTTTCTTCGGTAATTCTTTTGATTATGCTCTGGTCCTTATTAATGAAAACCTTCCCGCCGTTTTTCCTGACGTACCTTATCCCCGCCATGCCGTCCGGCCCGAGGCCCGAAAAGACGTTCACGGTCACGCCGCTCTTGTAAATCCTCGAAACCGAAAAAAGCAGCGTGTCTATGCAGGGTTTTGAGAATTTTTCATAGTCAATGAGTTGTATGACGCCCCTGTCTTTCAGGTGTATTATTTCCATCGCCATGCCGTTCGGGGACACGAGTATCCTTGACTGGGTTATCATGTCGCCCTCTTCCGCGATGCGTATCGGCATCCTTGCGGCTTGTCTTAAGCGCTCAAGCCACACGTCAACAAGCTGAACGTACAGGAACTGGTGGACGATTATTCCCGCGGGAAGGCTCTCCGGCGCGTACGACAAATACTCCTCAAGCTCCACCGGCCTTGCCATGGGACAGACAAGCACCAGCACCTTGTCGACGGCGACGGGATACCCGGAATCGTCGGTATTTTTCAATGCCTTTTGTATCGCGTCTCCTTTTGCAGCGTCCTTGACGTTTCTTATTAGCTCGGTGCTTATTAGCGAGAATTTTTCCGGCTGGTTCGGTTTTTGTACGATGTTCACTACCCCGAGGGCAGAAAGTCTCTTGCTTATTTCTGAAAGGGGCGAGGAAATAGCGCTGAATATGACCACCGGCGTTGGCTTTTCCGTCACGATCTGCTCCAAAGCCAGAACCCCGTCCTCTTTCGGCATTATCAGGTCCAGGCATATCACGTCGGGGTCAAGCTCTTTTATCTTTTCCAAAGCCTCCCTGCCGTTTTTTGCCTCGCCAACGACCTGTATCTCCGGGTCTTCGGAAACTATCCTTTTTATTATCTGGCGGTCAAAGAAAGAATCGTCGACTATCAAAAGCCGTATCATTCGCCTTTCCTTCCCGGTTAAATTTACTTAGAAGCTCCTGAAATGCTGCACAAAACGTGCGTTATAGGTCTTCACGGATGCTGTTTTGTTCGCGGAAAAACCCCCACTACGTGTGAGGATATTAGCATTTTTCGTGGCTGAATTCAATAGAAGAGGGTTCTCAACGGTCAGATGAAGAGGTTTATTCTGGAGTCTTTTGCCATCTCAAGGAAAGTCGTCGCTCCGACCACGTCCGTTACGCCGTTGGTCATATTGTCCCTCTCAAGGCCCATTATGCCGCAGGAAGTGGAGCACGCGTAGAACTTCGCGCCCATTTCGACCGCAAGGTCGAACATTTCGTCAAGAGAGGCCATTCTTTTTGAACTCATCAGTCTTTTCATCATTTCGGGTCCCGCGCCGAACATGTTCATGTGCGAAAGCGGCAGTTTTGTCCTGTTTGAAGGCATAATGAATTCCATCATTTTCTGAAGCAAGTTCTTTTTCTTGAAATCCCTGTCCTTTTTTAGGAAATTCAAACCCCAGAAAGTAAAAAACACGCGGACGTCCATGTTCATTGAAGCCGCGGTCGAAGCGAGAATGAGCATGGCCATTGCCTTGTCCATAGTACCGGAAAAGAAGACTATTGTCATCCTGTCTTTTGTTGCCGCCATAGAGAAACCTTCCTACCTGTAAGTATCCAAAACCCTGCCCAAAACCTTCGCGTTATCCGTTTTTCTTGACGCCAACGGCTCTTTCGATCCTTTATACACGCTCAGATTAGCCTCGAAAACCGACCTTGAAACGTTGCTGTATATCAAGCCGAGGGGCAGCTTTTCCGTCTCAACGGCCCTCTTAAACGCTTCGGTTCTGTCGGAAGCGTTATGATCTTCGCCAAGGTAATACGTGTGTTCCTTGAACCACTGGTAGGTATTCGTTTTATTGAACGTCACGCACGGCTGGAGTATATCGACGAGAGCGTATCCCTTGTGACGCACGGCCTTCTTGATTATCTCCTTCGTCTGTTCCTGGTCGCCCGCGAAGGCCCTGGCAACGAAGGATGCGTTCATCGCGACGGCCACGGCTATGGGGTTGAAAGGCTCCTCGAATACCCCGTCGACCTGCACGGGCGTTCTGAAACCCGGCTGGCTCGTGGGTGACGCCTGGCCCTTCGTGAGGCCGTAGACCATGTTGTTGTGAACGATGTTAGTAATGTCCGGGTTCCTCCGGATGGCGTGAATGAAATGATTTCCGCCCTCACCGTACATATCACCCTCGCCGCTTTCGGCAACGACCGTAAGGCCGGGATTCACGGCTTTTATGGCGGTGGCCGGGGGAAGCGCCCTCCCGTGCAGCCCGTTGAAATAGTTCGTCTTGAAATACTGGGGGATCTTTGCGGCCTGGCCTATGCCGGAAACAACCACCAGCTCCTCCGGCTTAATGCCGAGGTCTTCGAGCGCGCTTTTAAGAATTTTCAGTATGCTGAAATTCCCGCAGCCCGGGCACCAGGCTATGTCCATCCCTTCGATGTCATATCTGTTTTCCATATATACCCTATAAGAATTCCTCTATTTCTTCCGACAGTTCTTCGACGCTGAAAGGAAGGCCGTCGTACTTCAGTATTTTGTTCTTTACATCAACTCCCGTGTACAGCTTCAGTATTTTTCCGAACTGTCCGGTGGCGTTGTTTTCGACAAGTATGATTTTTTTCGCTTTTTTTAGATAACCCGCCGTGAACGGGTGAAGCGGGTACACCTGCTTGAAATGCAGCGATGACACGCTTTTTTTGCCCGTCTTCTCGATGGCTTCCTTGATGACCCCGCACGTGGAACCCCAGCCGATAACAAGTGCGGAATATTCTTTTGGCCCCGTGAGCTCGGGGGGCATCACGCCGCGGCTGAGAAACCTGAGCTTGCCGAGCCGCTTGTCGACCATCCTTTTCCTGACGTTCTCGTCCTCGGTTATGCGGCCGTCCTCGTCGTGCTCGTCCGAATCGGCGCACACAAGCCCTCCGCCGCCCGGAACGCCGCGGGGCGAAACGCCGTCCGGGTTCACCGAGAAAGAATAGCGTTTATACCCCTTACCAGTCTCAACTACATAATAATCGTTGCGGAAATGCTCGGGCTCGATCCTGGGCACGTTGTAATAGGTATCGGCAAGGTATTGGTCGCTCAATATGAAAACAGGCACCTGATACTTGTCCGCAAGATTGAACGCCTTCTGAGTTATCGCGAACGCCTCTTCTATCGTGCCGGGCGCGAAGACTATCCTGGGGAACTCCCCGTGCCCCGCATATAAAACAAGCTCGAGGTCGCCCTGCTCCGTCCGCGTGGGAAGCCCCGTAGCGGGAGCCGGCCTCATACCGACGTTTATCACGAGAGGCGTCTCGGTCATCGCGGCAAGACTTACCCCTTCGGTCATCAAAGAGAACCCGCCTCCGGCCGTGCAGACAAGCGCTCTCGCCCCGGCATACCAGGCACCGCATGCCATATTGACTGCCGATATCTCGTCTTCCGACTGCTCGGCGATTATGCCGAACTCGGACGCGTACCTGGACAGGGTGGTCAGGACTCCGGTCGACGGCGTCATGGGGTATGCCGATATAAAATTGCAGCCGCCTGCCACCGCCCCGAACGACACTGCTTCCGAGCCCGATATTAGTATCTCGTTCTTCGCCGCGCTATTTTTCTTTATGTCGATTTCCAGTTTTCCAGGGCCTACGAAATCTTTCGCGATACCATAACCCCGGTTCATCGCGGACACGTTTTTTTTGATTATGTCTTCGCCTTTTTTGGAAAAATACGAAGAAATATTCCTCTCTATGACCTCCCTGTCCGCTGAAAGAATTCCCAGTATCAACCCGACGGCAACCGTATTCAAAAATATCGGCGAACCGTATTCCTGCGCGACCTTCGCGAAAGGCACGTCTATTATGGGCTTGTCCGTCGACATCTTGTCCTTGTCGGCGAAAATGATCGTATCCCCGTCGATCCGCCGGCCGAGATGCCCGATCGAGTCCGGGTCAAGAGGGATCAAAATATCGATTTTCCGCACGAAGGCGTTCCGCCTGAAAGAAGAAACCCTGATCTCGGTGGAATTGCTCCCTCCGCGCACCCGCGACATGTATTCCTTGGTCGCGTACACGTTGAAACCCGCATCCTTAAAGAGGTGCGTGAGGAGTTTTTCTACGGTCTGGATTCCCTGGCCGGCCTCGCCGCCGATTACGATACTGATATCATCCTTGATTTTCTTTACTATCTGTTTTTCCATGATTGGATATTTACCGCCTCCGTGGCTCAAAATCGCGAATTTGCGAATTAGTTAATTAGTGTATTTATTGGCAGGCCATTTCGCCAATCCGCTAATTCACCAATTCGTTAATAATTCTCGCAGGCCAGTTCGTAGAAGGACTTCGGATGCAGGCAGGCCGGGCATTTGTCCGGAGCTTCCGCGCCTTCATGTATATAACCGCAGTTGCGGCAATGCCACCTGACCTTTGTCTCTTTCTTGAAAACCCTGCCTTTTTCGATGTTCGCGGCAAGGGCAAGGTAGCGCTTCTCGTGCTGTAATTCGACCTTCGAGATTTCCCTGAAAGTCTCCGCTATCTCCGGGAAGCCCTCCTCCTCCGCTATCTTCGCCGCGGCTGGATATAGCTTCGTGTGTTCTTCGTTCTCGCCCGCGGCCGCGGCTTTGAGGTTATCGAGCGTGTCGCCTATCTTACCCGCCGGATATGAAGCCGTTATCTCCGCTTCCCCCCCCTCGAGATACTTGAAGAAGCGCTTCGCGTGCTCCTTTTCGTTTTCGGCCGTGTCCGTGAATATCCAGGATATTTGCTCGTATCCTTCTTTCTTCGCCGCCGACGAGAAAAAGGTGTAGCGATTCCTCGCCTGGGATTCGCCCGCGAACGACGCGAGCAGGTTCTTTTCCGTCTTCGTGCCTTTTACGCTTTTCATTTTCTTCTCCTTTTTCATTATTTTCTTTTTCGCAGCACGTAGGCGTAGGCCGATAGCGCGGCCTTCGCGCCTTCGCCACACGCCACGATTATCTGTTTAGCCGGAACGTCAGTGACGTCGCCGGCGCCAAATATCCCCTCAATGGCCGTCTCGCTCTTGCAGTTTACCATGATTTCGTTCCTCCTGCTCTTCATCTCCGCCGGAGCGAAATCTATCGACGGAACCGAGCCTATCTCGACGAATATACCCTCAACGCCGAACTCGTAACCCCTGCCTTCCTGTTCAATTTTAATGCCCGACACGAACTGGGCTCCGAGAATTTCGGTAACTTTCGCGTCGTGGTATATCTCGGCGTTGTTATTTGCCTTTAACTGGTCTACAAGCAAGGGGTCGGCGATGAAATCCCTGGCCATGTCTATCACATAGACCTTTTTTGCTATCTTGGCGAGCTGCAGCGCCGC
This sequence comes from Endomicrobiales bacterium, assembly GCA_016930715.1. GTDB lineage: Bacteria > Elusimicrobiota > Endomicrobiia > Endomicrobiales > JAFGGC01 > JAFGGC01. Next base: position 43,305 of record JAFGGC010000012.1, read on the forward strand.
GTCAACCGCCGAGTTTCCGCCCCCGACAACCGCGACGTCCGCCCCGGCAAACACGGGGGCGTCGCACGTCGCGCAGTAGGCGACACCTTTTCCTATGTGTTCGTCCTCGCCCTTGACACCGAGCTTCCTGTGCGTTCTGCCCGACGCGACAACGAGAGATATTGACTCGTATTCGCCCTTATCCGTTTTTACCTTTATGACGTCGCCGCTCTTTTGCACGGAAACCACGCTCTCGTTCTCTTTGACGGGGACATTGAATTGCTCCAGCTGCTCTGAAAACCTCTTTACAAGCTCCTCTCCGGTTACAAGCCTGTAGCCGGTATAGTTTTGAATGCTCGCCGTCCAGTTTGTCTGGCCGCCTATGTCCTTCGTTATGACGAGCATGTTCATTTTCTTCCTGGCGGCGTATATGCTCGCCGTAATTCCGGCGGGGCCCGCTCCTATTATTATCAGGTCGTACATATCCAACTCCAAAATAAATTTAAACAGCAAATATAAAAAAAATGAAAAGCAACGCCGTTAATGTCATGTCTTCGATTTCACTGTTTGCATTTTACACTTTTAATCGCCCTATATCCCGAGCGCCTTTGATATCTCCTCTTTGTTAAACCCCACGATTATCCTGCCGTCGATGTCCGTAACCGGCACGCCCATCTGGCCGGATTTATTTTTCATCTCGGTCAGCGCGTTCCTGTCCTTGCCGACGTCAAAATTCGTGAACGTGACGTTTTTTTCCGCGAGAAAGCTTTTTAACATCGCGCAATAGGGACATGTCGAGGTCGAGTACACTTTTATCTCTTTCGCCATACGCATCCTCCTAAATTCGAGATTGTTGAAAAACCCCAACAATCTCTGATTACATGGATTAAGGCAAGATTGCACAGATTAGGACTCGCCGGTGCATCTGCGTGATCGGTTTAAGAAATCTGCGTAATCATGACCGTTGAAGATTCTTTCAACGGTCTTAATTCAAAAATCCTTCGATATACTTTTCCGTTTCGGCCTTGGAAGGCATTTTGTAATACCGTTGAAGCGTCTTTTTACCGGACGTCAATCTGTGCATCAGCTCGCATTTGATATCGTTGAACTTCGCGGGGCTGACACTGAAGCTCTTTAACCCGGTCTCAAGCAGCAGCGGGTAGAATTCCTCGAACGACGCTATCTCGCCGCACAGGCAGACTTCCTTCCCGCTTTTTGCGGCCTTCACGGCCGTGATCTCAAGGAGCTTTAAAAGCGCCGGGTGCATTATATGGTACCTTTTTTCCGCGAGCGGATTACCTCGGGCTGCGGCAAGGGTATATTGCAGCAAATCATTGGAACCAATATTGATGAAATCGGACCCTTTGAGGAGTTCATCCACAAGCATTACTGCCCCTGGCGTCTCGACCATTATACCGCATTTGAGGTTTCCGGTAAAAGATTCCCTGCCTTCCTTTTTAAGGCTTGCCGAAGCCTTTTCAATGAGATCCTTGAAAGTTTTTAGGTCGCCGACGTCGGATACCATGGGGAACAAAATCCGCAGATTCCCTTTCATATTCGCCCTCAAAAGGGCTCTCGCCTGGCTCATGTACAGTTCGGGGAACGCCTCAACCGCCATCGCGCCGCGGTATTCCATGAACGGGTCGCCCTTCAGCTGGATGAAAAGCGGAAGCTTGTCTCCCCCAAGGTCAAGAAGCCTCACCGTCACTGATTTATCGCCGGCTTCAGACAACAGGCGGGAGTACATAGCGAACTGTTCTTCTTCGGTGGGGACCTGTTTCTTGTTAATGAAAAGAAATTCGGTCCGGAGCAGACCAATTCCGTCGTGCGGCATGTATCTTACAAGCTCCATCTCATCGGGCGTCGTGATGTTTATCTTCAAGGACACCCTCTGTCCGCTCCTGAGCTTCGCGTAAACGTCCTTTTTGGCGTCGCACAACAGTTTGCGTTTTCTATTGTTTTCAAGTTTCTTGTCGTAATACTCGGTAGTTTTCCTGTCAGGAGACACTATGACTTTGCCGGCCGAAGCGTCCACCACGGCGTTCATTCCGCAATCAAGCTCGTTCTCCACGTCTATGCCGAACATCACCGGCACGCCGAAGGATCTCGCAAGTATCACTGCGTGGCTCGTTATGCCGCCCTCCCGCGTAACGAACGCCAGCACGTTGGCTTTTTCCATGTTGAGCACCATCGAGGGGGTCAGTCTCTTGGACGCGACTATTACCGCGCCCCGTTCACCGACTTCGCACTTGAATTTCCCCGAGTCAAGGGCAAAACCTGAAAGCACTCTGTTCCGCACGTCAATGAAATCGTGTGTCAACTCGGCAAAATGCCCTCCGGCGTCCTCGTATTTTTTTATGTAACCGTCGAACGCGTCGCTGACGGCGTGTTCCGCGTTTATCATCTGATTCTTGACAAGCGCTTCGGCCTTCTCGATAAGCGATTTGTCGTTGAGCATCATTAGATGGGTGGTGAAGATGTCCGCGGCGTTAGAATCGGATCTCGTTTTCGCGAGCGCCACCATCCTGCCCATCTCGTTCCTGGCGGTGTCGAACGCCGACCGCAGGCGCTTCAATTCATCCTGAACTGCCCCGGAAGCTATCGAGTAATGCGGAACGGAATCTTCAAGACTGCTCGTATAAAGGCATACCACGCCCCTTGCTATTCCGGGCGCGGCCGATGTTCCTCTCAATATTTTCAAACTGGACTCCCCTTATGCACCGTTGTGTTTCTAGATATCAATCTCGTTGTACCACGAGCCGTGTATGTTGCAATGCTCGACGACTGCTATCTTCCCGCTTTTGGCTTTTAGATGCAGCGTAACGGCAGGGTTCATTTTTTCAGGCGTGAAATACGTTCTCGATATGTATTTCCCGTCGATGTAAGCGTCGACTTTCATTATGTAGTGTTCGGGCAGCATCGGATGAATGATCTCTCCGACCTTTATGCTGACGTCGACGCAGCCGTCCGGAATGAGCCCGCACTTCTTGTTCACGGCTATGGAAGGCACGTGTTTTTTCTCGGACTCGCCGTACGTGGCAACGTCCTTGGAGGTCTTCATGGCGTCTTCTTTTTCAGCGAACATCTTCTTAGGGGCGCCGCACACCGGACATTTATCCGGAGCGGACCCGTCGATGGAAATGAAACCGCATACACCGCATACAAACCCTTTCATAATACTTCTCCTTTTTTCCGCCCGGGCGCAGCATCGGCACGCCTCCCCGCGGCTTGATTTAGTACAACCCCAAAGCGCCAGCCATGTGCAGCAGGCCGAAAAACACGGCCAAGATCGCTAACCCGATATGAACGCGCATCTTAGCCCTCATTGAACCGGATATCGCCGTCGCTATCGTCAACACGATCGTGACCGCGCCGAATTTCACGAATAACGGACTACTGGCAAATCCGCTTATCATCCTCTGCCTCCATCAGAGCTTAGAAGCGAAATCCACGCCGAACTGCCGGCAGGCCTCAAGCTCCTTTTCGTCCGGCATGTATTTTACGGATATAGATGGCAGGGTCGTCACGCCACCCGCCTCGGCGATAACACTTTCAATCTCTTTTACCGCGCCGCCGGCCCATCCGTATGAACCGAAAACCGCGGCATGCCTGTCCTTTGCCTTGAAACCCTTGTACAACTCCATGAACGCCGCCATGCTCGGAAGCATATCGTTGTCGTGCGTGGAAGAACCGAAAATAAACCCCCGGGCGTCGAGCATGTCGGTGAAAACATCGGTTATGTCGGTTTCTGCGACGTTATACAGCTTCACCTCCGATCCTGAATCCGCGAGCCCTTCTGCAATCTTTTTTGCCATTTTTTCGGTCGCGCCCCACATCGTTTCGTAGGCGATTATAGCTTTTTTTCTTGTCTTTCCGGAAGCCCACTCCAAGTATTTCTCAACTATTTTCATCGGGTCTTTCCGCCATATGAGCCCGTGGCTGGGGGCTATCACCTTGACGGGTATGTTCATTTTCACGACTTCTTCGATTTTTCTTTTTATGATGGAGCCAAGCGGCCAGAGTATATTGGCATAGTATTTCGCCGCCTCATCCCACAGCGCGCACTGGTCAACTTCATCGGCGAAACGTTCGCTCGAAGCAAAGTGCTGGCCGAACGCATCGTTCGGCATAAGAATTGCGTCTTCGACGACATATGTGAACATGCTGTCGGGCCAGTGTATCATCGGCGCCTCGATGAACTTAAGCGTCTTTTGGCCCAGTTTCAGCTCGTCACCCGTCTTGACTACCTGAAAATCCATCGGGACGTAATAGTACCTGTGAAGACCCTCCTTGCATTTTGCGGTGCCGTAAACCTTGGCTTTCGGATTGAGCTCGAGCAATCTGGGGATGGCCCCGGAATGATCCGTCTCCACGTGGTTCGCAACGATGCATTCTATCTTCGACGGATCGATTATCCGCCTTATATTGTCCAGCATTTCGTCGGCGAAGGAGGCGTGGACGCCGTCAACAAGCGTTATTTTATCGTCAACGACAAGATACGAGTTGTAGGTCGTGCCTCTTTTTGTGGAATAGGTATGGCCGTGAAAACTCCTGACCTTCCAGTCCACCGCGCCTACCCAGTATATGTTCTCCGCTATTTTTACGGCTGACATCATTAGCTCCTCCGGCATCGCAAAATATGAATTGTAAAATTCAAATATCAAGCTGTTAAATTCACGCTTCACATTTTACAATTTAAAATTTGCGATGTCCTATTTCTTTCTGACGTATCCTTTCAAAAGACCGCCGTTTTTCTCAATTCCAAGAAATTCGTTTCCGGTAACCCTGCACCATGCGTGGAGGTCCTTCTCGAAACCGGGGTCGTCCGCCGTGACCTCCACGACTTCGCCCGGCTTCATTTTGTCGACTTCTTCTTTCGTCTTGATTATCGGCATCGGGCAGAACAGCCCCGCACAGTCAAGAATCCTGTCCGGTTTCATTTTTTTACCCCGTTAGAGTCAGGTCGCCAACGGCGACCGTGATTCCTTATGTCCCGTATTACAATCTCTCCAGCAACCCGTCTAATCATGGCTTATTTTACGGACTTTCCTTTATTTGTCTCTAACGGGACGGGCACCGCAGGCAGGGCATATCTCAAGCTTCGAGTTGATTCCCCTGCCGCACTTGTCGCATTTCACGAAAACGACATCGCACGGCATGCAGAATTCGGGCTCGAAACAACCGCCTTTAAGTTCGGTCTCGCAGAAAGCGCAGTCGCAATTTTGTCTATGTTCATTGTGTTTTTTCATTTGCCCTCCTTCTTGGCAAGATACGAATCTATGGCCTTGCGCAGGGCGTCTGCCCCGAGGTTCGAACAGTGCATTTTGTTGGGCGGCAGACCGCCTAATTCCTTTGCCACCATTTCGTTCGTTATGCTCTTTGCTTCGTCTAAGGTTTTTCCTTTTGCCATCTCTGCCACGATTGACGAAACGGCTATTGCCGCGCCGCAGCCGAAGGTCTTGAATTTCACGTCCTCAAGGACATTGCCCTTAACCTTGATATAGAAAGTCATCATGTCCCCGCAGATGGGGTTGCCCACCTCGCCGACCCCGTCTGGGTCCGCTATCTCTCCGACGTTGCGCGGGTTTTGAAAGTGATCCATTACTTTTTCCGAATAAAAAGCCATGTTCCCTCCGATATGATACTTGTGTGCTAATTCTCTTCGTGCGCGTGTTCGTGCTCGTAATCAGTGCCGGGGCCGGCATCTCTGCGCTGCCCGGTCTTTTTGAAATGCGCGTAGAGCGGCGACATCGCCCGCAGTTTGTCGACCACCGCCGGCAGTTCCGCGAGAACGTAATCAACGTCTTCCGGCGTGTTATGCCTGGAAAGCGTGAAAAGAAGCGAACCCTGGCCCACCGCAGCGTCCACTCCCGTGGCGGTCAGAACGTGGGACATCTTAAGCGCTTTCGAAGCGCAAGCAGAACCGCTTGAGGCCATTATCCCCTTCAAGTCCAAAAGAAGGAACATACCTTCGCCTTCAATGAATTCCACTGAAAAATTGACGTTTCCCGGCAGTCTTTTCTCGGGATGGCCGTTTAGGTAGACATGTTCGATTTTCTCGGGAATTCGCCCGATAAGCCTGTTCCTCAATAAAACCATTTTTTCGGCGTTTGACGCCATCTCGTTCCGGGCTATCTCGCAAGCCTTCCCGAGACCGACTATGGCCGGGAGGTTTTCGGTCCCGCTTCTTTTGCCGCCTTCCTGTATGCCTCCGTCTATCTGCGGCGTGACCCGGACTCCCTTCCTTATGTATAACGCGGCGGCGCCTTTCGGCCCATAGAACTGGGAGCCGGAAAGCGTCAAAAGGTCGGCCCCTACCTTTTTGACATCCAGTGGTATCGTGCCCGCGGTGCATACCGCATCCGTGTGAAAAAGCACGTTTTTTTCCTTAATAACTCTGCCGATCTCTTCTATCGGCTGTATGGTGCCTATTTCCGTGTTAGCGTGCTGTATCGAAACCAGTATAGTATCCGGCCTCACGGCTTTTGCGACATCCTCGAGAGAAACCAGCCCGTGCCTGTCCACGGGGATTTCAGTTACCTCGAATCCTTCCTGCGAAAGCCTTTTCGCGGCTTGAAGCACCGAAAAATGTTCAATCGCGGACACTATTATATGCCTGCCCCTTGCTTTTGCGGCAGTCGCCGCGCCTTTTACGGCCAGGTTGTTCGCTTCGGATCCGCACGAAACAAAAACAATCTCCGATTCCTGCGCGCCTATCAACGCCGCGGTTTTAAGGCGCGCCGCGTCAAGGGCGTTCTTTGCCTCTGCCCCGAGGGAATACATGCTTTGCGGGTTACCGTAGTTGTCTTTGAAGTACGGAAGCATCGCCACAAACACGCGCTCGTCGAGTTTAGTATTTGACTGGTTATCTAGATAAATTGCGTCCATTTTAACCGCCCAGTTTCCTGAGTATGTGCGCGGCCTTCTCGAGGTGTTCTTTTTCCTGTTCCCTGATTCCTTTAAGAACTATCTTGAAATCAGCGTCGGTGCAGTTTTCTATGATATCGGTGTAGATTCCGTAGATTTTCCTTTCCTGCAGGATATGCGCCTTCAACGCCTCGTGAATGGAATCCGGTATTTCGACATTCCTGAAAGACCACGACGGCCTCTCGCCCAGTTCAATGAGTTTCGCCGATATCCTGTCGACGTGCCTGAGCTCTTCCTGCGAAAAGTTTTCGAATATCTGCCCCAGATTTTCTCCCCCGGAAAGCTTTTTCCTGAAAAGTTCGGCCTCCTTAAGGTACGTGAACACCTCAAGGTATTCCTGCTGTAATACCTGATTAAGAAGCGCCATCATTTTCTTGTTATTCTTCATCGTCATTCCTTTTCAAACATCTCCTTGCCCACCCCGCAGGTCGGGCAGACCCAGTCATCGGGCAGTTTTTCGAACGGCGTGCCGGCCGGGGTGCCCGATTCCGGGTCGCCTATAGAAGGGTCGTAAACGTAACCGCAGACCGTGCATTTGTACTTATCCATGAGAACCTCCCCCCGCCGCTGGCGGGGCCAGCCTGTCCGCCATAGGTCCTGTCGCGGACCAATGACTTGGTGGCAGGCATCTAATGTTATATGCAAAAAAAATTATTCAACAAATCCGTTAGTCAGCTCTGTTTTCGGTTTTCCCTCTGCAATCGGAGCATATGCCCCTGAAATAGCCGTGTTTTTCTATGATAAGATGCCCCTCCATCTCTCTTCTTGAAAGGTACGGACAATCTATCGCGATATCGATAATCCTGCCGCACTTATCGCATACAAGATGGTGGTGCGGCGGTTCGCCGGCAAAATCGAAACGAGTTTCCGTACCGGTCACGTTAACCTGGTTTATGGCTCCGGATTCAACTAGAGTCTTTGCTGTATTATAGACGGTTGTCTTTGAGATTGTAGGTATCCCTTTAATGAGCTTACGGTATATGTCATCGACCGTAGGATGTTCCTTACAATCCCTTATAAATTCAAGTATTTTTAGCCTTTGAAATGTAGGCCTAATACCTTTTGCCTTAAGAACTTCCTTTGCAGATTGCATATATTATCACTTTGTAATTATTACTAATATGTATTGTATATAATTATCGTCAGGTTGTCAAGCCCTTCTTAAAAAACCCCTCCCGCCAATTTAACAAAATCCAAAACAACAACGCAACCGCTGCCGCGCGCGACCGAAACCGCAGCGGCACGTTACCGAAAAATCTCAAAGGGATTCGACTTTGATTGCCCTGACAGGGTGCGTGGGGCATTTGAATTCGCAGATGGCGCATCCCACGCAAAGGGCGGGATCGACCGAGGGCAGTTGTATTATTTGCCCCTTTTTGTTTCTCGTCGGGGTCAGCTTGATTGCCTTGTCCGGTATCGGACAGTGCTCCTCGCAGACCAGGCATTCCTCTCCCCTGGCCCAGGGAAGGCATTCCCTTTGGTCAATCACGGCAATGCCAATCCTGACCTGCGTTTTTTCGGCTTCCGTGAGTTTAATTATCGCTCCGGTCGGGCAGACCTGAGTGCAAAGGTTGCACTGATACTCGCAGTACCCTATTTTTGTGTTCAGTATGGGGGTCCAGATGCCGGCTGGCCCCGCCTCCAGCATTGCGGGCTGAAGGACGTTGGTCGGGCAAACCTTCATGCAGTTTCCGCACCGTATGCACCTCTGCTCGAATTCCTCCTCCGAGAGGGAACCCGGAGGCCGCAGGGGTTTTTTCAGCTTCTTTTTTGACGTCCCCATCGCGTGTTTTAGCCCGAAAAGCGAAACGAACGACGCCGACAGTATGGCAAGAAACTGGGCCCTTGTAACGCCCCTTTCATCAAGCTTTAACCTGCCGTTTCTCCTGCTGCCGCTTTTTTCCGCGGCACTGAAAGTAAAACGCGACGGGTACTTTTTGCATAGAGTCACGCATTCCATGCACATCACGCATTCTTCTTCGAGGTAGGTGTTGTTCGGGAAAATGGCGTTTGTCCGGCAAAGGTGCATGCAGGCGAAACAATTGTTGTCGCATTTCTGGCTTACCCGTTTTAAAAGCGAATATCTCGATATTATACCCAGCATTCCTCCAAGCGGACACAGGTAACGGCACCAAAACCGCCTGCGGACGGACACCGCCAGAAGCACCGCCGAAAACGCAAGAAACGCGTAAATCGCGTGCGGGAACACGGGATTTGACACTTCCAAAAACGAGTTTTTTAACCCGTAATAGAGATTTTCCACCGGCTGGGAAGCGGCCGGGCTTTTCAATATAAAGGCGAAAATACCGTCAATTGCTCTATTGACCCAGGGATGGATGTTAAGCGAGAACACCCGCACGGTAATTGCGATCGGATCGAAGAACCAAGCGAGCTGTATGCCGACGACGGCAAAGGCAAGAAGGGCCCAGAAAACGAAATATTTTATTTTTCGCTCTTTTGACGGCGCGTTCTCGAGTATTTTATTATCAAATACTGTCCGCAGGGCGCGGTGAAAAATATCCTGCAAGGCGCCCAGCGGGCAGAACCATCCGCAGAAGATCCTGCCGAAAACTACCGTCAACATCACCACGAAAAGCGCGACAAAAAGCCCGGGAATGAATACCCTTTCGGCCACGGCGGTGAGCACCATCACCAGCGGGTCAAGATGGAAGTATATCTCCGGGTTGACGAATTTTTTGAGCGGGTACCTCGTCTGCCAGATTATATAGACAAGACCCAGCAGAAATGCCGTTTGGACTGTTTTTCTCGCTGAAAGGATCCACCTGTTGGACATTTTCATGAACCTTTCCCGCCTGGCCTGTCCGCCGGCGGGCGGGATGCCGAAAACCCGGTTTTATCGCTTTCCCATTTCAATGCGTTGCCTGGGCAGGGAGTCCGGATAATTCTTCTGCAAGAACCCTATAAGCTTTTCTCTGACGTCGCATCGCAGATCCCACGCGGAAGGCGAATCGTTCGTGCTCATCAGGGCCCTCAACTCGACGGAACGGGCGTCGGCATTGGTGACCTGAAGCCCCCACGCCTTGCCGTTCCAGAGTCTTGACCCTTCAAGTATCCTGCGCAGTTCATCCCTGACCGCCTGAACCGGCACGGTATAGTCTAGATATATGAAAACGGTGCCCAGGATGTCCGAGGTTTTTCTCGTCCAGTTTTGGAAGGGCTTTTCTATGAAGTAAGATATCGGCAGGACCATACGCCGCAAGTCCCATATCTTGACCACGACGTAGGTCAGGGTTATGTCCTCTATCCAACCCCACTCGTTCTCCACTATCACCACGTCGTCCAGCCGGATGGGCTGGGTGATGGCAAGCTGCACGCCCGCGAAAAGGTTAGCAATTATTTTCTGCCCGGCAAAACCCGCCGCAAGGCCTATGATCCCGGCCGAAGCGAGTATGCTCGCGCCCAGGTGGCGTACCTTGTCGAACGTCATAAGTATGATACCCAGCGACAGCACCGAAACGATGAACACGACTATCCTGTTAAAAACCTGGAACTGGGTGAATATCTTCCTCGCCTCAAGGTTGTCCTTGTCGTTTATGTTGTATTTCGCGGCGATGAAAACCTTCAGCACGTCAGGTACCTGCATTACGAGCCACGCGAAGGACAGTATCCAGCAGACGCTGACAACGCGCCCGAGCGCCGCTCCAAGGGAAGGTTCAAGCCCCAGGACCGGCATCACGAAATTCACCGCCAGCAGAGGCACGATGAACCGGGCCGGCCTCCTGGAGTATTTTATCATCGCGTCGTCCAGGACGTTTTCCGTTTTTCTGGAGAATTTCTTGAGCACGGCGTACAGAACGTAATGCAGTATCAGCCCCGATACCACGGAACCGGCCAAAAGGACCGCCGGGCGCCAGAACATCTGCATGCTCTTCAATAAATAATCCATTCCAAACTCCTGTCGATTTTTTTTACGGCAGCGGGCGGAAAGCGAGGGTCATTTTACCGCCGACACCACGCCGAACATCGGATATCCTTTTAAAAGCCTTACCTTGACGTTTCTGAAACCGGCTTTCCTGATCAGCGCGGACCACTGCCGCAAAGACAGGCAGAATTCTCCGTCGTTGAAGATGTGTTTCCGCCCGTTGTCGTACATCCTGTTGAATGCCTGTATGCCGCCGTCCCTTAAGGCGCTGGCGTACTCGTACTTCAACATATTCAGCATTCGCAAAAGGCGTTCTGGATCGGTATGGCTTCCGGTACTATCAAGGTTTAACTCGCCTATCACGAATTTTCCGCCCGGTTTCAATACCCTGAATATTCTTTTAAGCGCCTTGCCTTTATCCGCAAGGTGATGAAGAACCATCGTTGATGCAGCTATGTCGAAACTGCCGTCTTTGAACTTCAGGTCGTCAGCTTCCTGTTTTTCTAGGCGTATGCTATTTTCAAGTCTTGCTTTTCCTATTTTTTCCTTGAACAGCCGCACCATTTCGTTCGAGCTGTCGACAGCCGTTACAAGGCAGTCCGCCTGGCGCAGGAAACGCATGGAAAGAAGCCCCGTCCCGCAGCCGATATCGAGCACCTTGTCGTTCTTTCTGACGCCGGAAGCCCTGACGGCCGCGTCAATGAGCGTGTGGTGCCTGTTCATTTTTCCGAGCGTATTGTCGTACTCTTTCGCCCAGGATCTAAACCATGCTTTCTGCCTGTTCATCTTACCTTCTTTCCCGCGGCTATATATCGCTTGATCACGCGTTAATGTTCTTTATTTTCGCCGATTTAATGTCCATACTGCCCACGCCGAATGCCGCCGCTTCCTTTATGTGCCTGATATCCTGCGGCCTGAAATCAAAAAGCGTTGCCGCGTACGCGTCGCATAGCACGGGGTCCGTGCTGACGATGACGGTATTTCTTTCTTCGACATCCGCGAGGTTTCCTCCTGTCGGCCCGTGGCGCAGGAGAATGCGGTTCGCGTCAATAACGTTCAGGTCGGGCTTGATGAACCACGCCAATTCCGCGAGCTTTCTTTCTATCCCCCAGTGCATCCTGCCCCGTGAGCCGCCGCACACGCCCATAAGGTTCTTTAATGAAAGCGTCAGTTGCGAGAGACCGTGATGCTTTGCCACGGGCACGTTTATGAAACAGTCGCACTTCACGGCATCTTCATATATCGGCCAGTCCGCCATCTCGTAGTCCGCCGGCATCCGGGCGGGATAGAATTTCCAGTCGGAAACGTAAAAGACCGTCGCACCCGCTTTTTTTGCGGCGCCGGATATGCCTGAATTCTCGTAGGTCCGCTTGGCGGAATTGCACGTGTTGTCGAATACTTTGACAACCTTCGCTCCGGCCTCGAAACACATTTTCACCAGCTCGCCGACGACCTCAGGGTTCGTGCACGCCGCCTGCTCCGGGCCTCTGTCCCAGCCGATGTTCGGCTTGACAACGACGATGTCGCCTGGCTTGACGAATTTTTTCATTCCGCCGAGAGCGTCCACCGCCTTTCTTGTTATGAGCCCGGGATTTTTCCCTTCTGCCACCGCAAGGTCGTATGCCGTGGAAACCTCCCGCCCCGGCCTGGGGGCCAATTTCCTGCCCGACACCGCGAGGGCTCTTCCGGAAAACAACCTGGAACCCGCTATGAACGCAACCAGCGCGCCCATAAATTTCAGGAAGGATTTCCTCGTAAAAACCGTCCCCCACGCCCTATCCAGAAACCTAATTCTGTCCGGCATATGCTTCCCTTATTGATTTATTCACGCTCAACCTGTAAACCGCCCGCGAAACGATTATGCTGACCTCGTACAGCGCCGCCATCGGCACTACGAAAAGCGCCAGATTGAAAATATCCGTCGTGGGCGTCATAACTGCCGCTACGACGCACAACCCGAAAAACGCCTCTTTTCTTCTTGAACGCAGGAATTTCGGCGTCACTATCCCCAGGGTCGTCAGAAACGCCGATACCGCCGGCATCTCGAAAACTATCCCGCCCGTGAGAAGAACGGAAACCGCGAAAGACACGTATCCGCTGAGCGTTATCATAGGTTCGGCGACGCCACTTGTCATGGATATAAGGAATTTTACTGCCGCCGGAAGCGCGACGTAATAGGAAAAAGCCACACCCGAAACAAAAAGCAACATAGCCGCCGACATCCACGCCGAAAGCGCAAAACCGGGCCCCGGGCCAACCGCGGGTCTCACATAGCGCCAAACATGGTAGATAATGGCCGGCAATCCGGCAAGCAGGCCAAAAAACAGCGCGACCCTCACGTAAACGGAGATTATCTCTGCGGGTCTAATAACTATGAAACCGTTGATAATGCCGGAAGAAGGGACTTCGATAAGCGTTATGAGGTCCTTCGCCAAAATAAATCCGGCCGCCGTTCCGGCGGCCAAAAAAATAAGACACAGGATTATCCTGCGCCTTAACTCGTCAAGATGGCCGACCACTGTTAGCTCGTTGGGGTTAAGATTTCTTTCCGTCATCTTCAGGTTTGCTCCGCACGTCCTTGTCTTCCCCCTGGAAAGCCTTTTTGAATTCCGATATCGATTTACCCAGAGAACGCCCTACCTCAGGCAGGCGCCGCGCACCGAAAAGAAGAAGAGCAAGAAGTAGGAGGAGCAGAATTTCCTGAAAACCGAGTCCGAACATGTGTCACCTCGCTGTTTGATATTAATCGGGCTTACTTATGCTTAGATTGCCCCCAAAGCATATTCATTATACCACCCTGAGAAACTTTAGTCAATCTGACCGCTCCGGGAAAATTAGGCCCCGCCGCCAGGGGGGGTGGACGACGGAGACCTTAGATATCTACCGACAAGCTCACACGTTCAGTATCTCCGTTATGCATTTAGTAAAACCCTCTTTCGACATGGCGCCCATCGCAGCGCGCGGCTTGCCGTCTTTCGGAATGAAAAGTATCGTGGGTATCGAAGATATGCCGAACATGCCGGCCAGTTCCTGCTCCCTGTCCGTGTCAACTTTGTAAACATCGAGCTTCCCCTCGTATTCCCTTGAGATCTGCTCAAGCACCGGCGCCACCATTTTGCACGGCCCGCACCAATCGGCGTAAAAGTCGACAATTGCCGGTTTTGCGCCCTCAAACTTCCATTCTTTGCTCGTTTCGTAGTTAAACACTTTGGTCTTGAACGTTTCTTTCGTAAGGTTTTCCATGCTTTCCTCCTCCCGCCAGTGGCGTGTTCCGTCAAAGATTTAGCGGCGGATATTCATTTTTTAGATTTACTTTTGCCGCCCTTTACGGTTCTTAGAAGTTCCTTGATTTCCGCCTCCCACTCTTCCTCCATCCCGGGGTAATACCCGGCGTATTTTTTAACTATATTGCCCTCCCCGTTTATTATGAAAAACGCCGGTATCCCCGATACCCCGTATTCGCTGGCTATTCTGCTGTTACCAGAAAGCACCGGATATGAAAATCCTTTTTCTAAAACAAACCTTTTAACGGCCTCAGGTTTGTTTTCTATGTTTATTCCGAGCACCGCCACTTCTTTTCCATCCAGAGCCCCGTAGAGCCTTTCAACGGCGGGGATCGACGCCTTGCACGGCGGGCACCAGGAAGCCCAGAAATCGATGAACACTATTTTGCCCCTGAGGCTTTCCAAAGCCACCTCTTTTCCCTGTGCCGACACTAGCTTGAAATCCGGAGCCGCCGGATAATCTTCCGCGGAGAGAGCCGCCGCAATAAACAAAAACAAGAACAAAACCAACGCGAATCCTTTTATTTTCATCTACTACCTCCTTATATCCATATATTAGGTATATACGATATATGTGCGATAAAAAAAACTTGTGCCGTTCGTTCTTACTTTTTCAAAACCCTTATCAACTCTTCCACCCTGTCGTCCACTACCCTGTAGCAGGTCCTCACGCCATCCTTTCGCGGTGCTATTATCCCTCTTGACCTCAATATCCCAAGGTGCTGAGACACGGTGGATTGCGGGAGCCCCATCTTTTTAACCATATCGTTGACGTTGCAGTCTTTGTTGTTGATGAGCCCCTCCACCATTTTCAGCCTCACCGGATGACCGATGGCCTTCAGTATTTCCGAGTCTTTTTCGTACATTATCGCCATTTCCAGCCCCGCCCTCTATCCTTCTATCGTAATATTACAATATTAAAGCAGATTTGTCAAGCCTTTTGAAAAAAATTTCTGGCGCGGTCCCCGGCTACATCCTGGATATCACGTTTTTATAGCTTCTTTCGTCGGCAAGGCGTCGGATCTGCGCTTCGAGCTCCCTGTTCTTTGAAAGCATATCAATAAAATCCCTTTTTTCATAAACAAATACCTCGCCCGCCTCAAGCATGGAAACAGAGGCGTTTGTCTGAGTTGCGTCGAGAAGCGACATTTCCCCGCATATGCCCCCGGGCTCAAGCGTTGCTATCAATTGTTTAGAAAAAAACCCCTTCTTTTTGAATACTCCGCATTTACCGGTTTTAATTATGTAAAGCGCCTTTCCGGGCACGCCTTCTTTTATGAGCCTTTCCCCTTTCGCGCAGACCGCCTTATTAAACCCCTGCACTACCCTGTCAAGGTCGCCCACGGTTATGGAGGCGAAAAAACTCACCCTTTTTAAAAGCGAATAAAGGTCCCTGATTTCGTTTTCAGTAAGCGGCAGTTTTCTCATATATCACCCGAAAAGCATGGTTATCCTGCCCGCCACCGCGTTGAAGCTGTCGGTAAGAAGCAAAACCCCGACCGCAACGAGTATCGCTCCGGAGATTATCTCGATCAGGCGGTAGTGTTTCTTGATTTTCGAAAAAAGCGAAAGCGCCTTCCCGACAAACAGCGCCGTCAGCAGGAAGGGGATGCCGAGACCGGACGAATACACTATCAGCAGAAGGACCCCATGCGAAACCGTCCCCTGGCTTGACGCGAGTATCAGAATGGACGAAAGTATGGGCCCGACGCAGGGCGTCCACCCCACCGCGAACGCCACTCCGACAAGGAAGGACCCGGCGTACCCCCACGACGGTTTTTTGAGATCCGCCCTCGCCTGCATGTAGAGGAGTTTTATCCTGAAGACACCGGCCAGGTGCAGGCCGAATATCACGACCACCGCGCCGCCGACGTACCTTATTATGTCCCTTCTGCCCGCCGCGGCCGCGCCGAGAAAACTCGCCGACGCGCCGAGCAGAATGAAAATCGCGCTGAAACCGGCCACGAAGAACAATGCGCTGATGAACGAACGCTTGACGGCGCCCTGCCGGCCGCCTTCAAGTTCGGCAAGCGACGCTCCGGTTATGAATGAAAGGTATGCCGGTATCAGCGGAAGGACGCACGGGCTCACAAAAGTGAGTATGCCTGCCACGAAACTCGCGAGTAGTCCAGGAATGCTTTCTGCCGGGCTCATTTCAATCTGCCCATCACCGAAGCGAAGTATTTGGCGTCCCGGTAACCCACCACTTTTTCCAGGACTTTCCCCGAAGAGTCCATAAACATCACCGTAGGCAGGCCCTGCACGCCGTACTGCTGCGCGTCTACCGGATACCTGTCCGTATTGACCTTGACGCACACGAAGTTTTCCGCCAGTTTCGCTACTTCAGGGTTTGAATAAACGTCCCTGTCTAATTTCTTGCACCACCCGCACCAGTCAGCGTAAAAATCTACCATGAGGTTCTTCTTCTCCGCTTTCGCCGCGGAAAGCCCTTCGCCGAGGCTCATCACCCACTCGATCTCGCCGGCGCTTTGCGTTTCGGCCGTTCCTCCGGACATGCAGCCGTTAAGCGCCACCGCCAAAAGAAGCATCGCGCACGTAAATTTCACAATCTTCATCCTAACCCCTCTTTCCTGGCACAAAATCTGCCGGGCGCTTGTTTCTTATCCTGAAAAAATATTTTATCGCGTCCACGGTGCGCTCCGAGGCGCGCCCGTCCCCGTACGGGTTGACCGCCTTCGCCATCCTCGCGTAATGGACCTTGTCCTCGATGAGCCTTTTTATCTCGCCGTAGATCCTTTTTTCATCCGTTCCTATCACCCGGACCGTGCCGGCCCTGACCGCCTCGGGTCTCTCGGTCACCTGCCTTAAAACCAGCACGGGTTTCCCGAGCGACGGCGCCTCTTCCTGTATGCCGCCGGAATCGGTCACGACAAAATCCGCGAGCTTCATGAGACCGGCCATGTCCGAATAATTGACCGGGAAAAGCAGGCTCACGTTCTTGATTCCGGCCAGTATTTCTCTTGCCGGACCCCTCACGTTCGGGTTCATATGCACCGGATAGACGATATTCGCATCGGGATAGTCATTTGCTATCCTTTTTAACGCCGTGAATATATTCCGCATTGGCTTGCCGAAGTTCTCGCGCCTGTGCGCCGTGACAAGTATAGTTTTTCCGCGGCGTCCCGGAACTGCCGTAGGCACGCTTTTCGACAACCTGCGTTTTTCCTTCAGCATTCGCAAAAGAGCGTCTATCACCGTGTTTCCGGTTACGAATATATTTTTTGCCGGTATGTTTTCTCTGAGAAGCGCCTTCTTGGAGGTTGCCGTCGGAGTGAAGTGCACGGAGCAGAGCGCGTCGGTTAGCAGGCGGTTGGCCTCTTCGGGGAACGGATGAGCCTTGTCGTACGATCGGAGACCCGCCTCGACATGGCCAACGGGTATCCTCTTGTAGAAAGCGGCAAGTGCCGCCGCGAAGGTCGTGGTCGTGTCGCCGTGGACGAGCACGAGATCCGGCTTTTCCTTCTCAAGAACGTCCTCCATCCTGGCCAGCGCGGCGACGGTCACGTGATAGAGCGTCTGGCCGTCCTGCATGATGTTGAGGTCGTGGTCGGGTTTTATTGAAAAGGCGCGCAGTGCCTCGTCGAGCATGCTCCTGTGCTGGGCCGTCACGCAAACCTTCGCGTCGAATATCCCGGCGTGCCTTTTCAGCTCAAGGTAGAGCGGCGCCATCTTGATGGCTTCCGGCCGCGTCCCGAAAACAAGCAGGACCTTCCGCTTTTTCATTTCATTTGCCCCTGAAAACGGTCAATAGTATCGAACAGGTCGAAAGTATCAGCGTGAAGACATACATTAACAACACCACTTCCCTGTGCGACCACCCGAATTTCAACAATCTGTGATGTATGTGGTTCTTGTCCGGCTCCATAAGCCCCATCCCTTGGCGCATACGCCTGAAAATGGAAAGAGCGACGTCAAGTATGGGGAGCGCCACCACTGTTATCGGTATGAAAAGGGCCAGCACCGCCGAGCTCTTAAGCGTGCCTATCGTGCTGATGGAAGCCAGCATGAAACCCAGGAAAAGCGCGCCAGAATCCCCCATGAACACGCGCGCCGGGTTGAAGTTGTAGAGAAGAAATCCAAGACACGCGCCGCACAGGGCGGCGGCAAGCACGGCTGAAAGCACGAATTGTTTTGAAAGAAGCACCATTTTTGTGTCGCCCTGCAGAAGAGCGACCACGAAAAACGTCGCGGAGGCTATCGCAACTATCCCAGCCGCGAGGCCGTCGAGCCCATCGGCGAGGTTTATGGTGTTCATGAAACCTATTATCCAGAAAACAGTTATTATCTGGCCCACTATTATCGGAAAAGTTATAAACCCTTCAAAAAACGGCAGGGCGAGCCCCGATATCCTTACCCCGTAGTCCATCGCGATGAACGCCGCTATAATCTGAACGCAAAGCTTCACCGGAGCGGCGACCGGTTTTCTGTCGTCAAAAAGACCGAGCACGAACACGAGCGCGCCTCCGAAAGCGATGCCGGTCAGAAGCTTTGCCAAAGCGCCCGATTTATAGGCAAGGAAAGATTTGAAAGATGGGTACACAAACGAAAGAAAAAGTAGCGAAACCAGAACACCCGCAAAAATCCCCATACCGCCCCAGCGCGGAAGCGGCTGGCGGTGGACCTTGCGCGCCCTGGGGTAATCAAGCACGTCGAATTTTTTGGCGACGAGTATGGAAACCGGCGTGAAAACCGCGGTAGCGATAAAGGCGAGCAAAAAGGCAAGAAAAAAGGTCATTGCCTTTTAATTAAACATTTTTTGACGATAAAAAGCAAGAAATCGAAGGCAGGTGGTAGGCGGTACTCTTTTCGATTTATGCGCGTTTCCTGCGACTGGCGCTCTCGCGCTCCTTGTCAAGGTATTCTTTTTTTCTGAAAAATGCGCTGTCGAGCATCCTGAACATTTTTTCGCCCGCTACACCTCTTACCTTTTCTTTGAACGCGTTAGTCCTTGCGAACAGTTCGTTCATCCTCCCGCACGGGTAGGTGTCGCATTGGCCGCAGTTGTCAAGCTTTCTTAAAGTGGCGCACATCTTTAAGGCGGGATGGGCGCAGTCCTTGTTCGCGCGGCATCCGCCGCATTTGAGCGCCTCTATCTCCGTATCGGGCGGCCTGTGGCCTACCTTGACATATAGGTCGCGAACCGACTTCAACAACGACGTGTCACCGAGGGCGGTGGCGATGTATCTCGGGCAAGCCGAGCAATTGTCCCCGCAATAGCCTAATTCAGTTGTCATAACATCACCTTTTTCAGGTAAATGTCCTTAATTGAACTGCCAGGGAGTATGAACATTTAATCGAATGGCGAGCGAAGTCCTTTGATGCTGCTCGGGACAGCGAGCAAAGTCGAACTGCCGAAACACACCCCAGTGCGGTGGTCATCTGACTGCCTCTGCTTCTTTCTACGCGCTATTTGTTCGTTACTATCTATAAAAAAACTGCAACATTTTATACACTATCATAGCCGGCCACACCAGGGCCTTGATTATGCCAAGCACGCCCATCCAGAACGTCGCCGCCTGCTTGATGTAGAAAACCACCGCCCCCAAGAATCCCAGAAAATAAATACCAGCCCTGTCTTTCATAAAGTCTCCTTTTTTCATTGTCTACCTCTTGTTTTTAGAAATTCCCGGGGGTTCCTAATGCAAATTCGCGGATCATCCTAAAGCGGTCCCGGCCTTTTGAAAACTCTTCGGCCTGATGTCATATTCTTCCTTGGACCATCATTTGACCGTTTGGCATCATGTCGTCGGGCGGCGGCGCCCCGTTTTTCTCCCGGAAGATTTTTCTTTGGCATTCGTTCATTTTTTCGCCTTTGCAGTATTTGTTGATAAACCCCCTGCAGGCGACATCATGAAGCTCGCCGTACTTCTTGAAGAACCCGCATGTTCCAAGCAGTTCGCACTCCATTTTCCCTCCCCTTGTAATCAGGCTTCCGCGCGGTTATAACAAACCGCGTCATGCAAAACTTTTTTTGAATGCAACTTGCTTTTCAACTCTTGCGCTGTTTTAGATTGTACTAGTTAAATGCCTTTTTTGCAAGACACTCCCTTTACAAACGCCCACACGCAACACCGCCGCGTTATCTTGTTTTTGATGTCGCAATTTTATAGAATAGCTCCATGAATTTATCAAGAAAAATCATCTCAAAACACCTGGTTACTGGCTCGATGAAAAAAGGCGAAGAAACGGGCTTGAAAATCGACCAGACGCTCACGCAGGACGCCACCGGCACCATGGCATACCTGCAGTTCGAGGCCATGGGCGTTCCGAAAGTAAGAACGAAGCTTTCGGTAAGCTATGTCGACCACAATACCCTCCAGACGGGCTTCGAGAACGCTGACGACCACAGGTTTTTGCAGTCAATAGCCGCAAAATACGGCATATGGTTCTCCCCTGCCGGTAACGGCATATGCCACCAGCTCCATCTTGAGCGCTTCGGCGTCCCGGGGCAGACGCTCATCGGTTCGGACTCCCACACGCCTACCGGCGGCGGCATAGGAATGCTTGCCTTTGGGGCGGGCGGGCTTGACGCGGCCTGCGCGATGGCGGGCGAACCGTTCTTTATAACGATGCCTAAAATAGTGAAGGTCAACCTTCTCGGCAGGCTGACGCCCTGGGTGAGCGCCAAAGACGTGATACTCGAGCTCCTGCGGATGCTTTCGGTCAAAGGCGGCCGCGGAAAGATCTTCGAGTTCTCCGGACCGGGCGTCAAGACTCTTTCGGTTCCCGAGCGCGCCACGATAACCAACATGGGCACGGAGCTCGGTGCGACCACATCCATATTCCCGTCAGATGAAGTAACGAAAGGCTTCCTTGCCTCGCAGGGACGAATAAAGGACTTCGCGAAGCTTGCCGCGGACGGCGCAGACGACTACGACGAGGAGATAGTGATAGACCTCTCATCCTTGCCCCCCCTCATCGCAAAGCCGCACAGCCCGGACAACGTTTCCAGGGTTTCCGAACTTAAAAACACAAAGGTCCAGCAGGTGGCTATCGGTTCCTGCACGAATTCATCGCTTGCGGACATGATGTTAATTGCCAAAATCTTGAAAGGCAGGAAGGTAAACAGGAACGTCAGCCTCGTTATCTCCCCGGGTTCCCGGCAGGTGATGACAATGCTTGCCGCGAGCAGCGCCCTTTCCGACATGATAAACGCCGGCGCCAGGGTACTTGAGTGCGCCTGCGGGCCCTGCATAGGGATGGGGCAGGCGCCGCCAAGCGGGGCCGTCTCTTTAAGGACGTTCAACAGGAATTTCGAAGGAAGAAGCGGCACGAAGGACGCCGACGTCTATCTTTGCTCCCCGGAAGTCGCCGTCGCGGGCGCGCTGGCGGGCGAGATAGTGGACCCCTCGAAATACTTCGGCAAGAAACCGGCCGTCGCGGTACCCAAGAAACTCGCGGTGGACAAGAACATGTTCTTTCCGCCTTCAAAGACCCCGTCAAAAACCGTGGTAATAAGGGGTCCGAACATAAAACCTCTTCCCGAGTTCAGCCCCCTCGGAAACAACATCAGGGCGGCGGTCGTCATTAAGCTCGGCGACAATATATCGACCGACCACATACTGCCCGCCGGGGCAAAAATACTGCCGCTACGCTCCAATCTTCCCGCGATATCTGAACACACGTTCGGCGCTGTTGACAGGAATTTCGTTAAAAGGACGAAGGAAGCGGGCTCGGGAGCGATCATCGCGGCCGATAACTACGGACAGGGCTCCTCAAGGGAGCACGCGGCGCTGGCCCCCAGATATCTGGGGATAAAAACCGTAATAGCGAAATCGTTCGCGAGGATACACCTTGCGAACCTGATAAATTTCGGGATACTGCCCCTCGCTTTCAAGAATCCCGCTGACTACGACGCCCTGAATCTTTCGGACATAATCAACATACCGGATATTCCGGGAAGGTTTTCGGCGGGCGCGACTGAACTCGAGGCAACCGTTCTGGACGCCTCCGGAGACGTCAAAAAGACGTTTCCTCTTTCCTACGACCTTACCCAAAGACAGAAGGATATACTTCTTGCTGGCGGCCTCCTTAACTTCATAAAATCGGGTAAAAAGTAGAAGGCGTATCTGGCATCTAGTATTTCGTATCTAGTTAACAACACGGGCAGTCAAACACAAAATGAAAATAATACTTGTGCTGTCGATAATATTATTAACGGCAGGTTGCGCGTCACTGACCGGCGGACGGGATAACTGGATCGGGGCAAGCGAGCAGGAAGTGATAAAGAGCTACGGCGAACCGTCAAAGCGCATGTCGGACGGCAAGGACGGGGCGATACTTATGTACCGCAACAGGTTCGCGGATTACAGCCTCTACGACCGCGAAAGGGATCCGGGCGAAGGCTTGCCGGCCGACAGGATGGAAATGCGCCTGTTCTATCTGGATCCGAACGGCAAGGTTTATTCAGTGGATGACATCACGAAATAAGCTCTCAAATCCGGCACCGAAGGTTTTCTGAAATTGCAGTTGTCTAATATTGCGTCCGGCGGACTAGAAGGAGTAAAATAATATGGACTCGAACGAACTCAAAAAAACGATTATAACCCAGGCGGCGGCGGCAAAGCTCGCCTCGCGGAAGCTTTCACAGCTGAAAACCGACCAGAAAAACAGGATATTGACCTCGATAGCGGACGCCCTTGTCAAGAACAAGGACGACATACTGTTCCACAACGGCATAGACATAGACGCGGCAAAAGACGCGGGGCTTTCAGAATCCCTCATAGACCGGCTCACGCTCAACGACAAACGCATAGCCGAGATGTCCCGGGGATTGAAAGAAGTGGCCGCCCTGCCCGACCCGGTCGGCGAGATAGCGGCGGACTGGACGCCGCCGGCGGGCATACACATACAGAAGGTCCGTGTCCCGATAGGCGTGATAGGTTTCATATACGAATCTCGGCCGAACGTCACAACGGACGCCGCAGGGCTCTGCCTCAAGGCCGGCAACGCCGTCGTCCTGCGCGGTGGATCGGAAGCGATAAACTCGAACCACGCGATAGTTAAAGTAATGAACAATGCCGCGCGCGAAGCCGGCCTTCCGGAAGGCGCGGTGCAGTTCGTCGAAACCACCGACAGGCAGGCCGTGCTCGAGATGATAAAACTCGATTCGCTGATAGATCTCGTGATACCGAGGGGCGGCGAGGAAATGATAAAGTTCATCCGCGAGCATTCCACCATACCCGTGCTCTCGCACGGAAAAGGGCTGTGCCACGTCTATATAGACGAAAAAGCGGACACGGAAATGGCGGTAAAAATCGCGATAAACGCCAAGTGCCAGAGGCCGGGCGTGTGCAACGCGATGGAAACCCTTCTCGTACACAAGAATATCGCGGGAAAGATACTGCCGCAGCTCTGCTCCGCTTACAAGGAGGCCGGCGTGGAGGTCCGCGGCTGCCCGGTAGCGAAAAAGATAGTGCCTCAGATAGTGGACGCCAAGGAAGAAGACTGGTCCACCGAATACCTTTCGCTGACTCTTTCGGTGAAAATAGTTGATACGATAGACGAAGCCATTTTCCACATAAACAAATACGGCTCCGGGCTTTCGGAATCGATAGTGACCGGAGACAAGAGCGCGGCGGAGAAATTCCTGAACGAGGTGGACGCCGCTGCGGTATTCCACAACGCCTCAACGCGGCTGCACGATGGCGGCGTGTTCGGGCTGGGCTCAGAGATAGGAATATCCACGCAGAAGCTTCACGCCCGCGGAACGATGGGCCTCAAAGAACTCACCTCGACCAAGTACAAGGTCTACGGCAGCGGAGAGATCCGGTAAAACCTGATTGCACAGATTTCTTACGGAGATTACACAGATTTAAACTGGCCGTATCTGTGCAATCACTTTAAATAATCTGTGTAATCTTATTTATAATATGAGCGTTTTTCTGGCCTCATTTATCATAGTGTTCCTCGCCGAAATGGGCGACAAGACACAGCTTTTGGCATTCGGCCTTGCCGCAAAATACAAGGCAGTGCCGGTTATCGCCGGGATATTTCTCGCGACGCTGGCGCTCAATGCGCTTGCGGTAGGCGCGGGAGCGGCCATCTCGGCAGTTATACCGATTAACGTCCTGTCATTATCGGCTTCCTTTGCGTTCATCGGCTTCGGTCTATGGGCACTGAAAGACGAAAAGGAAGGAAACAAAAAAGGAACACCTTCAAGGCTCGGGCCTTTGTTCGTCGTTTTCGCGGCCTTTCTGATAGCCGAACTCGGAGATAAAACACAGCTCGCGGTTTTGAGCCTGGCCGTCAAATACCAGGAATTCGGCGCGGTCCTTGCCGGAAGCGTATCAGGAATGTTTCTGGGCGATTCGCTGGGATTCACTGCGGGGCTTTTGCTGCACAGGCGCCTGCCGAGAGAAAAACTGAAATTCGTTTCGGCGGCAGCGTTCGTGCTGTTCGGATTGCTCGGGCTTTTCTCTTATTTAAGAAACATCCGCGGGACGGGCTTCTCCATTGCGGCGTCGGCAGCCGTGCTGGTCTTGACAATTATTTTGGCCGTAATTATAATAAAAAAGGAGAGCGCTAGGCGGCAATCAACCTAAATTGCCGTTAAAACCTGAAAAATAAAACATCAAATAGAAATTGGATATCAGGAGGTGCCAAATGGCGCACGGCAGAGACATTAAAGAGATCAACGAGAAAGTAAAGCAGGAAAGCGTGTTCGTGGCTCAGTTAAACAGCGAAATCGGCAACGTGATAGTGGGCCAAAACTACATAATCGAACGGATGCTCGTGGGGCTTCTCGCGGACGGGCACATTCTGCTCGAAGGCGTGCCTGGACTCGCGAAGACGCTGGCCGTAAAATCGCTTTCAGCCGCGATAAGGACTAAATTCCAGAGGATACAGTTCACCCCGGACCTGCTTCCCGCGGACCTGACGGGAACTCTTGTATACAACCCCAAGGACTCTACTTTCGCGGCTAAAAAGGGCCCGATATTCACGAACCTCGTTCTTGCCGACGAAATAAACAGGGCGCCCGCAAAAGTCCAGAGCGCGCTGCTCGAGGCAATGCAGGAAAAGCAGGTCACGATAGGCGACACCACGTATCCCCTGCCCGAGCCGTTCCTGGTGCTCGCCACCCAGAACCCGATAGAACAGGAAGGCACATACCCCCTGCCCGAAGCGCAGGTCGACAGGTTCATGCTGAAACTTAAAATCACCTATCCCAGCAAACAGGAAGAAAAACAGATACTAGAGCGAATGACCGCGGGCGATGAAATAAAGATAAGGCCCGTTATATCCCCGGACGAAATCAAAAAGGTGCGAAGCACCGTGCGCGAGATATATGTCGACGAAAAGGTCAAGAACTACGTCGTAGATATAGTCTTTGCCACGAGAAAACCCGAAGATTACAATTTGAAGGACCTCAAAGCGCTCATATCCTACGGCGCGTCGCCCAGGGCCACAATAAACCTTACGCTTGCCGCCAAGGCATACGCATTTCTACAGGGCCGCGGCTACGTTACCCCTGAAGACATAAAGACGATAGGCCCGGACGTGCTCAGGCACAGGATAATAGTGTCGTACGAAGCCGAAGCGGAAGAAATGACGTCCGAAGATATAATAAAACAGATATTCGACGGAGTGGAAGTACCTTGAGCGACAATATCGAAGATCCAATTTCGAATTTCGAGAAAAAACAGAAGTTTTAAAGCGTGGCATTTTCGGGTTTATTTCGAAATTCGGTATTCGAAATTGATTTAAATTATGATCCCCAAAGAGATACTGGCTCAAATACGAAAAATTGAAATACGTTCCGGCAAGCTCGTTAACGAGGTTTTCGCCGGGCAGTACTCGAGCGTCTTCAAGGGGCGCGGCATGGAATTTTCAGAAGTCCGCGAATACGCGCCGGGAGACGACGTCCGCACGATAGACTGGAACGTGACGGCTCGCTACGGCAGGCCTTTCATAAAGAAATTCGTGGAAGAGAGGGAGTTGACTGTTATTCTTCTTCTTGACGTTTCCGGCTCGCAGAGGTTCGGAACCAGAAACAAGCTTAAAAGCGAGCTCGTGGCGGAGCTTACAAGCGTCCTGGCGTTCTCGGCCATAAAGAACAACGACCGCGTGGGCATGATAATGTTCACCGACAAGGTGGAAAAGGTAATCCCTCCGAAAAAAGGCCGCAACCACATCTTACGGCTCATACGCGAGGCGCTGTACTTCAAACCAAGCGGAACAGGGACGGATATCGGCGCCGCCCTTGAATACCTAAACGAGCTATGGCGCAGGAAAGCGGTGGTTTTTCTCCTTTCCGACTTCCGCGGAAAGAACTACGACAGCGCGCTAAAGATCACCTCAAAAAGACACGACCTGATCGCCGTGAAGTTCGAGGACCCTGCCGAAAAAGCCATTCCGCGCGGCGCTCTGATCGACCTGGAAGACACCGAGAACGGCACGCGGTTGACGATAGACTCGGACGATGAAATTTTTCTCAGAGAATACTCCGAAAGGACCCGCAGGGAAGATGAAACGCTTAAAAGGCTCCTATCAAGATCAAACACCGACGCCATCACGGTTTCAACCGACAAACCGTACATTCTTTCCCTGATAAGGTTCTTTAAATCCAGGGAAAAACGCCTGGCGCACTGATAACCCTATGAGAAATAAGCTGCTACTATTATCAACACTTGTTTTCCTCGTTCCGGCCGCAATGTCGGCGGAAGGCCCTTCAATCACGGCTTCCACCGATAAAACCACGATTACGATCGGCGGCAGATTGACGTACACGGTGAGCTTTACTCCGGCCGAAGGCGAAAAACTCGTCATACCGCAAAAAACGGAATCTATCGGCACCTGGGAAGTGAAAAACCTCGCCGTCTCCGATCCTGAAGGTCCGGCGAAACTCGTTTATACCCTTACCACTTTCACTACGGGCCTGGTCGAGATACCGGAAACCTTTTTTTTCTACCAAAAGGGCGCCGAACGGAAGCAACTAAAAACGTCGAAAATCCCCATAACAGTGGAAAGCGTGCTGGCCAAGCTTGGAACCTCGGCAGACATAAGGGACATCAAGCCGCCGATGAAAGTCCCCGTGCCGGCATCGGAATACGCGCTGTGGCTCCTGATCCTTGCAGCCATTGCCGCAGGCGCTTACGCGTGGTATGCCCACTACAGAAAACGCCTTGAAAAAAACCTTCCGGCCGCAGCCGAAACGCCGGTCCCTCCGTACCAGAAAGCCCTTCAAGAGCTGGATAAACTGCGAGACTCCGGGCTAATAAGGGAAGGCCGGATAAAGGAATTCTACATTTCCCTCTATGACATAATAAGGGATTACATAGCCGCCGTTTATTCCATCGAAACAAGGGACAGGACGACCAGCGAGATAATCGCCGACTTGAGGCCCAAGGAAACCGACAGAAAACTCGTGTCGGAGATTAAGGACTTCTTCGATGACTGCGACCTGGTCAAATTCGCTAAATACAGGCCCGATGAAACCGCCTGTTCGGACGACTGGGAACGGGCGAAGAAACTGGTCGAATTATGAGATTTGCCGATCCGATTTACATCATTCTGCTTCTGGTATTCGCGGCCGCGGCATACTTCGCGGAGAAAAAACTCGCGCGCAAAAAGGAAGCCGTCATATCATTCTCCGGAACGGACGGGTTTTCCGGCATAAACCCGTCGCCCAGATTGAAACTCCGCTTCATTCCCAAGGCCGCTTATTACGCCGCGATAGCCCTGGTTTTTTTCGCGATGGCGCGGCCCCAGGCAGGCCAGAAGACGGAAGAGATATACAACCAGGGCGTGGACATAATGCTCGTGCTTGACACCTCCACCAGCATGCAGGCGATAGATTTCAGGCCGCACAACCGTTTCGAGGCGACCAAAAAGGTCGCCAAGGAATTCGCGAAACAAAGAAAGACGGACAGGATAGGCATAGTGGTGTTCGCCGGCCTTGCATTCACGCAGTGCCCGTTCACGGCCGACATCGATTCGGTCCTCGACTTCATTGACCAGTGCGAGATAGGAATGACCGAGGTCGACGGAACGGCGATAGGCTCGGCGATAGCCACGGCCTCGAACCGCCTGAAGGACTCGAAGGGCAAAAGCAAGGTTATGATACTCATAACGGACGGCAGGAACAACTCCGGCGAGATAGACCCGCTCACGGCCGCCCAGGCCGCGGCGGCCCTGGACGTAAAAATTTACGCCATAGGTGCCGGCAAGCCCGGAGGAGCGCTTTTCCCGGTCAATGACCCCGTTTTCGGCCGGCGCTACGTGAAGGTCCCCGAGCAGGAACTCGACGAGGACACGCTTGCCAAGGTCGCCGAGGCGACGGGCGGGAGGTACTTCAGGGCGACGGACACCGCTTCGCTCGAACGCATAATGGGCCAGATAAACGAAATGGAAAAAACTGACGTCAAGTCCATAAAATACACGAATTACACGGAGCTTTTTTCATACTTTCTGTGGCCGGCGTTCATTCTCTTCGGATTCGGGATATTCATAGGGAATACCTGGCTAAAAAAAATTCCGTAATGCGTACGACTTTATGAATCTCAAATCTGAGATTTGAAATGACTTCTAAACCATGAACTTCGAACACCCGTATCTGCTACTTATGCTGTTCCTGGTTCCGGCGCTCGCCGCGGCGTACTTTTACTGGTTCGCCCGGAAGAGAAAGCTGATGGAGCGCTTTGCTGACGCGCGGCTCCTGCCCAAGATATCGACGCTGGACGCGAGGCTCCAGCACTTGAAAGCGCTATTGAACGTTTCGGCCGCTTTCTTCATAATAACGGCTCTCGCTCGCCCGCAGTTCGGCACGAAAATAGTCGAAGTCAGACAGTCTTCCTCAGACATCGTCATAGCGGTCGACGTGTCGAAAAGCATGCTGGCCGAAGACGTAAAGCCCAGCCGCCTTGCGAAGGCAAAGGAACTTCTCTCGGCGCTGATAAACCAGCTCGGCGGCAACAGGGTCGGCATCATCGCGTTCGCTGGGACCGCCTTCTGGCAGTGCCCGCTGACTCACGACCTGTCAAGCGCGAAAATGTTCCTTCAAATAATGGACGCCAACCTCATTCCGCTAGGCGGCACGGCCATAGGCGACGCCATACGCCTCGCCTCAAAAGGGCTTTCAAAATCCGCCCCGGGCTCAAAGGCCCTGGTGCTCCTCACGGACGGTGAAGACCACGAAAGCGCGCCGGAAGACGCCGCAAGGCAGGCGGCCCGCGAAGGCATAAAGATATACACTATAGGGTTCGGGAGCGCGGCTGGAGAACCCATACCCGTAAAGGACGAACAAGGTAATTTTTCGGGCTACAAAAAGAACAAGAAAGGCGAAGTCGTCATGTCGAAAATGGACGAGGTTCTGCTTTCAAGAATGGCTTCGGAAACCGGCGGCAGATACTTCAGGTCTGCCGGCGGCGCTTTCGATCTTATGGGGCTTTTCTCGGAGATACAGGGGCTTGACAAGAAAAAGTCCTCTTCGAGCTCGAACAGGCAGCTTGAGGACCGTTACCAGTACTTTCTTTTTTTCGGGCTTCTTTCGCTCGCAGCAGGGGCGTTCGTTCCCGAAACAAAACGTGAAAAGAGCGTAAAAGAATGAAAACTTTGGTTCAAATTGCCATAATAGCATTGACTTTCGCTCTCGGCGCCGGACCGGCATACGCCTCGGCTTCCGGAAAGGTGCGTACCGGTAACAAGCACTACAAAAAGGGCGCTTACGAGGATTCTCTTCATAAATACAGGGAAGCGGAAATGAGTTCGCCTAACAATCCGGTCGTCCAGTACAACCTGGGCGACGCGCTCTACAAGCTCGGCGACCACGATGAGGCGGAAGGCGCCTACAACAGGGCGCTATCCGCCAAAAACGCCAAGATGCGCGCAAGGACATATTACAACCTCGGCAACAACGCAGTGAGGCAGGAAAAATACGAGGACGCCGTGGAGTACTACAAACGGGCGCTTGACTACGACCCGGATGACGTGGATACGAAATACAACCTCGAACTTCTACTGAGCAAAAAATACCAACAAGGGCAAAAATCCGACAAAAACAAGAATGGCAAAAACAGGGACAAAAGCGGCAAACAGGACAATGCGAACAAGGACGGTAAAGATAACAATGATAAAAACGGCAGCGGACAGGAACAAAAGGATGAAATGTCAAAGGAAGACGCCGAACGGATACTTCAATACTACAATGAAGCAGACAGGAATTCGGCGGAAAAAAGAAAGATGAAAACACCGCGGATGCCCAAAACGGACGAAGACTGGTGACACGCCAGAGGCAAACAGCGAAGCAGCAGGGGCCAAGCAAATACTTACAAAAACCGGTTAAAACTGATAAAATGAAAATAATGCCTAATATCATTAAATCATCGATTATTTTTATTACTTTGGGAATCACCTTGACCCTTGCCCCTTGCTGCTTGACCCTTTCATTCGCGGCGGACATCTCGATATCGGCCAGCGTCGACAAGAACGTCGTTTCCCTGGACGACCAGCTTCTCCTTGAGGTAAACGTTTCGGGCAGCATTTCAAACATACCCAATCCGAACATTCCCGAACTCCCCAATTTCACCGCCTACTCTTCCGGACGTTCGCAGAATATATCAATAGTAAACGGCCAGATGACGAGTTCCGTCGCCTTCCGCTACGCGCTCGTCCCGAAATCAACGGGAAAATTCACGATACCTCCTATCACGCTTAACTATGAAGGAAAAACCTATTCGACCAGCGGAATCCCCGTGGAAGTGACCGGGCAGGGTAAAGCCCCCGCTCAAAGCCCGGCTCCCCAGACGGGCACGGATTACGCGGCCCAGGCCGCCGCAGGCAAGCTCTTCGTAACGGCAACCCTTGATAAGGCGAAGGCTTACGTCAACGAGCAGATAACCTACACTTTCCGTTTTTACAGGAACATCCGGCTTCTTTCCAACCCGCAGTACCAGCCGCCGAACTTTCAGGGGTTCTGGACGGAAGACTCGACCCCGAAGAACTATTACACGACCGTACAGGGCAGGCAGTACCTGGTCACGGAAATAAAGACCTTCCTTTTCGCCACAAAACCGGGAAAATACGAACTCGGGAACGCCATACTAAAATGCAGCATAGAGGATTTCTCATCCAACGACCCGTTCTCCGATGAGTTTTTCAGGAACTTTTTTTCCGGAGGAAAAACCCAGCTCCTGCAGACGAAACCGATTTCCTTGACAATCGTTCCGCTCCCCGAAAAAGGCAGGCCGGATAACTTCGGCGGCGCGGTCGGCCACTTCAATGTTTCAGCTGGCCTCGACAAAAAGGCCGTAAAGGCGAACGAACCCGTGACGGTGAGCGTCACGGTATCGGGCAAAGGCAATATAAAAACCGTACCGGAACCTGACATAGGCGCCCTGCCGGGGTTCAAAAAATACGAAACGGCGAGCTCGCTGACTACCGACAAAAACGACTCCGGCGTTTCGGGTTCCAAGGTTTTTAAAACGATAATCGTTCCGCTCTCGCCGGGAAAAGTGAACATCAAACCCATATCCTTTTCTTTCTTTGACCCCGGATCCGCCAGATACAGGACAGTGGCCGCCAAACCACTCGTGCTGGACGTCAGCCCGGCCGCGCCCGGAAGCGTCGCGCCCGACATACGGCAGATGCAGTCAAAAAGCGACATAAAAGTCGTCAACAAGGACATAGCGTTCATTAAAACACCCGAAAAACCGGCGGTCTATTCCGGCTATTTGCACGAGAAACCATGGTTTATTGCTTTTAACGTCTTTTTGTGCGTGTTATACTTGGGATTTTTCGCGTTCGCGAAGTGGCAGGAGAAACTCAAGGGCGACGTCGCGTTCGCCCGCAGGATTAGAGCGTCGGCAACGGCAAGACGGCACCTTAAAAAGGCAAAAGCACTGATGAACGGCGACCCCAAGGACTACTATTCGGCCATTTCGCGGGCGGTCCTCGAGTTTTCGGCGGATAAAATGAACGTTTCCGCGGAAGGCCTGACTGTCCCGGTTTTAAACGAGCTCCTTTCATCGCGCGGGACCGGCGCGGAAACCATGACAAACATCTGCGAGATACTCTCGGAATGCGACATGGTGCGCTTCGCGCCCACCTCGGTGACGGAAGAAATGAAAAAAAGCATATACGAAAAAGCGTCCATCACGCTGACCAGGCTCGACAGGGAACTCAAATGATGAGAAAACTCCTTTTTACGGTGCCGCTTTGCCTTTTATTCTTCGCGGTTCGTCTTCCGGCGCAGGACGCGAAAACGCTGTTCACGCTCGGCAACAGCTTTTACGAGAATGGAGATTACAGGAAAGCCGCCGAGTCCTACGAGTCCATAATATCCCGGGGAGTAAGAAGCGCGGACGTTTACTTCAATCTAGCCAACTCGTATTACAGGACCAACAACACGGGAAAGGCGGTAGTTAACTACGAAAAAGCCGCGCTGATATCCCCGAGGGACCCGGAAATAAGAAACAACCTTGAATTCCTGCGCGCGCTGGTGAACGAGCCGGAGATTCCTTTCCCCGAGAACGTCCCTCTGTTCTTTAACGGCCTTGTTTCTATGAACGAGCTTTCGGTCTTTTGTTCCCTGGTGCTGACGTGCCTGATAATATGCGCCTCCGCCTACCTCATAACCCGCAACAGGAACCTCTTTTACGCGGGTCTGATTCTGCTTCTTGCCGCGTTTCTTTCTGGAACGGCATTCGCCTTGAAAATTCAATATGAAACAGCAAAACGAGCGGTGGTAATTTCAGGGCCCGCCGAAGCCCTGAACGGGCCTGGAAAAGAAAACACGGTAGCCTTCACCCTGCCCGAAGGCCGGAAGGTGCGTATCCTGGGCCAAAACGAACAGTGGGCCGCCGTCGCCCTGCCTGTTGAAGGATATAAAGGCTGGATGGAAAAGAAAAACCTCGAGGAATTCTAATAACATCCGTCCGTCGTTCCTATTTGCTTCTTCTCTCTCAAAATGATAAACTCCTTTTTGAAAACGACCCGCCTGCGCCAATCGTACCGCCAATATTCACAGTTATTCGCTGTATTTGCGTCACGGCTTCGGCGGGTCAAACGAGTTTCTCATTCAATTTAGGTTTAATTAGCGGGCAATATTTGTTGCGCAATCAATCAATGCCAGGAGTATTCTCGTTTGAAAAACGTCAAAAATATCGGGCTTTTCGGCGGTTCTTTCGACCCCGTTCACCGCGGGCACACTGCGCTGGCGCTCGCCGCGATGAAGGAATACGGTCTTGACAGAGTTGTGTTCATCCCCGCGAAAATCCCCCCTCACAGGAACAGGAAGAAACTGACGGCGCCTGCAAACCGGCTTAAAATGCTGACCCTGGCGCTCAGACCCTTCAGGCGGTTTTCAATTGACCGCTACGAACTCAATAGAAAGGGCACCACGTACACGTACCAGACCGTAAGTCATTTCAGGTCTAAATATCCTAAATGCGATATCTTTTTCATTATCGGTTCGGATTCCCTTATCGAGCTCGGCACGTGGAAAAGGATAGACCGGATCCTGGATTCATGCACGTTCATAACCGGAAGAAGAAAAGGAGTGAAGGTGCCGGATAGATGCAGATACGCGGGAAGGGTCAAGTTCATCAAGAAGGCCATGCCCGCCGTTTCCTCGACCGGCATAAGGCAAAGCATAAGAAAAGGCAGATCTCCGGCGGCCGCCGTGGCCGCTCCCGTCGGAAGATACATAGCGGCCAAAGGACTTTATAAATGATTTTGGAGTCTCTCGGGTGAAAACCGACTTGTCAGCGATATTTTTGTATCTAAAAAAGAACCTGGACCCGGCCAGGTTCAAACACACGCTGGGAACGCTAAAAATTGCCGTGCCGCTGTCCGAAAAATACGGAGCCGACCCCGCGAAGGCCAGGGTCGCGGCGCTCCTGCACGACGCGGGCAAGGGGTTCTCGTCTAAAGAACTCGTCAGGTACGTGAAAAGGAACAAGATGCGGGTGCCTGACGGCGACGAGATCGTAAAGCACAACCCCTCCCTTTTTCATTCTTACGTCAGCGCGCACGTCGCAAGAAAATTGTTCAAGATTCGCGACACGGAAATACTGAACGCCATTGCCCTTCACACGCTCGGCGCCCAAAAAATGAGCCTGTTGGCCAAAATAATCTACGTGGCCGATTCGATAACGCCCGACAGGCGTTTCCCGGAAGTGAAAAAAATACGCTTTCTGGCCGCAAGAGACATAGACAAGGCCGTGCGCGCCGCGATGGCGAACAAGATATACTATGTCATAAAGAAAAAGAAATGGCTTCATCCTGAAGCCTTCAAGGCCTTGAACGGATTCGCCGATAAATGAAAAAATTCAAGCTGAAGCTCGACCACGTGCTCCTTATAACAATCGTAGCGGCCACTTTCGCCGCACTCGCCTTGTCCTGGATGAGCCCCGTCGCCAGGGCGGTGAGAAAAGGCGAACAGATAAACGGCGTGCTGATAGGCACGGACTGGGTGGATTACGCAAGGCATTCCGACACCCTCGTTCTCGTGAACTATGACCCCTCAAAGCGCTTCGCAAACGTCATTTC
The DNA here is from genome assembly GCA_016930715.1 of Endomicrobiales bacterium. Taxonomy (GTDB): domain Bacteria; phylum Elusimicrobiota; class Endomicrobiia; order Endomicrobiales; family JAFGGC01; genus JAFGGC01. The sequence continues at coordinate 77,886 of JAFGGC010000012.1, forward strand.
GATACCGCGCGACACGCGGTTCACCCCGGAAGGATACAACTTCAGGAAAATAAACGAAGTCTACGCGTATCATTACAGGACCAAGAAGAACGACCGCCTTGCCGCGCAGGAAGTCCAGCGGGCCGTGGAAGAGCTTTTCCAAAAACGGATCGCGGTACCCTATTACATTCAGATAGATTATTCCGCGTTCAGGAAGCTGATCGACCTTATGGGCGGGATCAACATTGAAGTGGACGAACCGATGCACTACGACGACAACGCGGGCAACCTGCACATACATTTCGAGCCGGGCAGGCACCACATGAACGGCAAGCAGGCCCTTGAATACGTGCGCTTTCGCGGGCGATCCGGCGATATCGGCAGGGTTTACCGCCAGCAAAAATTCTTCAAGGCATCACTGTCCCGCTTTAAAAACCCATATCTCCTGTTCCGTTTCCCCCAAATAATAAACATCGCCCTCAAGGACATACAAACAAACCTCAGTTTCTGGGACATGCTCAACTGCATGCTGGAATTGAAGGACATCCAGGCGAAGGACGTACGGCTCGCCCAGATCCCCGGGACTCCGAAAAGGGACTACTGGGTCATAGACCAGGAAAACTGCACGGGATTTCTTGACAAGATATTCGTCAGCATCTCGTCGACAACCATCAACACGAGCCCGAGGATACGCGTAGAGGTCTGGAACGCTTCGGGAAAATCCCGCCTGGCCGAGAACGTCACCTGGCTCCTGAGGAAGCAGGGCTTCGACGTGATACAGTACGGCACCTTCCAGGTAAGGCAGAAAAAATCGCTCATCAAGGACCTGACGGGAGACCTCCGTTCGGCGCAGAAGATATCCGAACTGCTTGAGTGCGGCGAGGTCATCACCCGCTACGATGAAAAACGCTTCATAGACATTTCGGTAATACTCGGCGAAGACTGCGGGATAAAACCCGACAGGCTTTAAAAACCGGCGTTCAAATGAAAAGAGAAGAGGCGGTCTATCGGGAAATTTGGGACAAGAAAGCCGGGTTGCCAGAAGGGGTCAACTCGCGGGCGGCGGGGATACTCCGCCACCTCGATCCCGGCGACAGGCTGCTTGACGTTGGCGCTGGTCGCGGGGAAACGGCGCTGGTAGCAAAAGGCATATTCAGAGAAATACACGCGATAGACATATCCGAAAAAGCGCTCGAAACGGCCAGACAAAGAGGCGCCGTGACAAAAAAGGTAAACCTTAACTCTGAAAAAATACCGTATCAGGACGGTTTTTTCGACGCCGCCGTTTGCCTTGACGCCATCGAACACGTTATTGATCCCATAGAGCTCGTTCGGGAAATCAGAAGAGTCCTGAAGGATAACGGTTCACTCGTGCTCAGCACGCCCAATTTCAGGAAGGTAAAAAACATATTGCGGCTTTTATTTAAGGGCTCTTTTCCTAAAACATCCGGGGACCGCGTTGGCTGGGACGGAGGCCATCTTCACTACTTTACATACAAAGACCTAAAAGATATACTTGAAGACAACGGTTTCGCGGTAGCGCGGCGCGACTGCCTCGTAAGCGAAGAAAAGTTCTCGTCTTTCAAGAAACTATTAGAACTGCTGCTGCCCAAGACAGTATTTGAAGAATTCATAGCCGGCGGAATAGTGATAAAGGCGATAAAGAATAAATAATCCACAGCCTGCCGCTAAATCGTTGGCGGGCTCGCCATAGGCGAGGAGGCTCAATATGGAAATGTCTGACGTAATGAAAGCGACGGTACAACGCGGAGCATCGGACCTTCACGTGGTCATAGGCCGTCCGCCCATCATAAGAATGAGGGGGCGCGTGATGCCTCTCGAAGAATTCCCGGTCCTGACACCGGAAGAATCGAAACGACTCATTTATTCCATTCTGACTTCCGACCAGAAAATGAAATTTGAAGAGAATATGGAGCTCGACTGCTCTTTCGCCCTGCCGAATGTGTCCCGCTTCCGGGTCAACGTATTTCAGCAGAAAAACGGCGTAGAGGCCGTATTGCGCGTGATATCTTCAAAGATCCCCGCGCCCCAGGAACTGCGGCTAAGCCCGGCTATAATGTCTTTTGCCGATCTTCCCAGGGGGCTTGTGCTCGTCACCGGGCCTACCGGCTCCGGAAAATCAACGACGCTCGCCTGCCTTCTGAACCTGATAAACCAGAAAAGGGAAGAGCACATACTGACCATAGAAGACCCGATCGAGTTCGTGTACGAGAACCAGAAATGCATAGTGAGGCAGAGGGAAGTCGGCCAGCAGACCAAAAGCTTCACCCACGCGCTCAAATCGGCCCTCAGGCAGGACCCCGACATAGTGTTGATAGGAGAAATGAGGGACCTTGAAACAATATCCGCGGCCCTTACCATAGCCGAGACAGGCCATCTCGTGTTCGGCACGCTGCATACCACCGACGCGGCCCAAACCGTCGACAGGATAATAGACGTTTTCCCGCCGCATCAGCAGCAGCAGGTGAGGGTCATGCTGTCGGTCACGCTGAGGGGGGTCGTCTCGCAGATACTGCTTCCCAAGGCAGACGGGGTCGGCAGGGTCGCCGCCAGGGAAATAATGCTCGTCACCCCGGCCATATCTAACCTCATCCGCGAAGGAAAATCGCACCAGATATATTCTGCAATACAGACCGGAAGCAAGTTCGGCATGGTCAACCTTGACAGGGCGCTCCTGCAGCTCGTGCAGGAAGGCCTCGTGACGCCCGAAGAAGCTGCCGCCAAGGCCCACGACCCGGAATTCATAAGGACCGGCGGAAGAGGAATGACGCAAACGATGTAAAAACATCATTTTACAATATGTCTTGATTACACAGATTAAAAAATGATTACACAGAAATTTAAAATCCTTAAAAAACGGCATTGCCGAACTGGACTTGTGACCTAATCTGCGTAAGCTGTATTAGAAATCCGCGTAATCAGTTTTTATCAGGAGGCAACATGGACAAATTGAGCCTTTTAAAATCAGTTTTTATATTTTCGGGCCTCGATGGCAAGCTCCTTGAAACCATTTCCGGGCACCTTAAGGAAATGAAGTGCTCCGCGGGAAAAGAGATCTTCAGGCAGCAACAAAAAGCTGACGCGTTCTACATAGTAGACAAAGGCGAGGTAACCATATTAAAAAAGCTGGGGGCTTCCAACGAAAAGATACTTGCGGTTCTTGGCCCCGGCAGCGTTTTCGGAGAAATGGCTTTTTTCTCGGACTCTCCCCGGACCGCGAACGCCGTGGCTAAAACCGAAACCGTCCTGTGGGAGATAGAAAGGGATGACTTCCTTAAATTCATTTCGTCCGAACCGAACGCCGGGCTTAAGATACTTTCGGGGCTCCTGCAGGTATCGATGGACAGGCTCGAGCAGACGTCCCGCGAGCTTGCCACCGTCTACCAGACCGGAAAAGTAATCTCGTCGGGGCAAAGGCTCGACGCGATAGTAAAAGGCATCCTTGACGAGATACTTCTCGCCGTGCCTGAGGCAGAGAACGGGGCGATATACCTCTACAACGAATTCAACGAGGAATTTGACCCTGTAGCCGCGCCGCGAGGTTTTAAGGAAATAACAGCGAACAACGGCCTTGTGAAAACCCTCAATAAGAATCCCGCCGGGGCGCTGGTGGACCTTGAAAAAAATGAAATTTCCGGAACAGAATTCCTATCGGGAGCGAAAAAACTGCTTTGCGCGCCCGTACTCAAAGAAGGGCGCCTGCTGGGCTTCATACTTCTCTGGAGCGGCAAGCCGGACGCTGTTTTCAAATCAAATTACGTGCTTCTTGCGGCTTCCGTATCCGGCCAGATGGCCGAGGCAGTTGAAAACATACGCCATCATCAGGAAGAAATTGACAGACAGAGACTGAACAACGCGAAGCAAAACTACTAAACATGACTACACAGATTATTAACAAAGATTACACGGATAACGTCTTTAATCTATGCAATCGGTTTCCCCAATCTGTGTAATCTATTTTTATGGCTAAACGAAATTTCTTGCAACTGGCCAAAATCGCTGCGCAAATAGCTGAGGACAAGAAAGGCATTGATGTCGTAGTATTGAGCGTCAAACGCTTCACGATAATAGCAGACTACTTCGTAATAGCCACCGCCGAATCCACCCCGCAGATAAACGCGATAATCGAAACCATCCGCAAAACCTTCCGGGAAAAAGAAGGCATTAGCGCCGTCCACAGCGAAGGCAAGTATTCGCCTTTCTGGGCCGTAATCGACTACGGCGGTGTCGTCATCCACGTGATGTCGCCGCACGCCCGCTCGGTTTACGCGCTTGAAAAAATCTGGCACGTGGCAAGAAAAATAAAATGGGGAAAATGAAATAGGGACAGACGCCAATTTTGCCCCCAATAGAAATGGATAAAGTGGACATAACAATCATCGGGGCAGGGGTCGTGGGTCTTGCCTGCGCCGCGCGCCTTTCAAAAGGCGGGCGGTCGATCTTTATCCTGGAAAAAAACGCGAAATTCGGCCAGGAAAGCTCGTCGCGCAACAGTGAAGTCGTTCATTCGGGCGTATACTACAATAGCGGCAGCCTGAAGGCATCCCTGTGCGTCCGCGGGAACCCGATGATCTATGAATACTGCCGAAAAACTGGCGTGAAGCACGAGCGCCTAGGAAAAATCGTAGTGGCATGCGAACCGCGCGAAAAAGAAGACATCGAAAAACTGAAGGAAAAGGGCGAAACAAACGGAGTTCAGGGCTTAAAGCTACTCACCGGGCGCGAAGTCAGGAACATGGAACCCGAGTTGACCGCTGTTTCCGGGCTTTTGGTGCCTTCGACAGGGATATTCGACACGCATTCCTTCATGTCGGCGCTCCTGGGTGAAGCGAAAGACAACGGCGCCGAGATTATGCACAACGCCGAGGTTAGCCGCATAGAAAAAACCAATGCTGGCTACGGAATAAAAATAAAGAACGAGGACTTTGAGTTCGAAACCGGTATTCTTGTAAACTGCGCCGGCCTTAACTCCGACAAGATCTGCGCGCTGGCCGGCATCGATGTTGCAAAGGAAGGCTACAAACTGCATTACTGCAAAGGAGAGTATTTCAGGACGCGCAGGCCGCTGAAAGTCAGGCGGCTTGTATACCCGTCGCCCGAAAAGAATTTTCATTCGCTGGGCATACACCTCACTCCTGACCTTGCCGGCGGGACGCGGTTCGGCCCTGACGCGTTTTACGTGGATAAAAACGACGACTATTCCATGGACGAATCAAGGAAGCCCGAGTTCCTGGCTTCGATCAACAAATACCTGCCTTCCATAACGCTCGAAGAGCTCCTGCCGGATACTGTCGGTATACGGGCAAAACTTCAGGGCCCGAAGGACGATTTCAGGGATTTCTTGATAAGAAACGAAAAGGACAAGGGTTTCGAAGGGTTTATCAATCTGGTGGGTATCGAATCTCCGGGGCTTACCTCATCGCTTGCCATCGCCGAATACGTGGAAAAACTGCTCTAAATTACGCGGCGCCCAACAACGCCTTGACGGCCTCCGCGCTTATTTCATTCACCTTATCCAGTGCCCCGGGTATTCTTCTTTCTGCGTGCATACCGTAAATTCTTAGAAGTTCCGACAATTCCATGCGAATTCTGCCGGTTCTCGCCTTCATCTCAATATCTCCAAGGGCTCCCGCGACATCAAACCCGGCCTGAGACATATCTACGCCAAGATTTATATCCGACAGGGCCGTAAGATACATGCCGGCGTCGGCGGTGCTGGGAATGGATGTCCTGCCGATGCGCAGCGTACCTGCAAGGCTTTCAAGTTTACCTGAAAGTGTTCTGTTTCTCGGCTGGCCGCATTTTTCCATGCCGGCAATCACGCCGCTCAACGCGTTGAAGTAGTACACCTTTTGGACTTCATCGAACGAAGCTGAATCTTCCTCTCTTACATCTACATATGCGACGGCGGAATCGCCCGCGAACATCGGCGTATTAAGCGCCTTTGCATCTCCCGTTCTTGCCGCATATACTCCTAAAAGATATGCCACGCTCAAAACCTCTTTCGAATGCTCTTTCTTGGGGACATCGCTTAAAATATCCAGAATCCTTGAAATGACGCTTAAATCTTTTCCGAGCATTACGGCGGACTTCAGCATTCCCGTAACCGTCGCCGGCGCCAGCCCCCTTCTGTTCTCGGGCTTCAAATACTTTTCAAGGTTGTCCGCAAGCTCAAGCTCCGAAGAAACAAGGAGCGTCCTGAAAACCTTTTCCTGGCCGGCGTCTTCCAACCCCAGTATACCGGCCGAGGCGACGAACTTCGCGAGCAGGGCGCGTTCGGCCACGCCCTTCACCAGCCCCGCTGCCTGGGCAACCTTGAACCCGGCGTCTTCCGTTTCCGAAACAAGCTGCGCAAGACGGGCGCCGAAAGCGTATTTCAACAGAGTATGTTTTTCCTCGCCGACAGATTCCGGCAGCAGATCTCCGAGCTCTTTCAGAAATGCCGCCGCCTTATCGGTTTCCAGTTTGAATTCAGATAAATCTTCAACATCCAATGCAATCAGTTCCGACAAACCGTGTTTCCTGAACAGCTCCAGAACCGGCCCGACAGCTTCCGCGGAAGGCATATCCACGGCATCGTAGCTATCGGCTATCTCGTAGAACATCTTGGGCGAAGTGCGGAACAGGTTTTCGGCCTGGCGGACAATCTGAGAAATATCGACCGGTATATCGAAGTCCGCGCTGATTTCCTCTATAGACATCTCAAGCATGTTGGCTTTAATGCCGGAAATTATTTTCTCGAGCGTGAACCCGCCAACGCCGGAATCCTTGATGTCATCCTGGACCGCGGACAGGTCGAGAACAACGCACGCGTTGTCCTTTGCCGTCATTTCGGTCGGCATAAGAGACCTTATCGCGCGGCGCTCAACTATGCTTATATTACCCTCGGTGATCATTTCCGACGTATCCATCCCGGCGGGGATGACAACCGTTAAAATCAGTTCCGGGTCCTGCTTTGCTATCTCATTTATCCTCGAAAGCGCGGCTCTCGCGCCTGACGCCTTGCTCAAGTCGATTTCCGCGCCGTCAAAACCGCCTTTTGACAGCCATCTCGACACGTCGTTCATATCACTCATCGACGCGACTTCGAAATCGCACAGTATCCTTCCGCCGGCGGCGTGCATGTCTTTTATGTAACCGTGGGCGCTATCCTCATCCACCGCTTTCACGCCCTTGAACAACCCCCTAATCCTTATGTTAGCTCCGGCATTAGCGTCGCGAATATGCGCGAACCTTTCTCCTGTAAGTTTCGAGGCATTCACGCTGAAAACCATATGCCGGCCCTTAACCGTGTTTTCCTTCTTCTTGTGCCTGCCAACGCTGGCCGAGAACTCCGATGAGGCCTGCGCGCTGCCGGCTATGGCGCCGGGTATCACTTGCGTTTTAGGTTCTCCGGATCCAATTTCAGTTCCGGGTTTCGCTATCAGAGGTTCGCGTATGGCGCTTTCTAGCAAACCCTCTGACCTGAGTCGCCTGGCCAGCCAGCTGTCTTCCAGCGGGGCAAGTTCCCTTATCCTGCGCTCGAAGAGTTCGAACTCCTTTTTGTTCAAGTCGACGCCCGGCGCAAGAATTATGTTGTCTCCGTATCTTGAGAACAACACGGTCACGTCCCGGGCGCCGACATTGACGGCTCCGAGCTCTATCGCGTCCCCGCTGTTTTTCAGGCGAAGGGGAAGTATGCCTATCGCGCCCATCGCCCGGAACTGCGGACTGACGACTATTTCGTTGAACGGTCCAGCTATGAAATTAACGTACTTCGTGCCGACCTGCGCGGAAGCTATTGAAACCGAGGTCACGGCCAGGCCCCTGACCGCGGCGGAAGGATTGACGGTACCTCTCACTGCTTCGGCAACCTTTGGTATGACAACCGCCGCAATGCTTCCTTTATCAGTCGATCTCGGCGGTTCTTCAACGGCAACTCTGGCTCCTTCTTGAAGCTGACGTCCGCTCTGACGGCGAACGGCGTCCCCAAGCGCTTCCCCGGTCTTTCTGTGAATATCCGGCTGAGGCGTCACTCCCATTGCCGTCAGGACCTCTATCGCCACTTCATAACCAAAAACGCTGAGCTCTTTTTTATTGGGGTCTATCGTCACGCCTCTGACCCTGTGTTGTTTCTCTAGTTCATTTTTCTTGGAGTAAAATTCAACCATTAAAGCATCTAGACCACCGGCCTTTCTCGTCGCCGTGAAGATACTGTCCGCGATAATTTTCATTTGCGCAGTACTTAGCGCATAAAAACTCCCGGCCAGGCCTTCCGGATACCCCTGTTTTACTCTTGCCTGAATATTTTCAACCCGCATTCTTTCGTAAACCTCCGCGACTTGCCTTTGAGTCCTTTCGTCCGACCTTTCCACCGGCGCCGCGGCGGCTGGCGAGGCAGCGCGCCTTACCCTGCTGACAAGTACCAGCGATTCAGGTTTTTTAAGAAGGATTTCCGCAAGCGTTCCGCATATTCCCGTGATGAGGCCTCCTATCACGGGATCCCTGTTAAACCTGTAGAACAAGGCGCCGATTTCGTCTCCTATTTTTTCCTCTATCGCGGTATCATTGCGCCTTTCATAGCGAACATAATCGCTCCTGATTGCATCTATTGCCTCCTTCAAGTCGGCGGCTATACTGTTCTGCTTGTTCGTCTCCATACCTTTTACTGCGGCCGATTTTTTTATGGCATCAAAATTTTGCCTGTATAGTTCCTTGAACACGAGACCCAGGGCTTTGTATCTCAGGCCTTGTATGCTCTCGTAGCCCTTTCTTTCGCCTCTCGTGAGCGCCCTGAGCGAAGCCCTGACATTTCGATATTCACCGCTGGCAAGGCTATTTTTTACCGCGGAAATAAGGCCGAGCATGTAGTCAATTTCGCCCTCGAACGCGGCGCCCGTGCCCCTGTAACTCCCCACGTATTCGGACAGCTCGTCCAGGTCATTTATTGTATCGATGCCGCTTCTTTCTTCTTTTATGTGCCTGGGAAAATAATGCCTGTCGAGGAACACCATCACGCCCGTGAAAACAGGGCTGCCGTGGCCGAATGTCTTTATCAGAGGGGAATAGTATTCGTGAAGCAGAAAAGTATTGCGTTTGATTTCCGGAGGAACTCCCGGATTCATCAGCATTCCCTTTATATCATTGAATGTCTTGTTTATTCTTCCGATATCTGCGTCGTTAAAGCGTCCGGAACTTTGCGCCTGCCCCACCAGGTCCTCCCGCATTTTTTCCAGTATCGAGAATATATCCTCGTCCGAGTAAGTCCTGCCGGCCTCGGCGTACTGCCTCGGGTCGATATCAAGGCCGTTGAATTTTCCTCCCAGCGTCAGCGGCGAGTCGGCGCCGATGACTCCCAGCGTGCCGAAGATTGCGTTGTACGCCGAGTGCGTAAGGACGTTGGCCGCCACGGCCGCCGCAATAACGGCAAGCACGGGCGCGCCGAACACTGAAGCCGCCGCGAAGGCCGCTCCGGCCGTCGCTCCCCATATCCCTATCGCCCCGCCGACGCGGTAAACGTTGGCCTCGCCTCTTCCTATGAGCAGCAAAGCCGTGTGCGCCACTATATCCCATAGAGCTATCGGCGCCGCAATGCGCTCGGCGAACTTCGTCATTTCGGGGTATTTCTTCCTGCTTTCGGGCGTAGCATACCAGTCATCGGGCAGGTTTTGGGCGTAGGGCCGGCCAAGCATGGACGCTATCCACCGCGCGAACCTGTAGGTGGAAGGAAGCGTCAGCGCGGCGCCCGTGGACTCATCTATAATGGCGCCACTGGCTTCGTCGTACAGGAAGTTGAAGTTGGTAACACGCTTTCTGCCCGTCCTCGGGTCAGGAGCATTGCTGTGAAACGTGAACGTTATGCCGAACAAGTTATTTCTTGGATGTTTGTCGATGCCTACCGTGTACTCAAACCCGGCATCCGCTTTCTTGCCGACGGCGGCGTCAATCAAATCCTTCAATCTCCGCTGAAGAATCGCCGCGGCAACCACGTTCGACCGGAGGCTCCATTCCATGTACTTGCCCAGCACATCGCCGACCTGCCTGATGTTCGGCCTGGGGCTTTCGATGAGTCCGTCTATCAGTCTTTCGATGTCCGAATAATCCGTCCTCACGCCCGCATCGGTTTTCCCGGCGGATATATCATCGTGAATGCCGACGACTCCGAGGGTCAAATCCCTCGGGCTCTGGCCCTGTTCAAGACGTTTCTCGTCCTGGGTTTTCGCCTCTTGTATTTCACCCCCCTTTGTCACGAACTGCTTGACAGTTCCGTCGGCAAGCTCTATGTAGGTTATCTGATGCTCAACCCCGTCAATAATGACTGTTCTTGCGGCCTTGTCTTCCCTTACCACTACCGACCCTCGCTTGTCCACCTCCACCGTTGTCGGACGATCGCTGTCGACCGTCACCGTGACGCCGGATCTTTGTATTTCCACGTGCGTTTTGGCAGGCACGGCTGATTTGCTCCTTAATACTATAGTCACGTCTCCGGGAAATCCGTCTTTTGCCCCCCTTACCAGATTCCACAGCTTCGACTTGACCCCGTCCGGGGTGTCCGAACCGGGGATTTTTATCCCGCCTTTTTGCAATTCGAAATCGTAGGCGCCGGATAAATCGTTCAATGCCATTGATATCGCGGTGGCAAAGGTTATCCTTCTGTTTTCAATTGAAGCTTCAACGCCGAAATGCTCCGCGAGCTCTGCTATCGAGAAAGTCCTCTGGGTCAAAAAATCCTTGATTTTATTGACAAGTTGATCGCTTGAAAGCCGGGCGTCGACGGTCATCTGCGCGCCTTTTCCGAAAAACAGATTATGAACCAAGTGACCGACGACATTGCCGAGCGCTATGCCGGCCAGCGCCGCGCCCACCCCGCATACCGATAGCAGCGTCCCTGCCGCCATAAACGCCCAGACAAGCGCAACACCCGACGCTCTCCTATTCTGGCTCTCTTTGTACTCCTTAATGGCTTCAAGCATTATATTTGAATACTCGTATTGCGCCTGACTGTCTAAAGACCTGCCAACGGGCCTGCCCTTGCTCCATTCCTGGGGGCCCTGTATAGCGAACAGCATAAAAACAATCATCGACGCGGCGGCGCCGGCCGTCTTCTGGTCCGCCAGCATCCCTTCCACGAGAGCTATCCTGCCGCCGCTTGAGAGAGCTTCCGCCGCCTCTTCCAGCTGGTCAGCGCTGAAATTCTCAAGCGCCGTCCCAAGATAATCCGTCACGCCGTACGCCACGTCGGCGCCGCGCCTTTTCTCAAGGACACGCGCCGCGTCCCGAAGGGCGGTTTTTTTATGCTTCTTGAGAAATGCACCGGGTGTGAATATCCTCAGGAACTCGTCGATCGGATGGCGGAATATGTTGTACAACTCTGCCGCAAGGGCCGCAACTGCCTTGCTGCCGATCCTTTTCTCGACCGCCTCCAGCACGCGCTCTTTTTCTTCGAAGTTTTTGGTGAGCTCGGAACCGGCCTCCACTTCTTCTTCCGTCGGAATGAGCTCCTGAACTCGTTCGCCTATCTCCGGATTGCTGACCATAAGCGCGCTGAGGTCGTCTATCATTTCCCTGACGTTGGCGTATGGTTCATATTCGTCGCCGAAAACCATCGTGCCGTCGGCTTTCGGAATGTTGACGGCTTTTTTTATGATCCTTATAAGATCGGCCGCGACTGGATAATATTCGGCGAACTCTTCGTCCCGCACGACATAGTCAACCTGGGCCCTTGCCGTCAACTGCTGGGGTACCCTGCCTGTCAGCAAGTAATGCATTATAACGCCCAACGAAAATATATCTGAACTGGGCGATCCGACCGGGTCCTTGTCAGGCCTGGTGTAGTACGGCGTGAAAGACCTCGTTTGCGGATTAACGTGAAGATATTTCGCGTCGAAAAATTTGCTGCTGCTGAAATCAATTATTTTCAAGTAAATCTTGCCCTTTCGGCCAATACGCACTATTATGTTGCGTGGATTAAGGTCCTTGTGGGCTACCCCATTGTCGTGAAGCACACTCACGCCTTCAAGGCACATCAATATGATCGCTATCGCCTCGTGCAGTTCAATGCCGGTATCGCGGCTTTCTATGAGATCAACAAAATACCTGTTCAAAGGAACGCCCTCGATAAGCCTCGTCACTAGCGTCCTATCCTTCCTGTCCACGTGCATAAGGCCGTCGTTCAGGAATCTTCTGAACACGCTCCTGTTGTTCGCCACCAGCTCAAGAATTCGCGCCTCTATTTCAAAAATAGCGCGTCTTGTTTCCACGAACTTTTTAATTATGTACCGCTTTCCGTTAAGTATCCTGATTTCTATTCGCGCGGTGCCGGCGGCCTTGAAATCCGCGAACAGCTCTCTTAAACCATCGAACCTCCTGAGGTAGCTTTCCCGAACCCGGGACGCGCTGTTGAGCGCGTAGGTGTCCTGGTCTTTCTCTGCCGGCGCCAGCGGCAGGATCCTCAAATAATGAGCGTCGGCGAGCAGATTTGCAACAAAATTTATCAAATCGTTCTCGTCAAAATTGCTCGCCGCGGCGTCGACATAATCCTTCTGTATGTAGACCTGCCTTGTTTCTTTATCCAGTATGCCTCCGTGGGGCCTCACAAGCTTCAACCCCTGCGGATCTTTGGAGGCAATGTCCTTCACGACGGTTACGTGCCTTGCAATCGTTGACCTTTCGAGCCTGGTCAACTGCAATGTTTCGTCCGCGAGCATGAAATTCAAGCTCTTGTTCAACGGCTGTTTTTCAGGGTCCCCGAACATTGAAAGCGGCGGAATATCGGCTTTTTTGCCGAAATCAGAATCAGCAACAGCATTCCATAACCAGTGGATTGCCGCGGGGACGACAAGGTTGAATTTCGCGATGCTGACGACGTTGAAGAAACTAAACGAGGTCGGAACGTAGAAGACGAGCAAGCTTAAGAACGCGCCAAACCCGGCGCGGATGACGAAATTCTGCCAGGTCCTTAAGCTCGTGATGTCCTCTCTATTTAAAACGATATGAAGTGCCGCAAAAGTCAGGCCGACAACCGCGTGTATGAAAACAGGCGATACTCCGAGCCACGCGAAACCGGCGTTTAAACCCCAGATCATCAGAGTCTCTATGACCGGCACGCCTTTCGTCGCGTCTGTCGCCCAGTCAAGAAACGCGAAAACACCCTGCATCAAGCGCCCGGCAACGCCAATCCCTGCTCCCTTCATCGCGGCGCGCTTGTCTTTAACGGACTTATTTATCTTAACGAACATGCTCGCCGTCGGCACCGCGCCGAGATGCTCGGTCCCGCTCACCTTCAGGCGCCCTATTGTTTCCGTCGCCGCACGAGGGTCTCTCAAGTTCGGCGGTATGTTGAGGTCTTTTTCGGCGTCAAGCCCCATCTCTCTTGCCACGGACCAAATGTCGTCCAACATCTCGATTACGGAACCATATCGCTCTTCAGGGTTCGCTTTGAGAGCTTTCACTATTATCGGCGTGAGAAGACTGATAAACTGGAATTCTTCGGGCGTTCTCACGCTGAGAATACTTTCATCGCCTAATCTTGATGCTATCGCCTCGGAATTCATCAGGTTTTCATAATCCACCATCCTGTTTGGCTTGACCCCGTAAACGCTGGCTTTAAAATCACCCAGGACCAGCTGATAAAGCATTACTCCGAGCGAGAATACCTCCATTCTGACGGTGGAAGGCTGCGCGGGCACATACTTGTCCCCGGATTTCATCATCCTGTCGGGAGGCATGAAGAGGGGCGTGCCTCCGAAAAACGCCTCTTCGTCGGGCAGGACATCGGTCAAACCGCCGCCCGGGACCGCCCTGACGCTGCCCCAATCCGAAAGAACTGGCTTCAGGCCCCTGAAAAGCAGGACATTGTTCCACTTGAGGTCTCCGTGGACAAGCCCCATGCTATGGGCGGTCTGCAGGGCCGTGAGTGTCAGTATCATCATCCTGAGTTTGCCGGCAGGATTCAGCCTGTCCGTTCCGGCGGACTCAAGAAAATCAATCATGTCCTTGTAAACCGCGTAATCTATTACGTAAAATCTCTTTCCCTTGGTCCTGTACGCCTGCGGATCGTCTATTTCCTCATCAAGCAGGTAGGTGTAAACGGGTTCGCCGTTTTCGCCGCGCACGGTAAAACCTTTCGCGTCGCGCTGCTCCACCATCACGCCGCTCGATATTATCCTGGGCAGAAGCTCCGCGCCCGGTATGTTCTGCCGCTGCGCTATGGAGTTGAAAGCCTTGACTTCTCTTTCGACCGCGTCAAAATACTCGCTGCTCGAGAGAAGCCCCTCAATGACGCAGACCTCCCTTCCCTTCCAGGTGCCCTTGAATGCCCTTTTAAGCCCTCCGCGGCCCAGTTCCTTGCCCTTATGTATTTTAGGTATCTCTTCCCGGGCGGGAAGTTCGGTCAATTCGCCCCCGAACACTTCCACGATGTCCGCGTGCTTCATTCTTTTGAATTCTTCCGTGCCTTCTTCGATAGTGCCTATGCTTTTTCCCAGCGCTTTCGTGATGATCTGCGCTTCCGTTTTTCCGTGGCGGGTCAGCACTTTTTCAACGAACGAGAAGAATTTGTAGAAGTTCTCCCAGCTCCCGGCCTGGCCGCTCAAGCCCACCAGAAGGTCGTGACCTGCTTTTATCTGGACACCCGCGACCGTAAGCCCTCTGATGCTGCCGAACTGCATATCTAACTCATTAATCTCTTTGGCGCTCAGGCGACCGGTCGCCTCAAGCTGTCTGACCAGCATTTCCGATAAAGATAATTGCCCTCCACCCGATTCCTCTTCGCCCGTGTCGGCCAGATAGTCTTCGTAGGGATCTATTGGGGCTTCTTCGGTCTCTCCCCTAATGGTCTCAAGGTTTCCGAGAAGTTCGAGCGCGTCTTCCTCACCTAAAGTCATATCCGCTTCGCAGAAGTTCCCCGTGACCGGCTCGCCGAGCCTGCGGGCTGCGGCTTCGAGCTTTTCGGCAATTGCAACATCGTGTTCGACGCCTTCCGCGCCGTGCGGGGCTATCGGTGCAAGTATATGCATCGCCTCTTCAATAAGAACGCGCGCTATATCGTCGTCGCTGATGACCCGTTCCGAAAAAAGTTTCTCTCCTATCCATATTCCCGGTCTTGCGGAAGCGATGCCTCGGCGAGCGTGGGCGAACGGCCCGCCATCGTGAAGCGTAAGCCTTCCTTTTACTACGTTCAATTCCGTTACCAGCGCTATATTTATGAGACGCGCAGCTATCTGCTTCCTTAACGAATCTTTCTGTTCAGGGGCCAGGCTATCATACTCCGCGGCGGATAAACCATAAACAGACCTGATATACCCATCGGTAATGTTGAGGCGGGATGCTATGCGCTGCCTGTCGTCACTCAGGTTGCCGCGTACTTGTCTGATTCTTTCTTTTACGGCATTCTTGCGGCTTTCATATTGAGCGCCCCCAATCCTTGATTTTTGAAGCAGGTAGTTTATGAAAAATCCCGCCGAATAGAAAAACGCCAGATACCGCGGTTTGCCGGTAAGCTCGCTCATATACGGCACGGTGCTTATTTCACCGGAGCTGTCCATTGTCCAGACGTTAGCTTCAAGTATTTTTTTCTGAAGCCGCCTGTTCCTTTCAGCGTGGCTTATCTCCCCGCCAACCGTCATATCCGGCGAAGCTTCTTGCTGGTACGAGTTAATGACAATCTCACCTATCCACGGAAAGGCGGCAACAAGCGAGGAAAGCGCGTTGTCTTTCGATATCATTCCGGCTATCGCTTCGGCGTTTTCCTTTATTCTCGCTTGAACATCGGGAGAAAAATGTCTCATAAGGGCTTCGTTGACCCGGAAGGTGTATATTGCTTTGCCGTCCGCACCCTGAGTGCGGCCGGTTATCTCAAGAAGGTTGAGCCCCATACCGTCGCCCTTTTCCTGACCCGCAAGCGAACCTATGAGGCCTTTTTCGGTGCCGTAACTGCCGGCGGTGGACAGCACGGCGTTCACGATTCCCGGCAAGTTTAAAGAAGCGAGTATGGAGGACCTCGCGCTTTGCCCCGCGCCCTTGACGGCTAGCGCCGCGCCCTGCGGCATCTGCCGGCCCAGTGAAGCGGGCTGTTCTTCTTCAGGCGAAACAACCGATGGCACTCCCTCGGGAACGATCTTTCCCCCTTCCGCCCTGAAAACTATTGAACGCCCCGTCTGCGGAGAAGCAATCACTATTCTGTTTCCGGCTACCTCCACGCGGCTGGGCCTCATCGCCGGGGGCGCGCCGTTTAGCACCTTTTCTATATCCGCCCTTTGCGCCTGCAAATCGGCGCCGGCAAAAACTGAAAGCACCGTGCCGATAACAACGCTGAGCATCTCGGCTTTCCTGGCATCCGAAGTCCTGCCGAATTCTCCGACCAGCTCGAAAAGAGGCATGTTGGCGAACGCTTCCTTCAATATTCTTGCCTGAGTTTTTGCTATCTCGTTGTATACGGCTTCGGCAGTTTTGGTGTCCTGCGTGACGTTGGGCGTGACGGTGATGAAGGAAATCCTCTTGTCCGAAAGCAGTTTTTCTATGCCCCTGGTGTGGAAACCTCCGGAGACAACCACGGCCACTTTTTTTGCACCGTCAAGCATCTTCTGCGGATCCGTCCCGCTTCCCGCAGAGATTCCGGAATAATCCGGCCCGAGATCCGCAAGTATGTTCTTTATGAAGCATCCGTTCCTTTCGACGTTGCCTTTGTAATACGCGTCAAGAAGCTCGAAGTCCTTCTCAAGCCCGGCGATACGGGCGGTGCCGCAGTGGGTGACCCAGAGAGTTTTGAACTCCGCGAAACGTTTTGAGAAAAACTCATAGTCATCGGCCGAAATACTATTATTTAGATAATCCTTAAAGTATGAATAGAAATCGGAAAGGAACGCCACCTCAAGTTCTGACTTCGTCATAGAGAACCCGGCCCTCAGTTCCTCAATCAGAGTTTTTTCTTCGCCAATGAGCGACATCGGGTTCACGTTCTTGCTTTTTTCAAGGTATGAGAAGAATTCGGCGAGCTGGGGATAATTCACCGAAAGGTCGAGCCTGTATTCGTCCGCCATCCTCGCGAGATAAACGTAAAGCTCGTCAAGCTTCCGGAAGTTGTCTGTTTTCTCGAGAAGATAATTATACGCGCTGTAAGGAAGTTTTTGTTTCAGGATCTTCATGAACTCCTGAAGCTGGCGGGCGATGCGCCTGTACTGAAGTTTCCTGCCTACCTCGGAGAGTTCGATAAAACCGGTTATCGAAGGGAAGTCCCCGGGCCTGACGTCGGCTATTTTTCTGAATTTTTTGGCGTCACGGGTAAGCTTGTCGGCAAGCTTGAGAAGCAATTTGTAATATTTCTCGGCCGGGAGTTTGCCTTCCTGATACTTCTTTATGGTTCTTTCAAGACGGACGTTCCTTGAGTGGAAAGTGCGTCCTTTCGCGCGCTCGAGGTCTTTCGACATTTCATCAAGAAGGGCCCCGTACGTGCTCCTTTTTGAAAGTATGGCGTCAAGCCTGAGATAATTCGCCCTGTAAACTTTCGGGTCCTCGAGCCCTTTGAGGAGAGATGTTTTCCCGGAGATTATGGAGTAATGCTCGGTGCCCGTGAGCCTCCCGCGGTCAACCAGGTTCTCAACCACGCTGTTCTTCAGTTTCTTGTCGCCGAGGCCGGCGAACCACGAGGTGTCGAGTTTTCCCGAGGCGCCTTCGACGAAAACAGCCGAGAGGCCGTACTTGCCGTCGATTATGGATATTACGCGCGAGATGTTCCTCTGGACCTCAGGATGGCAGTGCAGGTCCTGAACGTTGACGACCACGACAGGGCTTTCAAACGATTTCAGCGAAGAGACCTTCCCGATGTTGGCCGGTATGACGAACTCGTCTATCATCCGCTTGAAATCGGACGTGCTATTCTGCCCCTGCACGGCGGCATAAAGCCCTTCGGCGGCGACGGAGCTGAATATGAAACAAGCCGCCGTGGCCGAGGCCACAAATTTTTTAAGTGCCAAGATGGGCGATTTCTTTAATATCATAAATTCCTTTGCAAACCCCGTTAGAGATATCCCACTTTGACTGCGGGAATCGGTTTCTGAAAAACCTTTAGCTTCGTTTTCCATGTCAAATATCTCTAACGGGGCAAACAAAAAACCCAGTCCGGTTTCGGACTGGGTTTCCAACGGCCTACGTACGCACCTCTACCCCAGTAGTGCTGCTCTTCTTTACAAGCACGAGCAAATAAGTCAACATCAGGAGATATATGAATACCCCGCCTCCGGGAGGCCAGGGAACCTGCGAATTCTCTCCGGGTATCAAAGGCAGATAGCCGAGGTCGCCCGCGAAAAGACTGAAAACCAGCCCCCCCGAAGGAGCCATCAGCGAAACCTTGTCCTTGAAACCGTTGATGAAAGCGTTAGAATTGTGTTTGCCGGAGTCACGAGAGGGACTATCATTTTTCGCGAAACCTTCGGTAAGGGGATTTTCGCATCTCACGAGGCTGTTCAACGCGTCCACCGGGCTCGTGGAAACCGCGGCAAGGCTTTTCACCGCAGAGGTTTGGTCAACAGAATTAAAAATAGCTATTTTTTTGACAGGCAAACCGCCGATGAGCTGCGCGCAGTTAAAACACAGACAAAGAGATAATATGACAGGTACGTTCTTTTTCATACCTCTAACCTCATTTCCTGCACAAATAGTATTGCTTAAAGCTTGTTTTTTTTCAATGGTTTTCTGTAAACAGATTTTTCATTATTCCTGTGAAAAAAACGTGAAAAAGGGGTGATTTTTTAGGAAATTGGCGAAAGAAACGGCCAAAAACCGGCTTTTGGACGGATTTTCCAGCGGTTGAGCTTGGCGACGTGCCGGATGGCCTGCGGTCAACACTAAAATCTGTACTGCACCGAACCTTCCACTTCCCTGCCTATGCCGGCCGCAACGCCGTTCTCGATTGTGATATTCTCCTGCTCTGTATTGTCGGTTATGTTCCTTACAAGCAGGCCGAGCTTTAACGATTTCGTTATATCGGCGGTAACGTTGATGTCTATCTTCATATTGCCCGGGACGTCGATATCGGCGCCGGTGGCGTCTTTGTGCTTGGTTTCTCCTACGTGCCTAGCGTCAGCGTACAGCATCAGTTTTTCGCCCACCTTGTAATAACCGCCGACCGTGGCTTTTACGGCGGGGAAGCCTATCGCTTCGTCCTTTGAATTTATCTTGGCTCCGTCGAAAGCGGTTTCGACCTTGGTGGCCGCGTATCCCGCGCTGGCAAAAACGCTGTATTTATACGCCGAGTAGCGGAGTTCAAGCTCCGAACCGGTCGTTTTATAATCGCCGGTGTTGTAAAACCCTCTCTTGGTCTTTCCCGCCGGGACATACGGCCATATGCTGCCCTCAAAGAGGAACACGATGACGTCTTTCACGTCCTGCTGGTAAACGTTGAGCGTCCCCTCAAGCCCCCCGCCGAGCCCCTGCATCCAGATGGCCTCGATACCCGTCAGCTGCATCGGGTCGAGTTTCTCGCCGCTTGAACGCGTGTTCCAGAAAAGGTATTTCTGCCACTGGTTAGGCATTAACACGGAAGTGTTGTATAGGACTTTTATGGTGGTGTCTTTCGCGGGGTCATATATCACGCCCGCCCTGGGCGAGATTTGCGCCTTTGAATCATAAGAGTCATAGTCCGCGCGCGCCGCGCCGATTAGAGTGACTTTATCCGCCAGCCTGAACTTGTCCTGGACGTAAACGGCATAGCTCATGTGTTCGCTGAACTTGCTTGGCACGCCGAAAATATTGCCGGTGGTCGCCGTCGAGGAATCCTTGTTCAGGTCCGGGAACGGCTCGTAATAGCCGGATAAATGGTGGTAAAAAAGAAGCGTGCCCCAGTGGTATTCGTTGTAGCGCGTGTTAAGGCCGACAAGTAGCGAATTTTTATCGGTTACACTGTGCACGCTCACGTCTATGTTGACCCTCTCTTCCTTGTCCGCGTTGTATTCCTGGGCGGTATCTGGCGCCTCTTTCGAAGGCATCGTGAACTGCCCGTGCTGGTCCCACCAGCCGGCGAACTGAAGGCTTACAGTGTCGGATAGTTCCTTGTCGTACTTGACCATGAACTCGTTAGAAACGTATTCGAATTTCTCGTCCTTGTAGCTGTTCCTCGTCGTCTTTATTATGCTGTGCATCTTCCTGAACGAGAGGCGGACTGGGCCGAGCGCGTATTTCGAGTAAAATTCATATCCCGGGAGGAAGCCTTCCCTCACTATTTCGGCGTCTTTCGGCCACCTGCCGTTCTCGTATCCGGAGGCCGCGTATTGCCCGTCGCTTTTTCCGTATTTGAAGTTCAGAGTCATCTGTTCGTCGTCCGAGAAGGTTTTGCCGTAGCCGACCCAGCCCCTCGCGGCGCCGTATGAGCCGGCGGTCGCTTTAACGCTAAGCCCTTTCTGGTCCTCGGCGTCCTTGGTCACGATGTTTATTATGCCGACGAGCGCCTCCGTGCCCCAGAGAATGGAGGCCGGCCCGCGGGCTATCTCTATCCTCTTGACGTTTTCAAGCGTCACCGGAATTATGTGGTTCCCGCTCGCGCCGGAGTTGAGCGTGTCGCCTGCGGGCTTTCCGTCAAGCATTATGAGGAGGTGCTGGTTGTTGTCTGACATTATCCCCCTCGTACCTATCACGTTGTTGTCGTCCTGGTCCATTGATATGTGGAAACCCGGGACAAGGCGCAGCACGTCCGTGAGATACCTTGCGCCGGATGCCTCTATCTCTTCGGCTGTTATCACTGTAACCGAGGCGGGAACGTCCTTGATGCTTTCCTCCGACCTCGACGCCACGACCACAGGCGGAATGTTGATGAACATCAGTTCTTCCAGACCGGCCTCGGTCTGGGCCGACATCCTTTCAGAAACGAAAAACAACACCGCGCTGACGGTCAAGAGACAGGAAAAAAATCTGTTCACGATAACCTCCTGTGTGCGACAAAACGCATATCAATTGGATGATACATTATTTTCCCCCATATTTCAACATTTAACTGGATTTTTAACGATAACTTGGGATGGTCTCAAAAAAGTTTCTTTCTGAATCTCAGTATGGCAAACGAGAATATGGCCGCGCCGAAGACAAGAAGAGCCAGTGTCTGCGGGAGGAGCTCCCAAAAACCCAGGCCCTTCAAAAACACCCCTCTTATTATAACCATATAATAGCGAAGCGGCACAATATATGTAAGCAGCTGCAGCACCTCAGGCATGTTCTTTATGGGAAAAATGAACCCCGAAAGAAGCATGTTGGGCAGGAAATAAAAAAGGTCCGAGAATATCGCCTGCTGCTGGGTGGACGACACGGTAGAGATAAGAATCCCGACTCCAAGGTTCCCTACTACCATTATCAGGGACAGGAGAACAAGGAGCGCGAAATTTCCCCTGCAGGGCAGGCCGAACACGAGCATGCTCAATACCGTCACCAGCACGATGTCAAGAAGGCCGATTATGACATAGGGCAGTACTTTTCCCGCAACTATCTCGTAGGGTTTTATCGGGGTGACCAGAAGCTGTTCTATATTCCCGGATTCTTTTTCCCGCACGAGCGATATCGATGTTATGACAAGCGTCACAAGAACGAGTATAAGGCCGATAACGCCCGGAACCATGGTTTTCGCGCTTTTCAGATCCGGGTTATACCAGACGCGCTCTTCCATCCCGACCTCGGGAAGCGCGCCGAGCGCCTTCTTCATTTCCTCCACGCGAAGACCGAAGACCTCGTCCGAATACTCCCTTATTATCGCGGCCGTCCTTGAAAGCGCCACGGACGCCAGGCTCGAATCCGTTCCGTCTATAATGACCTGGACTTTGACGGGCTCTACCTTTTTGATGCCTTTAGAAAAGCCCTTTGGGATCCGCAGGGCCATTGTTTCTCTGTTCGCAGTGAAACGCCGCTGTATTTCCGACGGTTCGTGCGTGAAATAGGACGCGTCAAAGTATTCCGTGTGATAAAATTTCTCGGCGAGCCGCCTGCTCTCGCGAGTGGAATCCTCGTCGCATATGAGCGTTTGAACGTGCTTTATGTCCGTGGTGGCGACGTAACCGAAAACAATTACCTGTATTATCGGCGCCACCACGAGAAGTCCGATAAGCCTGCTGCGCCGGATTTCAATGAATTCTTTTTTGAGAACGTGCAGGATCGGGCTGTTCACGGTTTACTCCAGTTTCTTCCTGAACTTTACGGCCGATATCGCGAGAAACAGAATTCCAAAAAACAGCAGATACAGGAATTCCGGAAAAAGCGACACGAGGTCAACATCCGCCTTTAGGAATATCGAGCGAAGGGCGCTCAAAAAGTATCTCGCCGGCACCAGGTAGGTTATGAGCTGTATCACGAGCGGCATTGACTTGATGGGAAATATGAAACCCGAAAGAAGAACTGACGGAAGTATGGTGGAGAAAGCGGTTCCTATCACGGCCGTCTGCTGGTTTTGCGCGATGCTTGACACGACAAGCCCGATTCCGAGCGCGCAAAAAATAAACACAAGCGAAAATACGAACAGCACCACTATGCTTCCCTTCAACGGTATTCCGAACCAAAGCGTGCCTACGGCCACGATTATGGCGACGTCGCAAAGGCCGATAACCACGTACGGCGCGAGCTTCCCCGCCATGAGCTCCACGGACTTCACGGGGGTCGATATCAGCTGCTCGAAAGTGCCTCTTTCTTTCTCCCTTATCACGGTTAGAGACGTCAGAAGGGCGGCTATGGCCATCATTATTATGGCTATGAGACCTGGCACCACGAAATTAACGCTCTTGAGCTCGGGGTTATACCACACCCTCGGCACCGGCTCCACGAAAGGCATTTTTTTGGGGTTGAAGCCCCTTTTCCTGACCGCATCGAGCGTTATATTCCTGGAAAATTCTGAAATTATCGTGCCGGCATAGCCCACGGCGATGCTCGCCGGGCTTGATTCCGAGCCGTCTATAAGAAGCTGAATCCGTGCCTCCCTGTTCGCCTTGATGTCGCGCGAAAAAGAATACGGCACGGTCATTATCACGCGCGCCCTGTTAACCCTCATCGCCGAAACGGCGTCGCCCATCCTGCCGGAATACTGCCCGTGAAGCTCGAAATACCCGGATGAGCCGAATTTTCTCGCCAATTCCCTTGAGAGCGCGCTCTTGTCCTGGTCCACTATTACAAGATCGATCTTCTTTATATCGAAAGTCACGGCATAACCGTAGAGAAAAAGCATCACGACCGGCGCTGCTATGACCACGACAAGGGACCTTGAGTCCCTTATTATGTGCAGAAACTCCTTGCGTATTATCGGCATCATGCGCCTGAAATTCACGATTCTCATATTAATCATCGCCTTTTATGAGTTTCACGAAAACATCCTCCATGCTCGGGACCGCATCGCGCGGCTTCACGTGGCTCAAATTTTCGCGTTTCAGGATCTCCTCGATTTCCGCTTTTACTTCCTGCGGGGCGCGCCCGGGCACCACGTGCACCGCGGCGCCGTGCATGGATACACTGCCTATTCTCTCCGCGTGCCTTGAAAGTTCAATGAAAACCTTCACCACTTCGTCGGTCTCTATTTCTATCAGACGGTGCCTGAACGTTGTTTTTTTAAGCTCGTCGGTCGTTCCTTCGCGGATTATCCTTCCTTCGTTCATTAACGCTATCCTGTGGCAGTGCTCAACCTCGTCCATGTAATGCGTCGTCACGAAAACCGTCACTCCGGATTTCGAGAATCCCCCTATCATCTCCCAGAACCTTCTGCGCAGCACCGGATCGACCCCCGCCGTCGGCTCGTCAAGAAAAAGAATTTCGGGTTTATGGACAAGCGCGCAGGCAAGCGCCACCCTTTGTTTTATTCCGGGGGGCAGAACCCCTACCATCGTTTCCATATGGCTTTCAAGTTCAAGCTCCAGGGCAAGCTCTTTGGTTCTCTTTCTCATTTCCTCTTCCTTGACGCCGTAAACGCCGGAATAAAATTCCATGTTCTCCCTGACGCTTAATATATTGTAGAGCGAAAACTTCTGCGACATATAGCCTATGCATTTTTTTATTTCCTCCGGCTCGCCCAGTATGCTGTGGCCCGCGACCAAAGCGTCTCCGGAAGTCGGCTCAAGAAGCCCGCAGAGCATCCTTATGGTGGTGGATTTTCCTGCGCCGTTCGCGCCGAGGAATCCGAATATCTCTCCTTTTTTGACGGCAAGGTCCACCCTGTCAACGGCGGTAAAACCGCCGAATGATTTCGTGAGCGCTTTGGCCGTAACGGCAAATCCGTTCGTCTTCATTTTAAAATGTCAGGTTTCAATACTGCTCATGAAAACATCTTCTATTGAAACCTGCTCCTTTAAATGTTTTTCGCTCCGGGCAAGGCCTTTTTTGAGGCCGGGCGGCGTGTCAACGGCAAGAACCTTTCCGTTGTGCATAAGCGCGACCCTGGTGCACCACTCGGCCTCGTCCATATACGGCGTGCATATCAAAACCGTGACGCCCTCAAGCAGTATTTCGTGAAGTATTTCCCAGAACTCGCGCCTTGAAACGGGGTCCACGCCCGTCGTGGGCTCGTCGAGTATCAACAGTTTCGGTCTGTGGATGAGGGTGCATATCAGGGCAAGCTTCTGCTTCATTCCGCCCGAGAGGTTGCCGGCGAGCCTTTTCGTGAAATCGGAAAGCCTCGTCATCCGAAGAAGCGGCTCTATTCTTTTTGAAAGCGTTTTCCTATCCGTCAGGAATATGTCCGAAAAGAATTCGATGTTTTCCTCGACCGTAAGATCGGGGTAAAGGTTGAATTTCTGCGACATGTACCCTATGTTTTTCTTTACCTCTTCCGCTTTTTTCGGAAGTTCGTTTCCTAGGACGGAACAACGGCCTGAGGTCTGGTCCATTATGCCCGATAGGATCCTCAAGGTAGTGGTCTTGCCGGCGGCGTCCGGCCCGATTATGCCGAATATTTCGCCCGAACGCACGTCAAAGGTGACGCCGTCCACCGCGCGCGTCTGGCCAAAATGTTTCTTTAAATCCGTTACTTCGACGATCTTATTCATATTAAAAACGATTACACAGGTTCAATAAAGCGATTTCACAGATTACACAGACAGGACAATCGCCTTTATCTGTGTAATCTCTGTTGCTAATCTGTGTAATCAAGAGATTGTGCGGTCAAAATCTCTACGTCCGCCGGCATGCCGGGCTTGAGCTCCATTCCAGGATTGGGTACGGTTATTTCGACCTCGAAAACTTCCTTGATGCGCTCGTCCTTGGTCTGCACGTTCTTTGGCGTGAACTCCGCTTTGCCTGATATTCTCGTCACGCTCCCCTTGAACACCTTGTCCCTGAACGAATCAACCGCGACCTCTGCCCGCTGGCCAAGTTTTACTTTTCCAAGTTCAACGAGCGACACGTATATTATCACTCTTGCCCGCGAAAGGTCTCCGAGGGTAAACAACGGCGTATTCGGTGAAACCAGTTCGCCGGTCTCGACGTTTTTCTTTATGACGATGCCGTCCCACGGAGCAAGTATCTTGGATTCATCGAACATTATCCGCGCCTGCTTCAGGTCCGACTCCGCCTTGATGAAACCGGCCTGGGCCGCGTCAAACTGCTCTCTTGTTATCGACTTTGAATCAAAAAGGCGCCTGCTGCGCTCGAAGTTGGCCTTAGACTGCGCGTGAAAGGCTTCGGCCGTTTCTTTCTGGGCGCGGACTATCCTTTCGTCAAGCCTGGCAAGCACTTCCCCTTTTTTCACTGATTTGCCTTCGTCCGCGTAAAGTTCTTCAACCCTGCTCGAAATCCTGGAGGCCAGGTCTACCTCTCTTATCTCAATAGTGCCCGACGCGGATATATTTTTGCCGTTCGAACCGCATCCCGCGCCAAATAGCAGCAAACCGCAGATTCCGAAGATGAATTGTTTCCTCATTTCTGCCTCCCGTAAGTTTTATTTAACGCCAGCAGCCGTTATCCTGTCAAACTCGGCCTGAATGACCCTGTATTCGTACATCGCCTTGAGGTACTGCAGCTTGGCGTCGATGAGCGCGACGTGGCTGTCAAGAACGTCCACGTTCGTCATCCTGCCGTTGTTGTATTTTTCGTTGGCAATCTCATATCCTCTTTGGGCCAACTCGGCGTTTTTCTTCCAGAGCTCCACCGCTTTTTCAGCCTCAAGCTTCCGCTCGTATATGTCCTTAACTTCCATCGAGATTTTTTCGGAAAGAGCCCTTATTTCTTCCGCCGCCTTCGCCCTGCCCGTGGCCGCTTCCTTTATCTGCGCGACGTTACTGCCGAAACTGAAAACATCCCAGGAAACCAGCACTTTGGCGTCCCACCACTTGCGCCAGTCTTCCGAATCAGAACTAAAACCGTCCTTGGTGTCCTGAAAATTGTAATTATAGTTGAAAAAAACCTGGGGGAACATCGCCGAACGCTTTAGATTAACGTTATAGTCCGTAAGTTTTTTTGCCGACCTCGCGAGCTTCATTTCCGGCCGGTTCTGTAGCGCGGACTCCTCGGCCTCGCTGACGCGCCCCGGGCCGGAGGATTTCGAAAATTCGAGTTTCCCCTCTACTTGTACGGACGAATCTTCGGGCAGGCCCATCAGAAGGTTGAGCTGCCTCAGGGAATTATTGACCTCCCTTTCGGCGCGGATAACCCTTGGAGACCAGGACAGGAGCTGAACCTGGGCTTTTAGAAAGTCGTATTCGGTGGCCACGCCCGCCTTGTAGAATTGTTCCACCTTCGCAAGATGGCTTTGGAGTTGTTTCACGGCCTCATCGGTAAGCCTCTGCATCTCCTTCGCGATGAGAACACCGTAAAAAGCCCTGACCGTCTCGACCTTCAGCTTCTGCTCTGCGAGAGCGTACTCCGCCTGGCTCGCGCCGTGCTCCGATCTTCCCATCCTATAGAGGTTGAAATTCCTGAAACCGGTGAATATCGGCTGGCTCACCCGAAGGTTCGCGCTGTAGTTGTCCTGCCCGACGTACTGCAAAAGAGGATTACCGGCGATATTGGGCTTTGCGCCGGCCATTACGCCGGAAAAATCTATTTCGGGAGGCGCTTCGCTAAGGCGCGTGTAGAGCGCGTTGACGCTCACCGAAGGAAGAAGCCCGGCGAAGACTTCATACCTCTTATACGCGGAACCTTTTAGCGATTCCCTCGCCTTGATTATCTCAGGATTTTTCGACATAACGTTTGCGGAGCATTCGTCGAACGTCAAAACCCAACCAGGCGGCGACAGAAAACAAAGGCACGTCAAAATAGTCAATGTTTTTTTCATTTTCAGATTACCTCTTTTTCAGGCCCTCGATAAGGAGGCTGACGATGAACTCCTTTCTCCGCTCGACGAATTCCTGATATGTTAAATATCTTTCGGAGGTCTGCACCAGCACTTCGATGAAGGGCTTGACAAAAAACGGCATTATTACCTGGCTTATAATGCTTACTTCCAACTGGAGAACGTCCATTTCCCTTATCTCGCCCGCCTGCATTTTTTCCTTGATGAACGCGTGTATCAGGCCGCCCTTCGAGCTGAAGGGAAATATCCTTCCCAGCGCAAGCTCCCTGATCCGCGCGCCGCCCTGGAAAAGCTCGTACTGTATGAGCCTGGCGAAAGCCGGATACTGCGAAAAAAGCCCGGTGTAAACATCGACAATCTGCCTTACAAGGCCTTCGAAAGACACCGGCTGCTTGCCGGCGCCTTCGAGCTTACCTATGACCTCGGTGAATATCCTTGTAATGACCGCCTTGTATATTTCTTCCTTGCTGGTGTAGTAATAAAAAAGCATCGCCTTGTTTACCCCCGCTCTTTCGGCGATGCGCTGCATCCTGGCGCCGAAGAACCCGAATTCAACGAATTCATCGGCGGCGCTCTTTAGTATAATCTCTTTTTTGCTTGATTTATCAATATCTTTCATATATTTACCTTTTGGTTTAACCTTCTGGTTAATATATAGCATAAAACCTTGCGTCTGTCAAGTGTATTTGAAGATAATCGGGGCCATTTTTAAAAACGCCCCAACAACAAAAAACATTCAAAACATAAAAATATTTTATTTCTTAATATTGACAAAACCCGCCCAAAAAGATAGAATTGTTTCTGCAAAAACTGCAGATAATAATCTTCTGCAAGACCTGAAAACGGAATCTGCAAAAACCAAGGCAAATGAACCGGATTCTTCGGTATCGGCATACGCAGATTCTTGAAGGTTGGAGGGCATTATGGGAAGCTCAACATCAAAAATCAAGGGCGGGGCAAAAGGCTCACTGGCTGGGAACATGGGCCTTCCGAAGACTTACGGTGACACCAAGATAGTGATCCTGGCAAGGGACCCGATGTGGTTCTACTCCTACTGGGAAGTTTCTCCGGACGCTTTTGGAAAGCTCCGCAAGGAGCTCGGAGACCAGACATTCAATTCTTCTCGGTGGACGCTCAGGGTCTACGACATCACGGACATCAAGTTCAACGGCAAGAACGCCCACAGGCATTTCGACATAATAATAAACCCGGCCGCCGACAACTGGTACGTCAACGTCGGCGAGGTCAACAGGGTCTGGTGCGTGGACCTCGGCATAATCACGCCGGACGGAAGATTCATCGTGATAGCGCGCTCAAACGTCCTTGCCATGCCGCGCCAGGGCATATCCCCGATAACCGACGAACAGTGGGCCATGCTCCAGCAGGAATTCGAAAAACTCCTCAAGCTTTCCGGAGTTGACCAGATTGGCAGAAGCTCATTCGACATAACCAAGCTAATGCGGGAAAGATGGGAGGAGATAGTCTCCATCTCGCTTCCCTCGTCCCACATCGGCGCCAGTTCCTGGAAGCGCTTTCCCGGCGAGGAACTACACAAGGATTTCTGGCTAAGAGCGGATACCGAGCTCATAGTCTACGGAGCGACCGAACCAGACGCGAAACTCACCGTGCAGAAAAAAGTGGTCCCCTTGAGGCCCGACGGCTCTTTTTCACTGCGCTTCTATCTTCCGGACGGAACGCAGGAATACCCCATCGAAGCGACATCGAACGACGGCACCATGAAGCGCCAGATAACCTTCGTGGTCAGAAGAGACACGAAATAGTTTTGGATTTTACGAGAATTGAAAACGAACTTTAGGAACCAAACTACACGGAGAAACCGCGAATGAAAAACAAAGGTTACTGGTGCCTGCAGCTGCACGCGCACCTGCCTTACGTGCGCCATCCCGAATACCCCGATTTCCTCGAAGAAGACTGGCTGTACGAAGGAATAACGGAAACCTACCTTCCCCTGCTCTCAATATTCGAAAAATTCGCGGAAGACGGAGTCGACTTCAGGGTCACGATGACTATAACCCCGCCCCTCGCGGGGATGCTGTCGGACTCGCTCCTGCAGGGAAGATACTACGCGAAGCTCAACGGCCTCGTTGAACTCGCCGAAAAAGAGTCCTGGCGGACAAGGAGCATACCCGAATTCCACCCCGTGGCCCAGATGTACGAAGGCCGCCTGAAAGAGGCGAGGCGCCTGTGGGAAAAATACCACGGCAACATACTGACTGGCTTCAAGAACCTTCAGGACGCCGGCAAGCTCGAGATAATCACCTGCTGCGCCACCCACGGGTTCCTTCCGCTGAAATCCCACAAACAGGCGGTGCGGGCGCAGATAAAGGTCGCCTCGCAGGACTACCAGCGCCATTTCGGCAAAAAACCTGAAGGCATCTGGCTCGCCGAGTGCGCCTACCAGCCCGGAATAGACGAGGAACTCAAGAAAGAGGGCATACGCTTTTTCTTCCTCGAGGCCCACGGAATACTCTACGGCACGCCGAGGCCCAGGTTCGGCGTTTTCGCTCCAATCTACACGCCTTCTGGCGTTGCGGCTTTCGGGCGCGACATGGAAACCGCCCATCAGGTCTGGAGCGCCGACACGGGGTACCCGGGCGACCCGGACTACCGCGAATTTTACAGAGACCTCGGTTATGACCTTGACTATGAATACGTCAAGCCGTACCTTCACTCGGACGGCGTAAGGCGTAACATAGGCCTCAAATACCACAGGATCACGGGCCGTGTCCCTCTCTCCAACAAAGAACCGTACAATCCGGAATGGGCCAGGAACAAAGCGGCCTCGCACGCCGGCAATTTCATGTTCAACAGGGAAAAACAGATAGAATACCTTTCCGGCGCTTTAGGCGGAAGGCCGCCTCTCGTCGTGTCGATGTACGACGCCGAGCTTTTCGGCCACTGGTGGTACGAGGGACCGCAATTCATTGATTACCTTTTCAGGAAGATACACTATGACCAGAACGTTTTCAGCACCATCACGCCTTCGGAATACCTGAAGGAATTCCCCAGGAACCAGGTGATAACACCGGCCGCCTCAAGCTGGGGAGACAAAGGTTACTACGAGGTCTGGCTTAACGGCACGAACGACTGGATCTACCGCCACCTGCATAAAGCCGCCGAACGGATGATCGAGATCGCCGACAGGAACAAAAAACCCGGCGAGCTCAAGCGCAGGGCGCTCAACCAGGCCGCAAGGGAGCTTCTGCTGGCGCAGTCTTCTGACTGGGCATTCATAATGACGACCGGCACGATGGTCGAATACGCCCAAAAAAGGACGAAGGACCACCTCGAGAATTTCACGAACCTCTACGGCCAGATAAAGCATAATTCCATAGACGAAGGATATCTCGGCGGGCTCGAATACAAGAACAACATATTCCCGGAAATCGACTACCGGGTTTTTTCATCTTAATATCGGAGGACCGGAAAGATGAGAATAACGAAACTTCACCTCATCCTGATTTTCGTGGTAATAGCCATAGGCGGCATATACGCCTACCAGTCCCACCTCGAGACAAAGAGGCAGGCGGAAATCGAGGCGCAGAGGCAGGCCGAGGCGCTGAGGCTTGAACAGGAAGAGAGAAAAAAGGCCGATTACCAGAAATACAAAAAGCTCGCCACGCAGGCGATAGCGGTCGCGGGCGAATACTGGCTGTCCGCCAAGAGAGAAGGAAGGAACGTTTCGAAAGGCCAGGAAACACTTAGGCAGGCGAAATCCGCGTTCGCCCAGGAAGACTTCAAGACGGCACACGCGCTCGCAAGACAGTCGATAGACGCACTCAAAATATCGAAACAGGAAAAACTCTACTATAAAGTCGTAAGGGGAGACAACCTCTGGAACATAGCCAAAATGCCGAGGCACTATGGCCGCGGAGCTATGTGGGTCAAAATCTGGCGGGCCAACGAAAAACAGATCCCCGACTTCGACATCATCAGGCCCAGCCAGGTCCTCTATATCCCCAAAAAAGGCGATACTGCCCTGGCAAAAACTGAAACCCGTTAAAAACGCACGGAACATCAATGACATTCACGAGAATCGAAGATTTTCTCTACATACTTCTGCTGCTCCTTTTCGTGTCCATCTGGCTGTTCATCCTGCGCCAAAGACATTTTATCAAGGACCAGGAAATAAAGTATTCCTACCGGCTCAAGGACGCCCAAGAAAAACTCGAGGAATACATAACCGACCTTGACAACCTGCTCGTGATGCTGGTCAGCATCCACGAATTCGGAATGACCGCGACCGGCATTATATCAAAAGAAGAGCTTTCGCAGTCCGTCATAAACTCGGCGTGCAGGCTCATACGCTCGGACGCCGGCTCGCTGATGCTTTTAAACCACGAAACCAACGAGCTTACCATAGCGGCTTCAAAAGGGCTTTCCGAAGAGGTAATTGAAACGACCAAGATGAAGCTCGGGGAAGGCATCGCCGGGCGGGTGGCCCAGACCGGAAAGGCCATTTTCGTCGAAGATATAGAGTCCGACGCGCGGTTCTTGAGGACCAACGCGAAACATTACAGTTCGAAATCCTTCATATGCGTTCCCTTGCGCGTAAAGAACAGGATAGTCGGGGTCTTGAACGTCAACTCCTGCGAGAAGAACAGGATATTCGAGGAAAGGGACGTTAGGCTCCTGACGATACTGGCTGACCAGGCCGCGATAACTTTCGAGAACATCGAGCTTTACGACAACCTGCAGAACTTCTACCTCGAGATGGTGCAGACCCTGGCGCGCGCCATCGACGCCAAGGACTCCTACACGCACGACCACGCGGACCGCGCGAGGCACTACGCCCGGCTTATCGGTAAAAAGCTTTCCCTGCCGGAGCCGATGATACGCCACATCGAATACGCGGCGCTGATGCACGACATAGGAAAGATAGGGATAGACGAAACCATCCTCCACAAGACGGGCAAGCTCACCAACGAAGAGCGCGAGATAATAAAGAAACACCCCGCCATAGGCAACAGGATAATCGCGCCGGTCGCGTTTCTTTCGCCGGTTGCGCCGATGGTGCTTTACCATCAGGAGTGGTACAACGGCCAGGGCTATCCCGAAGGTCTCGTCGGAGAGGAGATACCCCTCGGGGCGAGGATTGTCGCCGTTATAGACGCATACGACGCGATAACTTCCGACAGGCCGTACAGGAAGGCTCTTTCCAAGGAAGTCGCCATCAAAGAGCTCAAAAAGGGATCTGGAACGCAATTCGACGAAAGGGTCGTCAAGGCCTTCCTTGAGATCCTAGAAGAGGAAGACAGGGAACCGGCAAAAGCAGAAGCCCGTTGAAAAACCTTCTTAAAATATGCAGTGCGGAACTCTTTTCATAGTGCCCACGCCCATCGGCAACCTCGAAGACATAACGCTGAGGGCGATAAGGACCCTCAGGGAATCCGACGAGATAGTCTGCGAGGACACGCGCCATACCGTGAAGCTCCTGAACCGCTTCGAGATAAAAAAACACCTTGTGAGTTTTTTCACCTATAACGAAAAAAGGCGCATACCGGAAATAATCGGCCGGCTGAAATCCGGGAAAAACATCTCGCTCGTGTCCGACTCCGGGACACCTGGCATCTCGGACCCTGGCTCGCGGCTCATCGCCGGGGCGATAGAAGAAAACATCCGGATAGTGTCCCTTCCCGGGGCAAGCGCGGCAATGACCGCCCTCGTCGCTTCAGGCCTACCGACAGGCTCTTTCGTCTTTCTCGGCTTTCTAAAAAGAAAGGCCGGGAAACTGAAAAAGGAGCTCCTGAGCGCCGCTGGAACGGCCGAAACACTGATATTCTACGAATCACCTTTCAGGATAAAAAAGACGCTGGCCCTGTGCGCCGAAGTATTTTCAAAGGACTCCCGTGCCGCCGTGGCAAGGGAGATGACAAAAATCCACGAGGAGTTTATCCGCGGCTCTCTTTCTGATATAATAATGGCGTTTAGCGCGAAGGAGCCGCTCGGCGAATTCGTGGTGATGATATCTCCCGGCGCGGCAAAACAGGGAGCCGAAGCGGAAGGCGAGAATGAAAAAGATTAGAGCAGGCATAGTGGGAATAACCGGATTCACCGGCGAAGAGCTCATAAGGCTCCTCGTCAAACACAAGGGGGCGGATATCACCGTCCTCGCCGGAAGGTCCACTTCCGAAATCAGGCCGCTTAAGGACATTTATCCCCACTTCGGCTCGCTCGACGTGCCGTGCGAACCGCTCGACCCCGTTTCGATATCGAAAAAATGCGACGTCGTGTTCCTCGCCCTGCCTCATAGAGTGTCTTTCGAGATCGTCCCGGACCTCATAAAGAGCAATGTCAAGGTAATAGACCTTTCGGCGGATTTCAGGATAAACAACGCGGCCTCCTACGAAAAATGGTACGGAGAAAAGCACGCCGCGCCCCAGTTCCTGCCGCAGGCGGTCTACGGCCTCTGCGAGCTTTACAGAAAAGAGATAAAGAACGCACGGCTCGTGGCGAATCCCGGCTGTTACCCGACGACTATAATACTCGGGCTGCTGCCCGCGATAAGGAACGGGCTCATAAATCTTTCCTCCGTCATAATAGACGCCAAGAGCAGCCCGTCCGGGGCGGGAAGGAAAAGCACCGCCGAGTACTTCGAAAAAGAGCACCCGAACTTCAGGCCGTACAACATAGGCGGCAGGCACCGGCACATACCGGAGATAGAGCAGGAACTTTCGAAGATCGCGGGCGAGGGAGTCACCGTCACGTTCACGCCGCAGATAATACCAGTCGAGAGAGGGATGATATCCACGATATACTCCAACCTTCTGAAAAAAGTATCTACGGAAGAGATAACCTCGCTCTACAGGGATTTCTACTCCGGCGACAGGTTCATCAGGGTGATAGAAGAGAACAACCTGCCCGATGTTAGAGGCGTTGTCAACACTAACTATTGCGATATAACCGCAAGGATTGACGAAAGGGCCGGCAGGCTGATAGTGGTTTCGGCGATAGACAACCTCGTGAAGGGAGCTTCCGGTCAGGCGGTCCAGAACATGAACATAATGTTCGGGCTTGACGAAACTGAAGGCCTGATATAAGGCAAACTCCAATTACCAAACTCTAAACACCAGAATACGAATTTTTGGAATTTAGAAATTAGAAATTGAGGTAAATATGCTTCCCAAAGGATTCATAGTAAACGGCGTAAGATGCGGCATATACAAAAAAGCAAAAAAAGAAGACCTGGCGCTTTTTTATTCCAACGTTTCTTGCGCGGCCGCCGGACTTTTCACTTCAAACGTCGTAAAAGCTGCCCCGGTCATAGTTTCCGAAAGGCACCTTAAAAAAACAAGAGGAGAGGCAAGGGCGGTAATAGCAAACGCCGGATGCGCCAACTGCTGCACCGGAAAAAGAGGCGAAAAGGACGCGCTTTTCGAATGCAGGCTCACGGCGGAGGAATTCAGCATCAGGCCCGAAGAGGTCCTCGTGGCCTCAACCGGGGTGATAGGCAGTTTCATGCAGATGGACAAGCTGGCAAAAGGCATCGATCTTCTTTCCATAAGAACCCTTGAGAACAGAAGCGACCCGGCCTCGGGCGCGCGGGCCATAATGACAACGGACACGGTGCCGAAAGTATCGTCAAAAAAGGTATTCATCGGCACGAAAACGGTCACCCTCTGGGCCGCCGCCAAGGGCTCGGGAATGATGCATCCGAAACTGAAAAAGCCCCACGCGACGATGCTCGCCTTCATTCTCACGGACGCGGCCGTTGAAAAGGCGGCTCTCGACAGGCTTCTCCTGAAAGCCGCCGACAACACGCTCAATAAAACCACGGTCGACGGGGACACCTCGACAAACGACGCCCTAATAATGCTGGCCAACGGGCTAGCCAACAACCCTCCGATAGCCGAAAACACCAAACACTTCTATATTCTGGCGAAGGCGGTGAACGAGATCTGCGCCGACCTCGCCAGAAAACTGGCCAGGGACGGCGAAGGCGCGACCAAGCTGATAGAGGTCAACGTCATAAACGCGCCCGACCAGAGAGCGGCCGAAAAGGTCGCAGAAACCGTCGCGACATCGAACCTTTTCAAGACGGCGATGTTCGGCAACGACGCCAACTGGGGAAGGATAATGGCGGCCGCGGGAAGGTCTGGCGTGCACTTCAACCCGGAAAAGACAGAGGTATCTATAGGCAGGCTGACCGTTTTCAGGAACGGAATGCCGACGGATTATTCCGAGGCCAAGGCGAAAAGGATCCTGAGGCAAAAGGAAGTGACGGTGCTCATCAACCTGAACAGGGGAAAGGGCTCGTCCAGATACTATACCTGCGACCTTTCCTGCGATTACGTGAAAATAAACGCCAGTTACCGCAGCTGATACCGTTCTTGGCTCCAATTATATTTGAATCCATCATCACCGAACGCCGGGCTTTGGCACTTTTATGAAAACAACCGTTATAAAAATAAAGAGGCCCGATGACAAAACGCTGAAGGCCGTAAACGGCGTTCTGGCAAAGGGCGGCATAGTGGCATTTCCGACGGATACGGTCTACGGCCTTGCCGCAAGCGCGTTCAACCGCGACGCGGTCAAAAAGATATATTCCCTAAAAGGCCGTTCCTACAAAAAACCGCTGATACTGATGGCCGGCGACCTTGAGCGCCTGAAGATCCTTGTCCAGTTCAGCGCCAAGGCTCAATTGTTGTCGAATAATTTCTGGCCCGGCCCCCTTACCCTCATACTTCCCACGACCGAACTCGGGCAGATGGTCTCGGGCGGAAGAAAGGACATCGGGGTCAGGATACCCGCGGACAAAACGGCCCTTGCGATACTCAAGAACTGCCGGTTCCCTCTTTTCACGACAAGCGCCAACCCCTCGCGCAAACCCAGCGCCAAAAACGGCAGGGAAGCGGCGGGCTATTTCAAGGGCAAGGTGGACCTGATCGTCGATTCGGGCGCCTGCAGGCACGGTGCCGAATCGACGGTGATAGACGCGACCCACTACAACTGCCTTCTTGTCCGCGAAGGCTGCCTTCCCTCAAAGAAATTGCTAAAATATATATGAGGCTGATTACACGGATTTAGGCAAAGAATGAAGACGTTGATTTATCAGTGGAATCGCCTTTAGAAATCTGTGTAATCATTTTAAGGAAACGGAGAGAAAAAAATGAAACACATCCAGAAACAGGACCCCGAAATCTACGAAGCGATTCAAAAAGAGCTCGAACGCCAGAGAAACACCCTTGAGCTCATAGCATCCGAGAACCACACGTCCGAAGCCGTGATGGAGGCCCAGGGATCGTGCCTTACGAACAAATACGCGGAAGGGTATCCCGGGAAGCGCTACTACGGCGGCTGCGAGTTCGTAGATATAGCCGAGAATATAGCGATAGACCGGGCCAAGAGGCTTTTCGGGGCGGAATTCGTGAACGTTCAGCCCCATTCCGGCACGCAGGCCAACATAGCGGTCCTGATGTCGCTCTTGAACATCGGCGACACGATAATGGGTATGAGCCTCGCGCACGGCGGACACCTTTCTCACGGCCACCCCATAAATTTCAGCGGAAAATACTTCAAGGTCATCCCCTACACCGTCAGGCAGGACACCGAGCAGATAGATTACGACGAAATAGAAAAACTCGCCGCGGAAAACAAGCCCAAGATGATAATCACCGGCGCAAGCGCCTATTCAAGAGTATGGGAATGGGAAAGGCTAAAAAAAATCTCTGATTCCGCGGGAGCGATTCTTTTCGCGGACATCGCGCACTATGCCGGCCTCATCGCGGCAGGACACTACCCCACCCCCGTGCCGCACGCGGACATCGTAACCACCACGACCCACAAGACGCTCAGGGGGCCGAGGGCCGGACTAATAATGGGAAAAAGCAGGTACGAAGCGGCGATAAACAAGACCGTTTTTCCCGGCAACCAGGGCGGGCCTCTCATGCACGTTATAGCGGCAAAAGCGGTCGCTTTCGGCGAGGCGCTGAAACCAGAATTCAAGGTTTACCAGAAACAGGTGCTGGCCAACGCGCGCGCTTTCGCTTCGGCGCTTTCCAAACTTGGCCTGAGAATCGTTTCGGGCGGGACCGACTGCCACATGTTCCTTGTCGATTTAAGGCCGCTCGGCGTCAAGGGAAAGGACGCGCAGGAAACCCTCGAAAAGGTACGGATAACGGTCAATAAAAACGCCATACCTTACGATCCCGAAAAACCCATGGTGGCCTCAGGTATCCGGATAGGAACCCCCGCTATCACGACCAGGGGGATGAAGGAAAAAGAGATGGAGCTCATTGCGGGCTGGATCGTGGAAGCGCTCAAGAATCCGGCGGACCAGAAGGTACTCGGGCGGATAAACGGAGAAGTTAAGTCCTTTTGCGGGAAATTCCCTCTTTACTAAAAAAAGATTACACAGATTGTTAAAAACGATTACACAGATTAGAGGTTTTTGCCTTTATGGTTAAGCCATATCTGTATAATCGAAGTATGAAATCCGTGTAATCATTCTTCCTTCGGGAACTTGTCGGCGAACTTTTTTATCCACTCCAGCGCGGCCTCTTCGCCGGTAAGTATCCTCCCCTCTTTTTTAAAAACTTCCTTTTTGTAGTTCTGTATGTGACAGACCTGCTCTATCATCCTGACCTTGAACGGGTTGTCCGAGCCGATGAACTTGACCCCCACGTCGTAATAATCGGTGTTCCTGTTGCACCACACCACCTCGCCTCTCGCGGCAAACACGGGTTTGGTCAGGGGTATCTTGACGTGCACTATGGTGCCGAGCTTGACCTCAACGCTCGATTTGAACGAAAGCCCGCCGAAACTGATGTTGTTGAGGTATTCCTTCCTGTGGGTCACTATATCGCCCAGCTGCACCTGAATGGGCATGTCCATCGAATGCCTGTCATATTCCCTTTTCTTGTAGTCCTTGTCCATGTTAGCCCCGTTAGAGACAGTCCCGCCCGTGGCGGGACGTAATTCCTTATGTTTTAAATAAATGTACAATGAAACCTTTCTCGACCGCGGTATTACGACCTGCTTCCATTAGAGTGTCTCTAACGGGGTGAACCCCGCCAGTATTAATTCACAACAATTCTACATATTTTCAGGGTGTTTTACAAGTTCTAAACTCGTTTGACTTGACCGTCGCAAAAATATAGAATAGACATAATATTACAGGAAAGGACGATTGAAACCGCCATGCAATACAAAGGCCTCATAGACCGCTACAGGAAACACCTGCCGGTGTCGGACAAAACACCTGTCATAACGCTTTTTGAGGGGAATACCCCCCTCCTGCCGGCGAAAAACCTGGCAAAAAAAATAGGTTTTCCCGGGAACATCTACCTGAAATACGAAGGCATGAACCCGACCGGTTCGTTCAAGGACCGAGGCATGACAATGGCCCTGTCAAAGGCCGCCGAAAACGGCAGCAAGGCCGTCATATGCGCTTCTACGGGCAATACCTCTGCCTCGGCCGCGGCCTATTCCGCAAAAGCCGGGCTTAAATGCGTCGTCCTCATACCCGAAGGCAAGATAGCCCTCGGCAAGCTGTCGCAGGCGGTGATGCACGGAGCGCTTGTGATGGCCGTGGACGGTAATTTCGACGTCGCCCTCACTCTTGTCAGGGAAATAAGCGAAAAACACCCGATAGTTCTCGTCAATTCCATAAACCCATTCCGAATAGAGGGCCAGAAAACCGCGTCGTTCGAGATATGCGACTTTTTGGGAAGATGTCCGGACTACCAGTTCATGCCGGTAGGAAACGCGGGCAACATCACCGCCTACTGGAAGGGCTACAGGGAATACAATTCGGCGGACCCGAAAAAATACGTCTTGCCGAAGATGATGGGCTTCCAGGCGGCAGGCTCGGCGCCGATAGTTCTTGGCCATCCCGTGGAAAAACCCGAAACGATAGCCACCGCCATAAGAATAGGCAATCCCGCTTCGTGGAAGCAGGCCGAAACGGCCCGGGACGAGTCGGGCGGAACCATCGACACCGTGACGGACGACGAAATACTCGACGCTTACAAGACGGTGGCCACCTCCGAAGGCGTTTTCGCGGAGCCCGCCTCGGCCGCGTCCATTGCCGGCCTTATCAAATACACTAATAAAGGTTTCTACAAGGGTTCGACGGACCCGAAGAAACTCGACGTGGTCTGCATACTCACCGGACACGGGCTGAAGGATCCCGACAGAGCGGTATCTTGCGCCGTTAAACCCATACAAGTAAAACCCGAAATAGACAAGATATTGAAGGTCATAGGCATCTAAACAACAATTTCGAATTCCGAAAAATGCAATAGGCAAAAAAGATCATACGGCGTTTATTCGAGATTCGATATTGCCGTTTCGAAATTGTTTTTCGCGGAGGCGTTATGCCCAAGAATTCCAAGCTTAAGATAGGCGTCCTGACCGGCGGGGGCGACGCGCCCGGCCTGAACGCGGTCATAAGAGCCGTCGTGAAATGCGCGCTGAACCGCGGGTGGGAAGTGATGGGCATCAAAGACGGTTTCGAAGGCCTGCTCGACCCCTCCAGCATAAAACAAATAACCCCTGGCGACGTCTCCGGCATCCTCAACATGGGCGGGACCATTCTCGGTACTACCAACCGCGGCAACCCTTTTCAGCACAAGGCGGGTTCGGACAAAAAGGAATCCGCGAAGGACCTCTCCGACCTCGTCGTTGAAAATTTCAAAAAATTGGGGCTTGACGCTCTCGTCGCCATAGGCGGGGACGGTTCCCTGACCATAGCAAAAAAGCTTTACGACAAGGGAATCCCGATAATCGGCGTTCCGAAAACCATCGATAACGACCTCAAGGAGACCGTGATAACTTTCGGCTTCGATACCGCCGTCTCGACCGCTACCGACGCCATCGACAAACTTCATTCGACGGCCCAGAGCCACAAGCGAGTGATGGTGGTGGAGGTCATGGGAAGGTATTGCGGCTGGATAGCTCTTAACTCCGGCATAGCCGGCGGGGCTGACATAATACTTATCCCCGAGATCCCGTTTGACTGGGACAAGGTCTGCCAAAAAGTCGAAAAACGTTATAAAAGCGGCAAGAACTTCTGCATCGTGGTCGCTGCCGAAGGCGCGAAACCCGCGTCCGGCGAGCGATTAGTGAAAGAACATAAAACCGCGACGCACGTCGAAGTCCTGGGCGGGATAGGCGAATTCGTCGCCGCCGAAATCCAGAAAAGGACGGGCAGGGAAGCGAGGGCAATGGTCCTCGGCCACCTGCAGCGCGGCGGGAACCCCACGACGTTTGACAGGCTCACGTCCACGCGCTTCGGCGCCGCCGCGGTCAGGCTGATAGCGGAAAAGAAATTCGGGCAGATGGTATCGCTTTCCCCGCCGAACGTGGTTTCCGTCCCGCTCGAAAAGGCGGTCGCGGGGCTCAAAACCGTCCCGCCGGACTCAGACTCAATACTTTCGGCAAGGGAACTGGGCATAAGTTTCGGAGACTAGTTTGAATCAATTTCTAATCTCCAATATCTAATATTCAAACGACGAACATAAAAATGTTGTCGTTTTTAGAAATTAGAAATTGCCTATTAGAAATTCTTTACACCACTTAATAGGAGCTGAAATTGAACGTAAAGTTTTGGGGATGCAGGGGCTCGATACCCGTGCCGGACCCCAGGATGATGCGCTACGGGGGCAACACGACCTGCCTTGAGGTGCATATAGGCAAAAAAACCCTCGTAATCGACGCGGGCACGGGTATCAAAAGACTCGGAGAGCACCTCATGCGCGAAGGCGTGAAGGACATCGATATCTACATCACGCACTCGCACTGGGACCACATCCAGGGCTTTCCTTTTTTCGAACCGATATACTCCGACAAGACAAAAATCAACATCATCGGAAGGACCACGTCTTACAAGCAGCTCAAATCCATTCTGATGCGCCAAATGTCTTACGAATACTTCCCGATAAGCTTCCTTGAACTCAAATCCTCGATAGATTTCGTCGAAGCGTCCAAGGACCGATATTACCACGAGGACTATTCCATCAGCCTAATCCAGACGAACCATACCATAGCGACAACCGGCATAAAAATAGAAGAGAACGGCAAGTTCGTCTTCATAACGGACAATGAACTCGGCGCCTCAAGCCCGGTGACCCAGTGGCACGAATTCGTGGACTTCTGCCGGGATGCCGATTATCTAATACACGACGCGCAGTTTACCGAAAAAGAATATTCCAAGAGGAAGGGCTGGGGTCATTCGACCTTCGAAGACGCGGTGAAACTCGCCGTTGAGGCGCGCGTCAAGAACCTGGGATTTTACCATCACGACCCGAACCGCAGGGATTCTGAGCTCGATGCGATAGTAAAAAAAATGGCCTCGAAGCTTAAGCGGAAACGCGTCGCTTTAAACGTGTTTGCCGTGAAGGAGCTCGGGACCATAAAACTCTGATTTTTCAAACCGCCTCAACGGCGGGCCAGCCCCCAGTTTAAGGGTTAATAAATGTCAATTCTTAAGCTGTGATTAATCTGCCATAAAAGACAGGTCCAATATCCAGCAGGCGGACCAAGGAGGGTTTCATGCAGCTTATAACTTGCATAATCGAAAGGGGCAAGGCTGACGTGGTCGTGGATTCTGCCCTGAAGTCCGGCGCGCAGGCGGCCACCATCTACTACGCAAGAGGCCGCGGGGTAAGGGAACACCTGGGTTTCGTGGGAAAGCTCATCCAGCCGGAAAAAGAGGTCGTCCTCATAGTAACGAAGCCCGACCAGACCCAGAAGGTATTCGAAACGGTCATTGAAGTGGCCAAACTCAACCAACCCGGCAAGGGATTCGCGTACGTCCAGCCCGTCCAGCAGGCCGTGGGCTTCATTGATTGACAGATGAGAACCGTTATACTCGGCCTTTTTGTAGCCTTTTTTTATTTCGCCCTGAGCTTCCAGCCTAAAACAACTCCCCGGACGCATAAAGAGACTATCGACCTTTCGGACAAATACGCTCACAACCTAAGCAAAGAACAGCTTGCGGAGATCGGACTTGAGGACGGCTTGGGATCGATAGAGGTACACAGGCCGATGCGCTTCGACCTGGACAGTAAAAAGTACGAAAAAAAGATTTCGGAATTTTCAGGGGTTTTTTCAGCTGCCTTGTCCTACTTAAGGGACAACGAGAACGCCGTGAAGGAAAGGTTTTTATTCTTTTTGGGCGGGTTTGCGGTTTTTTCGCTGGTTCTCTACGCGGTCAGGCAGTATTCTTTTTTGAGAGCCCTGCTTGATCTGTCTTTTGCGGCATCAAGCCTGCTTCTGATACTTACGAGCATAATATGCGCCGCCTTTTCCTTCGCGAGCAACGCCGACCTGTGGAGCTACGGGGGGCATCTTCTCTACTGGTTTCCCGCAGGGATACTCGCGGTCTGTTCCGTTGCCTTCAGGTTTTTTGACCCTAACTTTCCCGTGTGGAGGACCCTCTACAAAAGCTTTTTCTTCCCCCTGCTTTCCGTCGCGCTGGTATCCTTCAAAAACATTCTTTAATATTCCTGACGGCCGCCGCCGGTGTCCGCGTCCAGACGTGTTTTCAGCCAGTTCCTGATCTTTTCCTTTACCTGCGCGTAGTTTTCCCTTGAAAGGAACACCATTTCCGTGTCCGCGAGTTTCTTTATTTCATCGGTGAACGGCTGGGCCTTGAACCTGATGGTCGCAAGCACGGGCTTTGGCGAGTTGAGGCAGTCCATTAGCGCGGCCCTGAACTTGTCCGACATTATCTCCATAGTCCCTATTTCGTCAACAACTATGAGCTTCGATATCCGCACCGCTTCCCGCAGTGTCTGCGCCCCGATGCCTTCGAGAACGCCCGTGTCGATCCCGTATTTGTCGAGCTTCAAGGAGCTCTTCATCCCTTTTCGCGCGAGCACCCCTGATTTTCCTTCGAATGTCTTCAGCAGAAAACCTTCTCTTTTCCCGTTTTCCCTGATCTCCTCCGTGAAAAACCCGCCGCACGCAGCGGCATAGGGCAGAGTGGCTTCCCGGACAAGCGTGGTTTTTCCCGAGGAGGGCTTCCCGGTGATGACGAGGTTTTTCGGCATTTGATTTTTCAGTCCCTTTTGTTCCGGGCAAGCATTAGGTCTATTGCTTTTTTCGCTTTTTCCGAAGTTTCCTGAGGGACCCTGACGACGCAGTTCATTTCCTCGAGGGCCCAGAGTATTTTTTCAAGGCCGATTTTTTTCATGTTGGGGCAGGCCGCGCCCTTGTTGAGCGGATGGTATTCAATGCCGGGGTTCTCTTTTTTCAGTCTGTGTATTATGCCGACCTCGGTTCCTATTACAGCCTGCCTTGCATCCGTCTTCCTGGCCCAGGCGCACATCCCGCTCGTCGAAAGAACCTCGTCTGCCATGGCAACCACTTCCGGCCGGCATTCGGGGTGGACCACCAAAACTGCTCCCGGGTGCTCTTTCCTTGCCCTTATGACGTCATCCGGGGTCATCTTTTCATGCGTGGGGCAGAATCCGTCCCATAATATGAGTTTTTTACCGGTTTTCGTCGAAACGTAATTGCCGAGGTCCCTGTCAGGCACGAATATAACCGTGTCGGACTTCACGGCGTTCACTATGTCTACAGCGTTCGCCGAAGTGCAGCATATGTCGGACCCGGCCTTTACCGCGGCCGACGTGTTCACATAAGCTACGACCGGGACCCCCGGATGCTGTGCCTTCATACCGGAAAGCTTTTCGGCGGTTATCATGTTGGCCATCGGGCATCCGGCTTTCAGGTCCGGCAGGAGGACGGTTTTTTTGGGCGAGATTATCGCCGCGGTTTCGGCCATGAAATGCACGCCGCAGAACACTATGACCTCCGCGTCGGTCGCAGCGGCCTTTCTCGAAAGGTCAAGCGAATCGCCCGTAAAATCCGCGATGTCCTGCACCTCGGGAGGCTGGTAGCCGTGGGCAAGTATGACGGCGTTCCTTTTTGATTTAAGCTCAGTTATTTTTTCCTGTATTTTCACCTTAAAAGACTCCGTGAATTCAATCTATCTCCCGAAACGTTAGTTTAGTATTTAAAATGTTTATAACACAAAGACCGCGGGTGACCCGCCGAAGAAGCGGTCTAGTCTATTTACATTTTGGCCTCTTATTGAAATATGACTGTAGTTTCCTTATCGCGCCTTTCGGGTCTTTTGAAGCCACCACGCACGAAATGGCGCATACGGCATCCGCTCCGGCTTCGATCACGCTTCCGGCGTTTTCAGTGTTTATACCGCCTATGGCGACCAAGGGTATTTTAGCAAATTTCCTTATGTCTTTTATGAGTTTGAGGCCGGCCGGGTTCCCCGCGTCTTTTTTGGTCGACGTTGAGAAAATCGGAGAAACCCCGAGGTAGTCGGCTCCCTCTTTCTGCGCCCTTTTGGCTTCTTTGACGCCGTGAACCGTTACGCCGATTATCTTGTTTTTCCCGAGGAGCCTTCTCGCCGCGCCGTACGGCATGTCGTCCTGGCCCAAATGTACGCCATCGGCGCCGCACGCAAGAGCGACATCGACCCTGTCGTTTACGATAAAAACCGCTTTTTTGCAGATCCTCTTAAAACAAAGCGCTTCTTTCATCATATTTTTTGCGGTAACGTCTTTTCCGCGGTACTGCACAACACCAACACCGCATGCCACCGCGTTTCTGACATCGGAAAGATTCCCGCTTCTGCTCAACGAGGCGTC
The DNA here is from genome assembly GCA_016930715.1 of Endomicrobiales bacterium. Classification (GTDB taxonomy): domain Bacteria; phylum Elusimicrobiota; class Endomicrobiia; order Endomicrobiales; family JAFGGC01; genus JAFGGC01. The sequence goes on from JAFGGC010000012.1 coordinate 122,739, forward strand.
CGTTATGAAATAGTAACCTTTGATTCTTTTTGTCATTCGGATACCGCGATTTTGGACATTTTGTCCGCCGTCTCGCCGTCAAGATTGAAGACGGCATCATACATTTTTCCCTTGAAAGTCCCCGGTCCTCCCGAAGACGCGGCCGCTATTTCGGAGGCTGCCTCAAAGCAGGCAAGGCCGCACGCAGCGGCAAGAACAAGATCCCTTTCCACCGCCGCGAAAGTACCGATGACCGAAGCCGCCATGCATCCCGTGCCGACCACGCAGCCCATTATATCATGGCCGTTCTTGACCGTGAATACCCTTGAGCCGTCCGTCACTATGTCTTCCTTGCCGGTGATGACGACGGTGCACGCTCTTTTTGCGGCGAGGCTTTTGGCAACATAAACGAGATCTTTGTTAACCTTCGCGGCGTCGACGCCCTTCGTGTAGACGTTTTCGCCGGCTATCCTTGCCACTTCGGAAGCGTTGCCTTTAATAATGTCAACCTTCGCGACGTCGAGCAGTTCAAGCGATTTATCGTCCCTGAGTTTCGTGGCTCCCGCACCGCAGACGTCCAGCACCACGGGGATCCCTTTCATGTTCGCCCCTTTTGCCGCCACCTTCATTGAATGAACGAAGTCAACCGTCAGGGTTCCGATGTTTAAAACAAGCGCCGAAGCCAGCTTCACCATGTCCCCCGCCTCCTCCTGCGCGTGAGCCATTACCGGAGAGGCGCCGAACACCTTAACGATGTTCGCGCAGTCGTAAATTGTGACCCAGTTGGTCAGATGGTGAACGACAGGCTTTTCCTTTCGCACCTTCTCGAGAACACCGGATACTTTGATAGACATTTAATCCTCCTAAAAACAAAATTCCCTGATGTTTATTGCAGGGAATTGATAACGGGTGAACACTGTTATGTTTCCCTACGCTGGCATTATCCAGATCAGGTTTTTCCTCGAACCCCAAGGGTCGAGGAACTCACCGAACCATTCGGTTCGGGAGTTGAAGGTCATCCCGTAGCTACGGGAACTCTCAGGACCGTATCACGGCCTCCCTTTGCTGCGCAAAGTATACAAAAAGCATCAGACTATTTCAAATACGCCTTTTGCGGCGCTATTTTTCAAGAACGAATATTCCGCCCAGAGCAAAAACGTTAGGCAGAATCCGCACGGGACCGCCGTTGTCGTAAAAATACTCCGAAACGACTTTTATCCCGCTTTCACGGCAAAACTCCTTGAAATCTTTTATGCTCCAGAAACGGAGGTTCGGAGTAGTGTTCCATTTGAAAGGAAGCGCGTTCGTGACCGGAGCCCTGCCGCTGAAGAAAAGTATCAGCCGGGACTTTACCTGCGCGAAGTTCGGAAATCCCACGATGACCTTTTTGCCCGCACGAAACGCCTCGTTGATAACGTAATCCACGTTTTTTACCTGCTGAAGGCTCTGGTTCAGTATCACGTAGTCGAACGACCTGTCGGGATATCCCTTCAGGCCCGTGTCGATGTCCGAGTGATAGACGCTAAGGCCCTTCTCCACGCATTTGTATATCGCGTTCTCGTCAAGCTCGATTCCCTGGACCTTCGCGTTCTTTTTTTCCGCAAGATTTTTCAGAAGCTCGCCTTCTCCGCAGCCGAGGTCAAGCACTTTCGAACCTGGCTCGATGATGCTCTCGATTATCTCGTGGTCAATTCTCATTTATTAATACCTTTCTTGATCACGCAGATTTTAAAACCGATTACACAGGCACGACAGAATCTAATCTGTGTAATCTGCGTTAGAAATCCGCGTAATCAAAGTCGAATTTGCCCTATTTGCGGCTTGCCCTTTCCAGAAAACTCCTTATCAGCTTGCTCTGGTCCTCCACTTCCAGAAGGAAAGCGTCGTGGCCGTACGTCGAATTTATCTCGCAGTAAGTGACGTCCGCCTGCCTGCCCCTTAAAACCTGGACTATTTCCTTTGACTGGTACGACGGATACAACCAGTCCGACTTGAAGGATATGACGAGAAAGCGCGTGTCCATATTTTTACCCGACGCGAACAACTTGCCGTCGGACAGGTCGTAGTAATCCATCGCCTTCGTTATGTAGAGGTACGAATTGGCGTCGAATCTCTTGACGAAACTGTCGCCGCGGTACCTGAGGTAGCCCTCTACTTCGAAATCGGACCTGAAGCTGAAGGAATATATGTCGTTCTTTAGCTTCCTTGAGAACTTGTCCTCCATTGACTGGTCGCTCATGTAGGTTATGTGGCCTATCATGCGGGCGATGCTCAAACCCCTTTCCGGCTGCTTTCCGCCGTAGTATTCGCCGTTGTTCCAGTCGGAATCGGCCATGACGGCCTGGCGCCCGACCTCATCGAACGCTATCTGCTGGGGCGAGTGCTTGAGGGTTGCGGCTACCGGAATGCAGGTTTTAACCGCTTGAGGATGATTTGCCACCCACTGCAGGGCCTGCATCCCGCCCATTGATCCGCCCGAAACGGACAGGAGCTTTTTTATGCCCAGATGGTCTATCAGTTTTTTCTGCGCGTTGACCATGTCCGAAACTGTAATGATGGGGAAATCGAGCCCGTACGGCCTGCCGGTCGCGGGATTAACCGAAGACGGGCCGGTGCTTCCCCTGCATCCCCCGATAATATTGGGGCAGACCACGAAATACTTGTCCGTGTCGAACGCCTTGCCCGGGCCTATCATGTCGTTCCACCAGCCCGGTTTTTCTTCGCCTTTGTGGTAGCCGGCCGCGTGCGCGTCCCCGGAAAACGCGTGAAGTATCAGTACCGCGTTCGTATTTTCCGCGTTCAGATTTCCGTATGTTTCGTAGGCGACCGTAACAGGCGACAATGTCTTTCCGCATTCGAGCTTAAGCGGCTCATTGAAAGTAAAATATTTCGTTTCCACAACACCCAAACTGCCCTTTGACGTCTTTTTCATCTTATGTCCTTTTTTAATTATTTTCCCCGAAAAGCCACGTCGAGAGATACCTTTCGCCAGTGTCGCAGATAACAGTGACTATCGTTTTTCCTTCGGCTTCCTTCCTGTCTGCAAGCATCAGGGCTGCCCATACGTTGGCGCCGCTTGAAATGCCGCAGAACACCCCCTCTTCCTTCGCAAGCCTCCTGGCGATGGCGCCGGCGTCTTCGCTTGATACCTGGATTATTTCATCGATTATCTTTCTGTTGAGCACATCCGGCACGAACCCGGCGCCGATCCCCTGTATTTTATGCGGCCCCGGCTTCCCGCCGGAAAGTACGGGAGAATCCTTCGGCTCCACCGCTATGAGTTTTACGGAAGGCCTGCTTTTCTTCAGCGTTTCGCCGACGCCGGTCAGCGTGCCCCCGGTACCAACGCCCGCCACGAAATAGTCCACAGTGCCGGAGGTGTCGTTCAATATCTCCTGCCCCGTGGTCCTGCGGTGGACTTCCGGATTGGCGGGATTCTTGAACTGATTGGGCATGAAGCTTCCCGGCGTGGATTTCACGAGTTCCTCGGCCTTCGCGACCGCCGCGCTCATGCCTTTCGCGCCTTCCGTCAGCACGACATCGGCCCCGAGCGACCTCAAGAGCTGACGCCTTTCCATGCTCATAGTATCCGGCATAGTAAGGGTAAGTTTGTACCCCCTTGCCGCGCACACGAACGCGAGGGCTATTCCCGTGTTCCCGCTCGTGGGCTCTATGATACTGGCGCCTTTCTTTATCAGGCCTTTTTTCTCGGCCTCATCTATCATCGCCGCGCCTATCCTGTCCTTGACGCTCGAAAGGGGATTGAACGACTCAAGCTTGACCAGTATCTTCGCCTTGAGGCCCTGCGCCAGCGCGTTCAGTCTCACGAGAGGCGTGTTGCCGACCGTTTTGGTCGTGTCCTTGAATATTTTTCCCATATTTACTCCCTGTTGCGCGGTTCCGGCGCGCATCGGCGGCTATATAGCGTAATCCAGAACGTCAGGAATGTTCATCTTGCCGGCTTTTTCCGCCATATCCTGAAACGTGGTGTTGTCCACCACGTCGTTTATCCTGTCCCTGACGTCCTCCCAAACGCTTTTGAAAACGCACTGTTTCTCGAACGTGCACCTGGCGTGGGCCGAACGGCTCACGCACGTAACGGGCGAGGTAGGCCCCTCCATCAGGCGTATTATATCGCCCAGCGTAACTTTCGAAGGATGCTTCGCAAGAAACACGCCGCCCTTCGGGCCCCTGACCGTCTTGATGTATCCCGCGCCTTTTAGCGTGGTAATAATCTGCTCGAGGAATTTTTCGGGGATGTCCTGCCGCCTTGATATTTCCTTTATGGGCGTAATCCTCTGGCCGTACGTCAAGGCGAGGTCAAGTATTATCTTTAGGGCGTAATCCCCCTTGAACGATATCTTCATTTTTCTTTCTCCGTATCACGCTTTTTTCAGGGCTTTCTCGATGTCGGCGATTATATCGTCTACGTGCTCGATGCCTATCGAAAGCCGAATGAAATCCGGCGTGACTCCAGTGGCAAGCTGTTCCTTTTCGGAAAGCTGTTGGTGGGTCGTCGTGGCCGGATGTATGGCAAGCGTCTTCGCGTCGCCCACGTTGGCAAGATGCGATACAAGCTCAAGCGAGTTTATGAACTTTTTTCCCGCCTCCGCCCCGCCTTTTATACCGAAACCTATTATGGCTCCGGCGCCCTTGGGCAGGTACTTTTTGACCCTTTCCTTTTCCGGACTTGAATCAAGCCCAGGATAGTTGACCCAGGAGACTTTCGGGTGTTTTTCAAGGAATTTTGCGACCGAAAGGGCGTTCTCGCAGTGCCTCGGGAGCCTCAGGTGCAGAGTCTCCAGCCCCTGAAGGAACAAAAACGAATTGAAAGGCGATATGGCGGGCCCGAGGTCGCGCAGGAGAACCACCCTTGCCTTCACGATGTATGCTATATTACCAAGGGGCTTCAAGGCTTCCACGAAATCCACCCCGTGGTAACTGGGGTCCGGGCCGGCTACCAGCGGGAACTTGCCGTTCGTCCAGTCGAACTTGCCGGAATCGACTATCAGGCCGCCGAGCGAAGTCCCGTGACCGCCGATGAATTTGGTCGCGGAGTAGACCACGATGTCCGCCCCGAAATCTATGGGCCTTAAAATATACGGCGAAACGGTGTTGTCGATGATGAGAGGCAGGCCGTTCTTGTGGGCGACCTTCGCAAGGCCTTCGATATCAGCGACATTCAGCTTCGGATTGCCTATGGATTCGGCGTAAAGGGCTTTTGTTTTAGGCGTTATCGCTTTTTCGAAGGCCGAAAGGTCGTCCGATTTCACGAACTTGACATTTATTCCCTGTTTCGCGAACGTGTAGTGGAACAAGTTATATGTTCCGCCGTAAAGGTTGTCGGCCGACACTATCTCGTCTCCGGCTTTAGCTATGTTCTGCACGGCAAGCGCTATGGCCGACTGGCCGCTCGCCGTAGCGAGCGCCCCCACGCCACCGTCAAGAAGCGCTATCCTCTTCTCAAGGACGTCTGTCGTAGGGTTCTGGAGCCTCGTGTATATGTTGCCGAACTCCTTCAACGCGAACAGGCTCGCGGCGTGGTCCGTGCTTTTGAAGTTGTAGGAGGTAGTCTGATAAATGGGCACTGCCCTGGAGCCGGTGGCCGGGTCTGCCTCCTGCCCCCCGTGTAGCGCGAGCGTTTCGGTTTTCAGTTTGGAATCGATTTTGGTCATTTTAGTTCTCCTTGTTGCGCGAAAAACTTCATCTTATATTAGTCTTTAAATTGGATTTGATGCTAGGGCCGCACGAACGCCTTTTCCCCGGCCGGGAACCTCATTCGCACCGTAACGGGTATCGCGTGCTCTATGGAATTAAATCTTGGAATATACACTATTATGTCTATCATATTAATAGACATTATAATACACAAAGCATTTTTTGTCAAGACCCGCTATGAAGATTTTCGTAATTATTTTTTCCCGTTTTTTGTCCTGACAAAAACCGACAAAACGACGGAGACCGCGAGAACCGCGGCGATGACGGCAAGCGAAACAACAGTTTGTATATGATAAAAATCCGAAATAAGCATCTTCGCGCCCACGAACGTCAGCACGACCGAGAGGCCGTAGTTCAGGTACCTGAACATCCTCATGAATCCCTCGAGCGCGAAATAAGTGGCCCGTAGGCCCAGTATCGCGAAAACGTTTGCGGAATATATGATGAAGGAGTCCCTGGTGATGGCAAGGGCGGCCGGAATGGAATCAACGGCAAAAATAATGTCCGATGTCTCGATCACTATCAGGACCAAAAAAAGCGGCGTGACAAACAGCTTTTCCCCTTTCCTGAGAAAAAACTTCCCTCCCTCGTGCCCGTCGGATACCGGCAGGATTTTTTTACAGAGCTTCAGCACAATATTGTTCTCCGGATGCACCTCTTCCCCCTTCTTGAACGCGAGCTTGAGGCCCACGTAGACCAGCAGCGCCCCGAAGACGTATATCATCCAGTGGAACTTGTTGACCAGCGCCACGCCCGAGACTATGAAAACCGCCCTCATGACCAGGGCCCCGAGGATCCCCCAAAAAAGCACCTTGTACTGGAATTCCCCCGCCACGCGGAAGTACTGGAATATTATGAGAAAAACGAAGATGTTGTCTATGCTGAGCGAACGCTCGATTATGTAGACGGTCAAAAATTCCGTGCCTTTCACGGGACCGCTCCATATGTATACCCCGACATTGAAAATCAGGGCTACCACTATCCATATGACGCTCCACGCTATGGATTCCTTCAGGCCTATCACGTGGTTTTTCCTGTGGAAGACCCCGAGGTCGAAGAACAGCATCAATAGCACCGCTATATTGAAAACGGCCCACAATACTATCTGGTCAGATATCATTTGTTTTTCCAAAACCCTGATTACTTTGATTAACTGCTATGTTTTGTTCAGCTTTTGACTTCTCGCTATTCGTAGTTGGCAGCCCCGCCCGTTTTCGTAGCGAGGAAACGGGATTTGAGGCGAAACACAGGGAACTTAGGCGACGCGTCCTTGCGGACGCTAGCCTAAGTTCCTTAAGTTGCAGCCCAAATACCGTTTCCGCAGCAGAAAAAAGGGCGGGGCTGCCAACTACATGTTCATCCAGTTCCATCTTCGGGACTCCTCTTCCTGCAGCCAGTCTCCCGAACCCGTGAGATAGTAATAGACGTTGGCGATCGCGGAAAGGTGTTCCTTCTCTTCGTTCAGTATCCATTTAAAAAAAGATTTTTCCTTCTCCGTTTTCGCTTTTTTTAAAAAATTCTCGTAGGCTTCATAACCTTTCCTTTCCATCTCCATGGCCAGCTCGTATGCTTCGGTGCTTTCTCCGCTCTTTTTAAACTCGGACCTTACCGCCTTGCCGAAAAAATCTTTAAGCACGGCCTCCACGGCCGGCAGGCTCGGCGCCTTCTGCGTCTCCCCGGCGTTGAAGGTTTCATCCGCCTTGCGGGCGTGGTCTATCTCCTCCGCAGCAAGGGAGTAAAAGAGCTTCTTCCCGAGCAAGTTCCTGGTTCTGGCCGCGAGCTTCAGGTACATCCTGCAGCCGTTCGCCTCAAAATCCAGCACGAAATCCAGCGGACTCAATTCTTTTTTTTGTTTTTCCGCCATTTTACCCTCCTTACCGCAAGCCTGCGTGATCTATGATCTTTTTTATAGCTTCCGCCGATCTCAAAAGAGCCTCGTTTTCATCTTTATTGAGATTTATCCTCATTGTCTCCCTTACCCCGGCACGGTTAAGCACGACCGGAAGGCTCAAATACACGCCGCCGAGCCCGGAATAACCTTCGACAAGCGTTGAGACAGGCAGTATCGCGTTTTCGTCGTTGAGCACGGCTTGGGCTATCCTTGCGACCGCAAGGCCTATCCCGTACGACGTTTCGCCCTTTTTTTCTATTATCTTGTACGCCGAGTCCCTTACTTCGCTGAAGATATTTTCCAGCACCGCATCGTGGTCGCACGTGTCCTTCCTAGGGCACACGACGCAGTATTCGCTGAAAAATACTCCGCCTATCATCGCCTTGCTCCAAACGGGAAATTCGGTATCGCCGTGCTCTCCGAGAATATAGGCATGTATGTTCCTCGGGTCAACTCTGCAGTGCCTGGCAAGATTGAAACGAAGTCGGGCCGAATCAAGAACCGTTCCGGAACCTATCACCTCTTTATGGGGCTTGCCGGAAATCTTTTGCGCCGCATATGACAGCACGTCGACGGGGTTGCTCACAACAAGATAAATCGCGCCGGGAGCGTTTTTCGCAATCTCCGGTATTATCGTCCTGTAAAGTTCGATATTGTCTTTCGAAAGGTCAAACCTTGTCTGGCCGGGTTTCTGCTTCAGGCCGGCCGTTATGATCACAAGGTCCGAGTCCTTAATATCGGAATACGTGCCGGCGTGTACCTCGACCGGCGAAACATAGGGAGCTCCGTGCGAAAGGTCCATTGCCTCGCCTTCGGCCCTCTGCATGTTCCTGTCGACAAGAACGATCTGTCTTGCGATGCCGCTTATTATGAGGGCATAAGCCGAACGCATGCCCACGTTGCCGCAGCCAATTATAGATACCTTCGGTTTTAACCTGTTCATCGCGTTTTCCGTAAAAATAAGAAGTGTGTTCCAGTTTTTGCGGCTTATTCCCGGCAATATGACGAAGTATTCGGTTTTATACCAAAAAAGGGCGGTGTCCGGCGGCTCAATTTACCGTTTCGTTATGCTCGAGGCGGAACTTGTCTACTTCTTCCCTCAGCTTGGCCGCTCTTGTCGAAAGCTCCTGCGAGCCGGATGTTATTTCGGTTACCGCGGCGAGCTGTTCTTCCGAGCTCGCGGTTATTTCCTCTGCCGAGGCCGCGGTTTCTTCGGAAATGGCGGCTATCTGCTCGACTTCCTTGTGGATGCCCTTTATGGATTTGACTATTTCCCCGTAGCCTTCCCTCATTTTCGAGGCAAGCAGGATAACGTCCTTGGCTTCGGCGAGCGATTTCTTGGAAGAATCAACCACGTTTTCGGTGTCAAGCTGGATTTCCTTGATGATGCCGGTTATTTTTCCGGCTGAACTTGACGATGATTCGGCAAGCTTCCTGACCTCGTCGGCGACTACGGCAAACCCCCTGCCGGCCTCGCCCGCCCGCGCGGCTTCTATCGCGGCGTTCAGGGCGAGAAGGTTCGTCTGGTCGGCAATCTTTGTTATCAGCCCCAGTATGTCGGATATTTCGATGGAACGCTCGTAAAGCTTTTGTATTGACTGCCCCGTTATTTCGATCGTGCGCTGCACCATGCTGAATTTCTCCGTCACCTGGTCTATGCTCACGCTGCCGGTGTCGACGGTATTGGCCGAATCCTGAACAAGCGAGGATATACCCTGGGCGCTTTTCGCTATCTGGTTAGTCGCGGTGGCTATCTGGGATATGGAGCCCTGAACCTGCGTCATCGTCTGGTTCACCTGGTTTATGGTCGCAGCCATCTCTCCCGCGGAATGCCTGGTCGCGTCGGTTAGATTATCGACGTTTCCTATAAGGTCCTTGAGGTTCTGGGTCATCTTGATGAACGCCGTGACGAGTATGTCGTCCGCGCTTCTCGCTCGCATCTGCGTCGTGAGGTCTCCGGACGCGATCTTCTCGGCCGTTTCCGAAAGCCCTCTCATCGTAGATATGAGTTCGTTGGTCATCTTGCCCAGCTGGTCGAGCACCTCGTTGCCGGTCGTTTCGTTGGCGCTGACGTTGAGGCTTCCGGCGCTGAATTGCTTGAATATGCCGAAGTAATCCGACAGCGCCATGGCCATCGTCATGGAGTTGTTCTGTAGCCCCTCGTTCAGCTTTTCGAGCTCGGCCACTTTCTTTTCAAGCTCCTGCTCTTTATGATTGTTCCCGAAAAGCAGCTTGATCCTGCTTACCAGTCCGGCCATCAAAAACCCTCTTTCATTCGTTCATCTAATGCCGCCGTCCGGCTCGTTCGGCACGATTAGCCACGCCAGAAGGTAAACCAGGACCGCCGGCATGACGGCTGTCGCCAAACTCACGAAAACAACCCCGAGCCGGACAAGCGTGGGATCGACGTTCAATATTTCGCCTATCCCTCCGCAGATGCCCGCGATTTTTTTGTCCTTTTGAGATCTATAGAATCTTTTCATCGCAATTGATATTATACAACATTTTAGTTTAAAACTTATCATAAAAAGAAAAAAGCGGCGTGTCTTTCGCGCCGCTTTTTCCTAAAAATACCGCCCCGGTGCCGTTACACAAGCCCCTGGGCCATCATCGCGCGCGCCACCTTCATGAAACCCGCGATGTTCGAGCCGTTGACGAGGTTGCCCGGAGTGCCGTATTCCTCCGAGGCTTCCTTGCCGGCCTTGTGAATGTTGACCATTATCCTGTAAAGCTTCTTGTCCACTTCGTCGAACGTCCAGCTCTCCCTTTGGGAGTCCTGCGCCATTTCAAGACCTGACGTCGCCACTCCGCCGGCGTTCGCCGCCTTGCCGGGCCCGAAAGACACTTTGTTCTTGATGAATATTTCCGCGGCTTCCGGCGTGCACGGCATGTTAGCGCCCTCGGCTACGGCTGCGCAGCCGTTCTTGACAAGCGTTTCCGCGGCTTTGCCGTCAAGCTCGTTCTGGGTCGCGCAAGGGAGCGCCACGTCGCACTTGACGTTCCATATGCCGAGGCATCCTTCCGTGTACTGGGCCCCTTTGTGTTCTTTCGCGTACTCGGATATCCTTTTTCTCTCTACTTCCTTGAGCTTTTTTATAGTGTCTAGGTTTATGCCGTTTTTATCGTATATGAAACCGTTTGAATCCGACATCGCTACGACCTTTCCTCCGAGCTGGGTCGCCTTCTGATGGGCGTAGATGGCAACGTTGCCCGATCCGGAAATCGTGACGATTTTTCCGTCAAAGGAGGTCTTTCTGTCTTTTAGCATTTCATCGGTATAATACACGCATCCGTATCCGGTCGCCTCGGTCCTTGCTAATGAACCTCCGAAATCAAGGCCCTTACCGGTGAGCACTCCGTTCCACAAACCCGTGAGTTTCTTCCACTGGCCGAACATGTATCCCACTTCCCTTCCGCCCACGCCGATATCTCCGGCGGGCACGTCGGTGTCCGCGCCAATGTGGCGGTAGAGCTCGTTCATAAAGCTCTGGCAGAACCTCATTACCTCGGAATCCGATTTGCCCTTCGGGTCGAAATCGGAACCGCCCTTTCCCCCGCCCATCATCAGGCCGGTAAGCGAATTCTTGAATACCTGCTCGAAGCCGAGAAATTTTATTATTCCGATGTAAACTGAAGGGTGGAACCTTATCCCGCCCTTGTAGGGGCCAAGCGCGGAGTTGTACTGTATCCTGAAGCCCCTGTTGACCTGCATCCTGCCTTTGTCGTCCTGCCAGGGCACTCTGAATATTATCTGCCTTTCGGGTTCCACGATCCTCTCAAGGAGGGACGATTCCTGGAACTCGGGGTGTTTTTCTATGACGGGTATGAGTGATTCAAGCACTTCGAGGGCTGCCTGGTGGAACTCCGATTCTCCGGGGTTTCTCTTCTTTACCGTTTCTATTACGTTCTTGACGTATTCTTTTGCACTAGCCATACTGCCTCCCAATTTTATTTATTTCGCATTGGAAGGCGCCCGTAAAAACCACTTTGTTTCAAGTAGACATCACTGTCCGATATCAAAAACTTATCAGTTTTTAAGCGAATGAGCGCCTTTAGCTTACGCCTTTGCTGATAATCCTCAGAGGCTTGTCGCAAGTATTCAAACGCAAAACACTAACACCACTACCGGACATCTTTGTCCACTTATGTAATCAGGGACGCCTTTGTCCCTTGTGTTGGCTTGTAATTATATTCAAAAGTTTGAACGTTGTCAAGAAAAACGCTTCTTATTTCGGTTCGATTCTGTCAAAACCGGTGTACTTTCTTAAAACCTCGGGGATCACGACGGAGCCGTCTTTCTGCTGAAAACATTCAAGGACGGCGGCAAAGCACCTGCCTACCGCGACACCCGAACCGTTCAGCGTGTGAACATACTCCTTTTTCTTGTCGCCCAGGCGGTATTTTATGTTCATTCTGCGCGACTGGAAATCCTTGAAATTGGTGCAGGACGATATCTCCCGCCAGCGTTTTTCACCGGGCATCCATACTTCAATGTCGTAAGTCTTTGAAGAACCGAACCCCATATCTCCCGTGCACAAAACAAGCACTTTATACGTGAGGCCGAGTTTTTTCAGCACCTCGCAGGCGTCTCTGGTCAGCGTCTCGAGCTCGTTCATCGATTCCTGAGGCGTCGTTAATTTCACCAGTTCCACCTTGTTGAACTGATGGTTCCGGATGAGGCCTTTCGTGTCCTTGCCGTAGGAACCCGATTCCCTCCGGAAACACGCGGAATAGGAAACGTATTTCTTCGGAAGGTCTTTCTCGTCAAGTATTTCGTCGCGGTGGATGTTCGTGACCGAGACTTCCGCCGTGGGTATGAGGTAGAGCTCGTCCTCCCGGCACCTGAAGGCCTCTTCTTCGAACTTCGGAAGCTGGCCCGTCCCCTGCATCGACGCCCTGTTCACAAGATACGGCGCGAAGACCTCCGCGTAACCTGCGGCAACCTGCGTGTCTATGAAAAAACTTATCAGCGCACGCTCGAGAACGCAGCCCTTGCCCTTTAAAAGGGCGAAACGCGAGCCGGAAATCTTGGCCGCAGTCTCAAAATCGAGTATCCCCAGCTTTTCTCCTATCTCCCAGTGCGGTTTCGGCTCAAAATCCTTTTTTGGCGGCTCGCCGGAGATGAATGTCTGGATGTTTTGTCCCGGCGATTTGCCTCCCGGCACGCTCTCGTCCGGGATATTCGGAAGCCGTAGCAGGAAATCCTCTATTTTCTGCTCAAGGGTCACGAGAAAACGTTCTTTTTCCTTTATGCACTCCCTTGCCTGGTCCATGTCTGACACGGACTCCGAGGAAGGCTCCTTGCCCTGTTTTTTGAGTTTTCCTATTTCCTCCGAGGCCTTGTTCCTCTTTTCTCGCAAGGACTCCATCTCAACGATTAGCTTCCTTCTCTCCTCATCCCACTGGAGAAGCTCGTCGAGAAATACCTCGCCCCCCCTTCTTTCAAGATCCTGTTTTACCTTTTTCGGGTTTTCCCTGATCAGTTTGATGTCAAGCATTCCTCACTCCAAAAACGTTTCTCGTATCTCGTATTTCGCATCTCGTCACGTCTTTTCGAGATACTAGGTACGAGATACCAGATACGGTATTTTATCCCTTTATGACTCCAAGCGGTTTCATTCTCGCGACTTTTTTGGCTATGCCAGCCGCCTCACAGACACCTGCCACCTCGCCCACGTCCTTGTAGGCCGCCGGCGCTTCTTCGGCGAGCGTCTTCCAGGAATCGGAGCGCACCGTTATCCCCGAAGCTTCGAGTTTTCTTGAAACTTCCTGGCCCCGCTCGAGCTTGAGCGCCTGCGTGCGGCTCATCATACGGCCCGCGCCGTGGCAGGAAGAGCCCCACGTCTGTTTCATAGCTTCTTCCGTTCCCAGAAGGACGTACGACTCCGTGCCCATCGTTCCGGGCACTATCACAGGTTGTCCTGCCTGTTTATACCTTGCGGGTATATCTTTATGGTTCCTGGAAAAAGCCCTGGTCGCGCCCTTCCTGTGAACGAACAATTTTTTCCCGGCATGTTCCTCGAATTTTCCTATATTATGGGCGACGTCATAGACGATCTCCACGCCCAGCTCTTTCGGGGACGCGCCAAGCGTTCTCATCATCGTTTCCCTCACCCAGTGTGTTATTATCTGCCTGTTGGCCCAGGCGTAGTTGGCGGCGCCGGCCATAGCGGAATAATACTTTTTTCCTTCCTGGGAATTGACGGGCGCGCAGACGAGCTGCCTGTCGGGAAGGCTGAAACCGTATTTTCTCACGGCATCCTGAAGGTACGAGATATAGTCGTCGCATATCTGGTAACCGAGGCCCCTTGAACCCGTGTGCACCATAACCGTTACCTGGCCCTCACGGAGGCCGAAGGTCTCCGCGGCTTCTTTGTCGAATACCCTGTCAACCACCTGCATTTCAAGAAAATGGTTCCCCGCGCCGAGGGTTCCCAGCTGCTCCCTGCCTCTTTCAAGCGCGCGCTTGCTGGCCGCAGAGGAGTCCGCCCCGGGCATCGCGCCTTTTTCCTCTACGTATTCGAGGTCATCTTTATCCCCGTAACCCCGCGACACGGCCCAGGAGGCGCCTTTTTCCAAAACAAGCTTCACCTCGTCCAAGGAAAGATTGATTTTTCCCGTGGAACCGACGCCCGAAGGTATATTTGAAAAAAGCGCCTCTATCAGCGCGCTTACCTTTTTTTCAAGGTCCTTTTTTTCAAGGTTCGTCCTAAGAAGCCTGACGCCGCAGTTAATGTCATAGCCGATCCCGCCGGGCGATATAACGCCGTCCTCGACGCCGAAGGCCGCCACGCCTCCTATCGGAAAACCGTAGCCCCAGTGGATGTCGGGCATTGCAAGCGACCTGCCGACTATGCCGGGAAGCGAGGCGACGTTTGCCACCTGTTCTGCCGCCTTTTCCCGCAAGATATGGTCTATCATCCTTTGCGAGGCGAATATCATCCCGGGCACGTTCATCGCGCCTGACCTGGGAATTTCCCACAAGCATTCGTTGATTTTATTAAGTTTCATCGCTGATATTCTGTGTTAATATAATCATTCTTGAACTCAGACCAGATACTTTTTCGCCTTGCGGAACAAATATCTTGCTCTATTCCTGTCGTTAATCTTCGAGAACAGATAGAACATAAAATGTTCCACTTCATATTCAAATCTATAGAAATCGCGTTCCTTTTGGGCTTTGTCCACCATATATTTAATATGTTCCTGCATTTCCTTGAATTTATCCTCCCAACAAAGACCTCCGATCTCATCATATCCCAGCTTGACGGAACAATTTAATTCGTCATAATAACGAACGTTCCTGAAATTATGTACTCCGTATTTATTCGCTTCCGAAAAAAACCTCATCGTATTTCTCACGTACAGCACGTTGCAATAACACATGTCCAGGTGTTCCTTGTTTCTTTTAACAAAGTCGATTGTCATGTCCAAATCTTCCTTTGTTTCGCCCGGAAAACCGCAAATTAATTCTATTCCCACGAGTATTCCGGCTTCGTGCGTCCATCGCAAGACATCTTCTATCCTCCCCATCCGAAGCCCTTTATTCATATACCTTAACAAGCGCGGGCTGGCCGATTCCATCCCGTATATCAGCCTCACGCATCCCGCCCTGCTCATTTTATTGAGAGTATCCCTGTCAAGATTATCGGCCCTCGCGCAATCCGACCAAAGGATGTCCAATTTACGGCTGATAATCTCATCGCAAAAATCATTGACGTATTTTTTTGACAGATTTATCATGGAATTCATGAACATAAAATTGCTTATGCCGTATTTTTCTTTCAGCTCGCACAATTGATCCACGGCTTCCTTAGGAGACAGGATAAAAACTTCCTTGACATTCGACAAACAACAGAATATGCATTCATAAAAGCATCCATCCATAAGCTCGAATTCGGCCACCTTCAGGCGGCTGTTATTGAAACCGTCCAATATGCACTCAAATTCCTTGTCATCCGGAGTTGTCCTTTTATCGTTCGCGTATTCATAAAGATGAAACGGCAGACCGTCGTAGTCGGCTTTTGTGCCGTAAGGAACATTGCCGTTAATCATTTCTTTCCCCTTCACAACAAGCCATTTATCCGGCACCTCGTTCAGGTTCACTCCGTATTTGAGGGCCGTCAAGGCGACAAAGAGCATTTTTTCGCCTTTCCCGAAACCGACATAGTCTATATTTCGCAAATCATGGGACATTAAAACATCCAGCTGCTCGTAATGACCTCCGACAAGAATAGCGGCGTTATATTTCTTCTTTATGTATTTTGCCAGGGCAAGAACAAACATGACTCCGCTGTCGTTCGGGCATCCGCAATCCAGCGACAAAAGCATGACATCGTATTTTAGATTTGTTTTGGCCTCCAACTTCCGCATAATATTCTCAATATATTCGTCTTCTTTGCCGTTAGAATATTCAACTACACGTTTCTCGTCGAGAAATATCTCCATGTCGATCCTGTCTTCATCTTTGCCGAACATATTGTCATGGCCGACCTTTACGTACAAATCATCCTGGTCTATTTTTATGTCATTTCCCCTGAGGTAGGCAACAAGCTGCCCTATCCCGAAAGGCGGCAGCAGAATATAACTGTGCTTGTCTTTAGCGGCACGTTCCACTAAAGGCATCCTTAGAATTTTAACCGACAATTCCTTGCCCGCGGATCCTGCATTAGCGTGTGATTTTATCGCGTCCAGTATTGCTTTATTCTCGGCCGCGTCTTCTTCTCTTTTTTTGTCCACATAATTTATGCTCGCGGCTATGCATTTGTGTATCCTCCTGTATTTTTTATGTATTCTGATTAATTGAAAAAATACATGGCTTGACGGGTCGATATCGACCGCCTTATCGAATTCGATGTCGGCTAAATCATACCGCTTTTTTCTGCAGAACAACTCGCCCAACGAAAGGTGGGTATATTGGTCATATTGTCCCGTTTGAATCGCCTTACTAAACTCACTTATTGACGAATCAATATCCCCGGCCTCCATATACATCTCACCCATCTCTTTGTGCAAAATCCCCTTTGCGGGATCTTGAGCGCTAAGGCAATTGACCGCGGCGCTGTATTCATCAATCGCGTTTCCATAATCCTTCTTTTGCCTATATGCTCTTCCCATAGCTATGCGGGCATTTATATTTTCCACGTTCGACTCCGGTGCTTGCCTTAACTCTGTCATTGATATCTCAATCGCGAATATTTAACGTCCAAATACCCATTGCTCGGCAAGCCAATTTTTGTTATAATCCAATCCTGCAGATTTAACGGGTTTCCATTGCCGCCATCGTCTAGCGGTTTAGGGCCGCAGTGCGACGAATAAGGAGCACGCGATTTGCGGCGGGCGCGAGCCGGTGAGTGCCCGGGGTCGCCAAAGGCGACGAGCCCTCTAAAGGCGGCCGCCGCAGAGAGAAAAACGCGCAATAAACTGTTTTTTGACATAGATTCAATTATTGTTGCCGCCATCGTCTAGCGGTTTAGGACATCGCCCTCTCAAGGCGGAGATCACGGGTTCAAATCCCGTTGGCGGCGTTTGATTTTGCCAAAGCAAGCCAACTGCTTGGCTTGCGTCGGGATTTGAAGACCGCAGCGTTGTTCAAG